>NZ_JACVBK010000006.1:0-476386 GCF_014852325.1 Pseudomonas sp. PDM01
TCGACTTGGTCGACGACCGACAATTTAAAGGTCAGCGTGTAGTCTCGCTGACTACGCCTTTTTGCTGATTCCATTACGTCCTCCTGAAAATAGATCAGAAGGTGTAAACCTTATTCAGGACGGGACACAGACAACAAAAAAGGGCCCACCTTTCGGTGAGCCCTTCTAGACCGCCCAGCAGAGCGGATTTTGTTTGGTAGGCGCGATTGGACTCGAACCAACGACCCCCACCATGTCAAGGTGGTGCTCTAACCAACTGAGCTACGTGCCTGCTGTGAGGCGGCATTCTACGGAATTCCGGAGGGGTGTCAACACCTTTTTTCGAGCTAACCCTATGAATATGCAAAATATTTAATTTCGCGGCTGCAAGGAAGATTTTGCGGTGGCTGGCGGTCGATTTTTAACTCGGGTAGGATCGATGCACTCGTAAAATATATTAAACAGAGGCAGCAGGATGGCGAACACACCCTACCCAGAGTCCTACTACGCCGCATCGGCCAATGCGGTTCCGCCGCGCCCGGCCTTGCAGGGTGATGTAGAGACTGATGTCTGTGTGATCGGTGCCGGTTACACCGGCCTGTCCTCGGCCCTGTTTCTGTTGGAAAACGGTTTCAAGGTCACGGTGCTGGAAGCCGCCAAGGTGGGTTTCGGCGCATCGGGTCGTAACGGTGGCCAGATCGTTAACAGTTATAGCCGCGACATCGATGTGATCGAGCGTAGCGTTGGCCCCAAGCAGGCGCAGTTGTTGGGGCAGATGGCGTTCGAGGGTGGACGGATCATTCGTGAGCGGGTCGCCAAATATAATATTCAGTGCGACCTGAAGGACGGCGGAGTGTTCGCCGCGCTCACCAGCAAGCAGATGGGCCATCTGGAATCGCAAAAGCGTCTGTGGGAGCGTTTTGGTCACACGCAGCTTGAGCTGCTGGATCAACGCCGCATTCGTGAAGTGGTTAACTGCGAGCAATACGTTGGCGGCATGCTCGACATGAGCGGCGGGCACATTCATCCGCTGAACCTGGTACTCGGCGAAGCCGCGGCGGTCGAGTCGTTGGGCGGCACTATCTATGAGCAGTCGCCGGCGGTGCGCATCGAGCGCGGCGCAACCCCGATAGTGCACACGCCTCAAGGCAGGGTCAGGGCCAGGTTCATCATCGTGGCGGGCAACGCGTACCTCGGTAATCTGGTGCCGGAATTGGCAGCCAAGTCGATGCCGTGTGGAACGCAGGTGATTACCACCGAGCCATTGGGCGAAGCGTTGGCCAAGAGCCTGTTGCCGCAGGATTACTGTGTCGAAGACTGCAACTACCTGCTCGACTATTACCGTCTGACCGGCGACAAGCGCCTGGTTTTCGGCGGTGGCGTGGTGTACGGCGCGCGGGACCCGGCGAATATTGAAGCGATCATCCGACCGAAGATGCTCAAGGCTTTCCCGCAGCTCAAGGACGTGAAGATTGATTACGCCTGGACCGGCAATTTCCTGCTGACCCTGTCGCGTCTTCCGCAGGTCGGACGCCTGGGCGACAACATCTACTACTCCCAGGGTTGCAGTGGTCACGGCGTGACGTACACGCACCTGGCGGGCAAAGTGTTGGCCGAAGCGTTGCGCGGTCAGGCTGAGCGTTTTGACGCGTTTGCTGACCTACCGCACTACCCTTTCCCCGGCGGGCAATTGCTGCGCACACCGTTTGCGGCGCTGGGCGCCTGGTACTACGGATTGCGAGACAAGTTCGGCTACTGAGCAACACCGCACTACTTTGTGGGAGCGAGCCTGCTCGCTCCCACAGGTCCGATTCAGAAATCGACAGTCGCCGAAAGCAAGTACGTGCGCGGCGTCGACAGCGTCAATCCCGGCTCGCTGTCATCCGAAGCACCGGCCGAACTCCAGTAGCGCTTGCCCGCCACGTTCTCGATGTTGGCGCGCAAGGTGATGTTCTTTTCCTCGACCTTGAACGCATAGCGGGCGCCTACATCAAAACGCTCCCACGAATCGATTTCCTTGACGTTGGACTGGTCCAGATACTGCGAGCTGGAATAGATGCCGCGACTGGTCAGCGTCAGCCCCTGCATGGTCGGCACATCCCACTCGGCGCCGAGGTTGACGTTGTATTCCGGCGTCGCTGGCGCACGGTTACCGTCGAAGGTGCCGTTGGCGGTGTTGGTCAACTCGCTGTCGATGTACATGACACCGCCAAGCAGGCGGAAACCCTTGAGCGGCTCACCGAACACACTCAGTTCCACACCTTCGTTTTGGCGCTTGCCGTTCGGGCCGAAGACGCGGGTCGTGGCGTTGGTTTCATAGGCCGGCTGCTTGATCCGGAACACTGCGGCGGTGACGGCAAACGCACCTGCGTCATACTTGGCGCCAACCTCGACCTGACGGCTGATAAACGGCGGGAAGATTTCGTCCTCGTTCACTGAAGTCGATGGCGCGATCTTGCCCTGGCTCAAGCCTTCCATGTAGTTGGCGTACAGCGACAGCTTGTCGGTTGCCTTGAAGAGGATGCCGCCCGACGGCGAAACCTTTTCTTCATCGTAGGCCGTGTCGCCTTTGACATTGTCAGTCCAGTCATCAACCTTCACCCGCTGCCAGCGGGCGCCGAGGGTCAGCAACAGGCGATCATCGAAGAACCCCAGCGTGTCGGACAGCGCCAGACCGCTGAAGCGGTTCTCGGTGTAGACCTTCGAATCGAGTCGAGTGGGCCTGACAGGTGTCGGTGTTACCACCGGGCTATAGAGGTTGCTGTTGGCCGTGGCATAACGGGCGCCGCCATTTTCGAAATCCATGTAGAAATAGCTGGCCGCCAGGTTGACCTCGTGACTCACGGGCCCGGTATGGAACCAGTTGCGCACCCCGGCAGTAGCCGTCCGGACACTTTCGTCACGGATGAAGTCACGGGGTTGAACGCTGAAGTCGCCCCGGTTGTTGGTGACCGCAACAGCATGACGGAGGAATTCATGATTGCTTTCGCGCGCGCCCACACCGCCGTACAGCATCACGTTATCGCTGACATCGAACTCACCGTTCACCGTGCCGAACGTGTCGTTGGTACTCGCCTTGCTCCAGGGCTGCGCATAGTTGTGGCGGACATCGCTGGCATGCGGAACCTGTGCGGCGGCGCCAACTTGCACGCGCTCCTGCGGGGCGTCGGTATCGCGCTCGGTGCGCCCCAGGTCGGTCGAAAGTCGCAGGCGCTCACCGCGGAAATCCAGCCCCAGTACGGCCATCTCGCGGTCGACATTCTGGTGATCCCATTCGGTGTCGCCGGACTGTTTTACGCCGTTGAAACGAATGCCGAACTTGTTGTCTTCGCCGAAGCGCCTGCCGATATCCACGGCACCGCCGGTCTGGCTGTCAGACGCGTAGTTGCCGGTAAACGAAGTGATCGGCTTGTCGGTCGCGCGTTTGGGCACCACGTTGATCCCGCCACCCACGGAACCTCGCGGCGAGATGCCGTTAATGAGCTGGCTCGGGCCTTTGAGAATATCGACGCGGTCGGCCATTTCCATGTCGATCGTATAGGTCGGCAAAACGCCGTAGAGGCCGTTGTAGGCGACATCACTGTTGAACAGGCTGAACCCGCGAATGGTGAATTGCTCATAGCGCCCACCGGCCGGGTTGGTGGCGCGAACGGAAGGATCGCTGGCGATCAGCTCGCCCAGGGTACGCGCCTGCAAGTTCTTGACCGCCTCGCTGGTGTAGGTGGTCATGCTGAACGGCGTTTCCATGAAGTCTTTCGAGCCCAGCAAACCTTGCGAGCCGCGACGCGCAACCTGACCGCCGGCATACACCTCGCCGTCCGCCCCGCCGGTGGCACCGAGAATCGAGGTCGGGGCCAGTTGCAGGCTGCTGCCTTCTGGCGCCGGGGTCAGGATGTACGCCTGCTCGCCCACCGCTTGCAACTGCAGACCGGAACCCTGCAACAGTCGCGCAAAGCCCTCCTCGACCGCGTAATCGCCAGACAGCCCGGTACTGTTGCGACCGCTGACCAGCGCCGGATCAACCGAGAGATTGACCCCAGACAACCCCGCGAAACGGGTCAGCGCATCACTCAGGCTGCCGGCAGGCACCTGATAACTGCGTCGGGCACTGTCTTCGGCCCAGCTTGCGGTTATGAACAATGGACTGGCACTCAGGCCAAGCAGCAGACTCAGGTGCAACAACGGACGCAGACGCGGATAACAAGGTGCAGGCATTGAATTTGCTCTCTTGATTCGTTCACATGCCTTGAATGACAAGCGAGTCGAAAAAAGGGGACAGGCTTTACACACTATTTTTGCGCGGCAGCAACGTGACCCAGTAGCGGGTTCGGGAATGCACCTCCAGCGGCAGACTGGCCGCAAGCAGCGCGAGGACGCGATCCGTGTCGTCGAGACGGAAACTGCCGGTGACACGCAGACTTTCCAGTTCAGGCTCCCAGCGCAGAACGCCCGGTCGGTAAGTGCCGAGTTCGCGCAGGAAATCCCCCAGCGGCTGGTTCTTCGCCATCAGCACGCCTTCACGCCAACCCGGCGCAAGCGCATCGAATGGCGTGATCGCGCCGACACCCGCCGCTTCAAGGCTGACCTGCTGCCCCTCGCGCAATGCCAGTGCCGGCCCATGCAGGGGCTGCAACTGCACGCTACCGTTGAACACCGACACCCGACAGCCCCGAGCCTCCTGGCGCACGCAGACTTCGCTCTGGCTGAGGATAACGTTGCCGAACTTCGTCTGGATCGTCAGCGGCGCAGTGCCCGGCACCTTCAGCGACAGCTCGCCTTCTATCAGCTTCACGCGGCGGTTCTGCACATCCACATCGACGGCACTGGCGGTATTGAGCTGCAAGGAACTGCCATCGGCTAGCTGCACTTTTTTGCGCTCGCCAGTGGCGGTGTGCAGGTCGGCACGCCAGACGTTCAGAGGCAATTGTCGACTGATCAGCCAAGCCGTCGGCACCAACGCCACGGCGCCCAATGCGCGCTTCAGCACTGCGCGTCGGCCCGGATCAGGACGGTCCAGGCTGCTCAGCGCCAGCGCCGACGGCAGATCGGCGAAACGCTGACGCAAGGCCTGGGCCTTCTGCCAGGCCTGCTCGTGACTGGCGCAGGTGTCGCGCCAACGCTGCAAGTTCGCGCGATCCTGCTCATTGGCGCCGCCAGATTCGAGCAACGCAAGCCATTGCGCGGCAGCCCGGACGGCCTGACGGGGATCGGATGAAGACTGACTGTTCACAGTTCCACCAACAGGCAATGCTCGTAGGCTTGCGCCATGTAACGTTTGATCGTGCGCTCCGACACCCGCAGGCGCTCGGCGATTTGCTGGTAGTTCAAGCCTTCGAGCTGACTCCAGAGAAACGCCCGGCGCACCGCCCTTGGCAGTCCGTCGAGCAGCTCATCCAGTGCTTGCAGGGTTTCCAGCAGCAGCCAGCGCTGCTCGGGTGATGGCGCACAGTCTTCAGGCATCGACGCCAACGCAGCCAGATAGGCTTGCTCAAGGCTGCGACGCTGATAGAAGTTGCTCAGCAGGCGTTTGCCGACGGTCAGCAGATAGGCACGGGGCTCTTGCAAGTCAGCGATGCGCTGAGAGCTGGCGAGCACGCGCAGGAACGTATCCTGGCTCAAATCCGCCGCATCACAGCCGTTGCCCATGCGCCTTCTCAACCAGCCTTCCAGCCAGCCACGGTGATCGCGGTACAGGTCGTGGAGGGTTTGCTCCTTCGGCATCGCCGCATCACTCATCTCAAGAAGCCCTGTGCCAAGGAGTTATCGTAAATGAGAGTGATTCTAATTAATGTCGGAGCCACGAAGGAAGCCCTTTATGCAACGGCCGTGCAGAAAGGTCATATGGGTAAGCGTGAAGTGGCATAAAAGCCAAATTTCAGACACAAAAAACCCCGGTCTTTCGACCAGGGTCTTTGCTATCGACTCGAAGATCACCAGAGGTTTCTTCGTAGCTCCAAGGCGTTCAGTGGGCCTTGAGGCAGATATGGCGCAGCGGACGGGACTCGAACCCGCGACCCCCGGCGTGACAGGCCGGTATTCTAACCGACTGAACTACCGCTGCGTATCGCTTTGGACTTGCGTCCTAACTCGTCTGATTGAAGCTTCGAGACTTTTCAATCTCTCTTTCAATCTCTCTTTCAATCTCAAATCAGGGATAAACCTGACTTGGAAAATATGGCGCAGCGGACGGGACTCGAACCCGCGACCCCCGGCGTGACAGGCCGGTATTCTAACCGACTGAACTACCGCTGCGCGTCGGTGGAGGCTTTTCAGCTTCCCTCCTGCTTTCGCAAGAGTCTCAAGAAGTGGTGGGTGATGACGGGATCGAACCGCCGACATTCTGCTTGTAAGGCAGACGCTCTCCCAGCTGAGCTAATCACCCTTTGCTTCTCTGAGGCCGCGAAATTTACGCACCTAACGAAGCTAAGTCAATAGCAGGATTGAAGTTTTTCTGAAAAAGACAAAATCGTGTCATCCCCGGGGATGTGCGCGGCCGTCAGACCGCTTCGCGAGCAGGCTCGCTCCCACAGTGGGCCGCGTTTTTAATGTGGGAGCGAGCCTGCTCGCGAAGAGGCCGACACATTCGGCATCAATGCAGAAGACCGCCCCCGCACTGCTATTCGCTGTAAATCATCTTCTTGGTCATGCCGCCATCGACCACAAACTCCTGGCCCGTGACGAAACCCGCATTCTTCGACAGCAACCAGGCAACCATCGCCGCCACGTCCTCGACCGTCCCTACCCGGCCCGCCGGATGCTGCGCATGGTCGGCTTCGGTGAGGGGTTCGGCACGCCGCACCCCAGGGTCTCGCGCATCGATCCAGCCAGGGCTGACGGCGTTGACGCGAATTTCCGGCCCAAGACTGATTGCCAAGGCGTGAGTCAAGGCCAGCAGTCCGCCCTTGCTCGCCGCATAGGCCTCCGTGTCGGGTTCTGACTGCCCGGCGCGGGTCGAGGCCAGGTTGACGATCGCACCGCTGTGAGCACGCAGGTACGGCGCACAGTGCTTGGCCAACAGCATCGGCCCGCTGAGGTTTACCGCCAGTACCCGATTCCAGTAAGCCAGATCGAGGCTTTCCAGGGTGATGTTGTGCGGATCGGCCACTGCCGCGTTGCACACCAGCGCATCCAGACGCCCGAACTGCCCCAGCACTTCGGCAACACCCAACGCCACCTGCCCTTCGTTCGAGACGTCCATGGCGATGAACCAGGCGTTGTCGCCCAGCACCTTCGCCACCTTCGAACCACGCACCCGATCCAGGTCCGTCAGCACCACCTGCCAGCCTTCGCTGATCAGCCAGGCCGCAATCCCCAGACCAATGCCCCGCGCAGCACCGGTCACCAGTGCGACGCGGCCATTGGAACTGGTAGTCGGCGTGGACAACTCGATCACAAGGCAGCCAACCCGCGCGCCAGATCAGCCTGCAGGTCGGCCACGTCTTCCAGACCGACCGCAATGCGGATCAGGCTGTCACGAATGCCCGCTGCTTCACGCTCTTGCGGCGCCAGACGGCCGTGGGAGGTGGTGCTCGGGTGGGTGATGGTGGTCTTGCTGTCGCCAAGGTTGGCGGTGATCGAAATCAATCGGGTTGCATCGATAAAGCGCCACGCGCCCTCTTTGCCGCCCTTGACCTCGAAACTCACCACGGCGCCGAAACCTTTCTGCTGACGCTGTGCCAACGCGTGTTGCGGATGGCTTTTCAGGCCGGCGTAATGGACTTTCTCGATACCGTCCTGCTGCTCCAGCCACTCGGCCAGTTGCTGGGCATTGGCGCAGTGCGCCTTCATGCGCAGGTTCAGGGTTTCCAGGCCTTTGAGGAAGATCCACGCGTTGAACGGGCTCAAGGTTGGCCCGGCGGTACGCAGGAAACCGACCACTTCTTTCATCTGCTCGCTGCGACCGGCCACTACGCCGCCCATGCAACGGCCCTGGCCGTCGATGAACTTGGTCGCCGAGTGCACGACGATGTCCGCGCCCATCTTCAGCGGCTGCTGCAGCGCAGGTGTGCAGAAGCAGTTGTCGACCACCAGCATCGCGCCTTTGGCGTGAGCGATTTTCGCCAGTTCGGCGATATCCACCAGCTCGGCCAGTGGATTGGACGGCGACTCGACAAACAGCAACTTGGTGTTGGCCTTGATCGCCGCGTCCCAGCCGGACAGATCCGCCAGAGGCACGTAATCGACTTCGATGCCGAAGCGCTTGAAGTACTTCTCGAACAGGCTGATGGTCGAACCGAACACGCTGCGCGATACCAGCACATGATCGCCGGCGCTGCACAGACTCATCACCACCGCCATGATGGCGGCCATGCCAGTGGCGGTGGCCACGGCTTGCTCGGCGCTTTCCAGGGCGGCAATGCGCTCTTCGAACGCGCGCACGGTCGGGTTGGTGTAGCGCGAGTAAACGTTGCCCGGCACTTCCCCGGCAAAACGTGCGGCCGCGTCGGCGGCGGTACGGAATACATAGCTGGAAGTGAAGAACATCGGATCACCGTGTTCGCCTTCCGGCGTGCGGTGCTGACCGGCGCGTACGGCCAGGGTATCGAACGCTACGCCTTCGAGGTCGCTGTCCAGCCGACCGGCATCCCAATCCTGACTCATGCTGTCACTCCTTGCCCTACTCGCTAATAGATACAAAAACGGCCTGTAGGAGCATGGCTTGCCCGCGAAGGGGCCTTTGGGAACACCAAAAGCTTCGCGGGCAAGTCGGGTCGCCGCACCGCTCGCTCCTACAGGCCGCGCGTTTACTCAGTTGTTGTACAGATCAATGATCGCGCTGACTGCCTGCGTCTTGACCTTGGAGGCATCGTTGCGTGCCTGCTCGATCTTGTTCAGGTAAGCCTCGTCGACGTCGCCGGTCACGTACTGGCCGTCGAACACCGCGCAATCGAACTTGTCGATCTTGATCTTGCCGCCACCGACCGCTTCGATCAAGTCAGGCAAGTCCTGATAGATCAGCCAGTCTGCGCCGATCAGATCCGCGACGTCCTGGGTCGAACGGTTATGGGCGATCAGCTCGTGGGCGCTCGGCATGTCGATGCCGTAGACGTTCGGGTAGCGAACGGCCGGTGCCGCGGAGCAGAAGTAGACGTTTTTGGCGCCAGCTTCGCGGGCCATCTGGATGATTTGCTTGCAAGTGGTGCCGCGAACGATCGAGTCATCCACCAGCATCACGTTCTTGCCGCGGAATTCCAGTTCGATGGCGTTGAGCTTCTGGCGTACGGATTTTTTCCGTGCGGCCTGGCCCGGCATGATGAAGGTCCGGCCGATATAACGGTTCTTCACGAAGCCTTCGCGGAACTTGACGCCCAAGTGGTTCGCCAGCTCCAGAGCAGCGGTACGGCTGGTGTCCGGAATCGGGATAACCACGTCGATGTCGTGATCCGGACGCTCGCGCAGGATCTTCTCGGCGAGCTTCTCACCCATGCGCAGACGGGCTTTATAAACCGAGACACCGTCAATGATCGAGTCCGGACGCGCCAGGTAGACGTGTTCGAAGATGCACGGAGTCAGGGACGGGTTGGTCGCGCACTGACGGGTGTGCAGCTTGCCGTCTTCAGTGATGTAGACCGCTTCGCCCGGTGCCAGGTCGCGAATCAGGGTGAAACCGAGCACGTCCAGGGACACGCTTTCGGAGGCGATCATGTACTCGACGCCTTCGTCGGTGTGACGCTGACCGAAAACGATCGGACGGATGCCGTGCGGGTCGCGGAAACCGACGATGCCGTAACCGGTCACCATCGCCACGACAGCGTAACCACCGACGCAACGGTTGTGCACGTCAGTGACGGCAGCGAACACGTCTTCTTCGGTAGGCTGCAACTTGCCACGCTGGGCCAGTTCGTGCGCGAACACGTTAAGCAGCACTTCCGAATCGGAATTGGTGTTGACGTGGCGCAGGTCAGATTCGTAAATCTCCTTGGCCAGCTGTTCAACGTTGGTCAGGTTACCGTTGTGCGCCAGGGTGATGCCGTAAGGCGAGTTGACGTAGAACGGTTGAGCTTCGGCCGAGGTCGAGCTGCCCGCGGTCGGGTAACGCACATGGCCAATGCCCATGTGACCGACCAGACGCTGCATGTGACGCTGATGGAACACGTCACGCACCAGGCCATTGTCCTTGCGCAGGAATAACCGGCCGTCATGGCTGGTCACGATACCGGCAGCGTCCTGGCCGCGGTGCTGGAGGACGGTTAGCGCGTCATACAGCGCCTGATTGACGTTCGACTTACCGACGATACCGACGATGCCACACATGCGACGCAACCCCTACTTAATGGATCTGAACTGAACACAACTCACTGAGGCGTTTTGGCCGTCGGCAAGAGGTGCTCCTTGAACGGTATTTCAGCGGGTACGCTGATACCGCTGGCAAGCCACTGACTGCTCCACCCGAGAATCAGGTTTTTGGACCAGTCTGCGACCAATAGAAATTTTGGCACGAGTTGCGACTGTTGCCACCACCCGTCCTGCTGTACCGGCCCCAGGCTCAACAGCCCGACCGCCACGACCACCAGCAACACGCCACGCGCGGCGCCGAAGGCCATGCCGAGGAATCGATCGGTCCCGGACAACCCTGTGACGCGAACCAATTCGCCGATAAGATAATTGATCATTGCGCCTACGATCAGCGTGGCGACAAACATTATTGCGCAGCCCGTGATCACACGTGCCGATGGCGTTTCGATGTATCCGGCGAGGTATTCGGACAATGCACCACCGAACATCCAGGCGACGACTCCTGCGATGATCCAGGTCACCAGCGATAATGCTTCTTTGACGAAGCCGCGGCTCAGACTGATCAATGCGGAGATGGCGACGATTGCAACGATCGCCCAGTCAACCCAGGTAAATGGCACAGTGCAGCCTACAGACGGATAAGGCGGCGCATTTTAGCAGAGCCCATGCTTATCGGTAAGCTGCGATTGTCAGTGCATTTCAAATCGGGTCGATAGTTTTCAACCGCGCTCAGGCTGGAAGCGCACCACAAAACCCTTGAGGTTCTGCTGGCGGTTCAACAAGTCGCGCAGACGATCGGCTTCCGCACGCTCGATCAACGGCCCTACGAACACCCGATTCTTGCCGTCAGCCGTGCGAATGTAGGCATTGTAGCCTTGGCTACGCAGGGTTTTTTGCAGGTTTTCTGCGCTGGCGCGGCTCGACAGGCTGGCCAGTTGCACCGACCAGCTGACCGACAGGCCATTGGCGTCGACGCGGCTTTGAGTAGTATCCGGCTTACCCGGTGCGGCGGTAATCGGCTGGCTCGGCGCAGTCGTCGGCTTGTTGACCGGAGCCGGTGCCGGAGGTGGCGTTACCGGTTTTGCGGCAGGCGCAGGTGCGACGGGCGCAGTCGGCGCGATCGGCATTACGGGCTCTTCCTGCTGCGCGATGTCGTCATCACTCGGCACAGGCTCCTGCGGCAAGACTTGCGGCTCAGGCACCGCCACCGGCTCGACCTGCACCTGCGGCACCGAAGGCGCTTGCGGGGCGGCTGGCGCTTCGACCGTCACCTGACGCTGCTCATCCTGACGGGAAAACAGCATCGGCAGGAAAATCACCGCCAGCGCCACCAGCACCAAGGCGCCGACCATGCGCTGTTTGTAAGCCTTATCCAGCAATGCCATTTGCCGCTTCCTCCGTGGAGCGCCGGGCCAGCCATTCAAGGGCCTCGGCAACACAATAAAATGATCCGAACAACAGAATTTCGTCGTCGCTCGTCGCCAGCGCGCACTGCCCTTCCAGGGCGGCGGCCACGCTGTCATAGGACGCGACTGAAGCACCAAGGTTGTGCAGCACCCCGTGCAAATCGGCTACCGGTCGTGCCCGCGGCGAATCCAGCGGAGCAACAGCCCAGTGCTGGACACTAGCATTCAATTCGCCGACAACACCATCCAGATCCTTGTCCGCCAGCAATCCAAACACCGCCAGACGCTTGCCGGCCGGCGGTCGGCTCGCCAAACGACGGGCCAGGTATTCGGCGGCGTGAGGGTTATGCCCCACATCCAGCAACAGGTTCAGACGCTTGCCCTGCCAGTCGAACTGGCGGCGGTCGAGACGACCAACCACCCGCGTGGCTTTCAGCGCATCAATAATCTGCGCATCGACCCAAGGCAAACCAAGCAACAGGTACGCCTGCAACGCCAGCGCGGCGTTTTCCATCGGCAGATCGAGCAACGGCAGATCATGCAACTCGACTACACGCCCTTGAGCGTCAAGACCGCGCCATTGCCAGTTGTGATCGGTGACACCGAGGTCAAAATCGCGTCCCCGCAGGAAAAACGGGCAAGCCAGCTCGCGCGCCTTGTCCAGCAGAGGTTGAGGAGGATTCAGGTCTCCACAGAGCGCAGGCGCGCCCTGGCGGAAGATGCCGGCCTTTTCATAGGCCACTGACTCACGGGTGTCGCCCAGATAATCCGCGTGATCCACGCCGATGCTGGTCACCAGCGCCATGTCGGCATCCACCACGTTGACCGTGTCCAGCCGCCCGCCCAGACCGACTTCCAGCACCACGGCATCCAGCGCTGACCGTTGAAACAGCCAGAACGCCGCCAGGGTGCCCATTTCGAAGTAAGTCAGGGAAGTTTCGCCACGCCCCGCCTCCACCGCAGCAAAGGCTTCGCACAGCTCGGCATCCGTCGCTTCGACGCCGTTGACCTGCACCCGCTCGTTGTAACGCAGCAGGTGCGGAGAATTGTAGACACCAACCTTCAGACCCTGCGCCCGCAGCAATGAAGCCACGAATGCGCAGGTGGAACCCTTGCCGTTGGTGCCGGTGACCGTGATCACCCGAGGCGCCGGCTTGCCCAGCCCCATGCGGGACGCTACCTGTTGCGAGCGCTCAAGGCCCATGTCGATGGCCGAAGGGTGCAACTGCTCAAGGTAGGCGAGCCACTCGCCAAGGGTGCGTTGGGTCATATGTTTGCAGGCACCGGCGGAACGACGATCGGCTCGATTGGCGCGGCAACGAATTTCGGCGTCGGCTTGCCGGTCAGTTGCGCCAGCAGGTTACCCAGGCGCGGACGCAGTTCCTGACGGTGAATGATCATGTCGATCGCACCGTGCTCCAGCAGGAATTCGCTGCGCTGGAAGCCTTCCGGCAGTTTTTCGCGAACGGTTTGCTCGATCACGCGTGGACCGGCGAAGCCGATCAGGGCTTTCGGCTCGCCGACGATCACGTCGCCAAGCATCGCCAGGCTGGCAGAAACGCCGCCGTAGACCGGATCGGTCAGCACGGAGATGAACGGAATGCCTTCTTCACGCAGACGCGCCAGTACCGCAGAGGTCTTGGCCATTTGCATCAGGGAAATCAGGGCTTCCTGCATCCGCGCACCGCCGGAAGCGGCGAAGCAGATCATCGGGCATTTGTTTTCCAGGGCGTAGTTGGCGGCGCGTACGAAGCGCTCACCGACGATCGCACCCATGGAACCGCCCATGAAGGAGAATTCGAAGGCCGAAACCACCACTGGCATGCCCAGCAGGGTGCCGCTCATGGAGATCAGTGCGTCTTTTTCGCCGGTCTGCTTTTGCGCAGCGGTCAGGCGATCCTTGTACTTCTTGCCGTCACGGAATTTCAGACGGTCGACTGGCTCCAGGTCCGCACCCAGCTCGCTGCGGCCTTCGGCGTCGAGGAAAATGTCGATACGGGCGCGGGCGCCGATACGCATGTGGTGGTTGCACTTCGGGCAAACATCCAGGGTCTTTTCCAGCTCCGGACGATACAGCACAGCCTCGCAAGACGGGCATTTGTGCCACAGACCTTCAGGCACCGAGCTCTTCTTGACCTCGGAACGCATGATCGAAGGGATCAGTTTGTCTACTAACCAGTTGCTCATGCTTTCTTTCTCCAGTACCGGCGGCCCGAACGCTCTGGTTCGCAGCCCCGCGTATGCCCTTGAGCTAAATTCATGTGTGTGGCGATGATCGGTGGGTGGCCGGGTCAGTGAAGCGTGACCTGCGTACAACCCATCAATCCTCAGCCGTGCCTGCTTTGTGCAGCGCAGTGCATTTTGGGACGGCGGCAGTCTGCCAGCCGTCACATCAACTACTTGCTGCTGCGTACCGCGTTAATGAATGCCTGAATCTTTGCGTGATCCTTGATGCCCTTGCTCGCCTCTACTCCCCCACTGACGTCCACGGCGTAAGGCCGAACCCGGGCAATCGCTTCGCCGACGTTGTCCGGCGTCAAACCGCCCGCCAGGATGATCGGCTTGCTCAAGCCTTGCGGTATCAGAGACCAGTCGAACGCTTCGCCGGTTCCACCAGGGACGCCTTCAACATAAGCATCGAGCAGGATACCGCTGGCACTTGGAAACGCATTGCATGCCGCCGCGATATCGTCGCCGGCCTTGACCCGCAGCGCCTTGATGTACGGTCGATGCCAGCCTTCACAGTCGGCAGCGGTTTCGTCGCCATGGAACTGCAACAGGTCCAGCGGCACGGCGTCGAGCAACTCTCCCAACTCGCAACGGCTGGCGTTGACGAACAAACCCACGGTCGTCACGAACGGCGGCAGCGCCTTGATGATGTCGCGCGCTTGCTGGAACGTCACGGCCCGCGGGCTCTTGGCGTAAAACACAAACCCGATGGCATCAGCCCCGGCCTCGACCGCCGCCAACGCATCTTCTATGCGGGTAATCCCGCAAATCTTGCTGCGAACGGCTGACATGTCGATAAAACCTCAGGGTAAATCCGAGAAAGTCCCGGATGGTAACAAATGCGTTCGAGGGCGTCAGCCGTCAAGTTCGGTGAAACCGGTCAGGAAGTGTGGGCCAATGTAACGTTCAGGCAATTCGAACTCGTCGCGGTACTCGACCTGCACCAGATACAGGCCGAATGGATGCGCCGTTACCCCGCCGGAACGGCGAATGCGGCTCTCCAGCACTTCCTTCATCCACTCCACCGGACGCTCGCCGGCGCCGATGGTCATCAATACACCGGCAATGTTACGCACCATGTGGTGCAGGAAGGCGCTGGCGCGGATATCCAGCACGATCATCTTGCCGTGACGCGTGACGCGCAGGTGATGCAGCTCCTTGACCGGCGATTTGGCCTGGCACTGGCCGGCGCGAAAAGCGCTGAAGTCGTGGGTGCCGACCAGGTATTGCGCAGCCTCGGCCATGCGCTCGACGTCGAGCGGACGGTGATTCCAGGTAATTTCTTCGTTCAGGTGCGCCGGACGGATCTGATCGTTGTAGATCACGTAGCGATAGCGCCGGGCGATGGCCTTGAACCGCGCATGGAAATGCGCCGGCATGACCTTGGCCCAACTGACGCTGACGTCGTGGGGCAAGTTGATGTTGGCGCCCATGACCCAGGCTTTCATCGACCGCTCGACCTGTGTATCGAAATGCACCACCTGCCCGCACGCATGCACGCCGGCGTCCGTGCGCCCGGCGCACAGCAGCGACACGGGTGAGTCGGCAACTTTGGACAAGGCGTTTTCCAGGGTTTCCTGCACCGTGAGCACGCCGGAGGCCTGACGCTGCCAGCCGCGATAGCGAGAGCCTTTGTATTCAACGCCCAACGCGATGCGGAAAAAGCCGTCGGCCGCCATTTCGGCGGCCGGGTTATCTATATTTGCCAAGGAGTGACAGCCTGCTGATCTACGCAAAGGCGGGCATTATAAGGCCGCCGGACCGGGACGCCAGAGGCGTGTGTCGTTTGTGCCGTTGCAGTGTCCATACAGACTTCGCTATATAGACAACTACACAACGAAAAAAACAGAACACCACCGAGACCTGATGATGAATGCACCTCTCAAAGAAGCCGTCGGCCTGGCGTACAGCCTGGAAGGCATGCTGCACGCCAAACGCAAGACGTGGGAAGCCATCGACGAAATGGCCCGACGCATCAAACCCGGCATGCGTGAGTCCGAGGCACTGGCCATGAGCCTCGACGTATTGAACGAACTCGGGATGGACCGCATCTGGCACCCGTCAAAGATCCGCTTTGGCGAAAACACCCTGAAAACCTTCAAGCAACGCTCCGAAGGCGATCCGGTACTGGCCGAGAACGACATTTTCTTTATCGACCTCGGCGTGGTCTGGGATCGCCATGAAGGCGACTCCGGCGCAACGTTCGTCGTCGGCGACGATTCCGAGATGAAGGCGTGCGCGACGGCCGCGAAGACCTTGTTCGATCAGGTTCACGATTACTGGCGAACCCGGCAGGTGGCCGGTCCCGAGCTGTATCGCTACGCCGACGAACAGGCGACGGCGATGGGCTGGAAGCTGAACCTGGAAATCAAGGGACACCGGGTCAGTGATTTCCCCCATGCGATTTATCGTGCCGGGGATCTGGGGAATTTCGAGGAATGTCCGAATGTGGGGTTATGGATTCTGGAAATCCAGATCGCCCACCCTACCCGGCCGTTTGGTGCGTTTTATGAGGATTTGTTGGCCTGAACCGAAAAGCTTCGCGGGCAAGCCTCGCTCCTACAGGTTCGGAGAGCCCTGTAGGAGCGAGGCTTGCCCGCGAAGACACCTCAACAGACTCCATCGCATTATCGATAAAACAAAAACGGCAGCCTCAATGGGCTGCCGTTTTGTTTATGCCTTACCGATCACTCAAGCCAGACGCGAAAGCATTTCCTTGGCTTCGCTCTTCTGACCCGCGTCACCTTCGCTGACCACCTCATTGAGGATGTCCCGCGCGCCGTCGGCGTCGCCCATGTCGATGTAGGCCTGGGCCAGATCGAGCTTGGTAGCGACTTCGTCGGTGCCGGAGAGGAAATCGAATTCCGGTTCGTCAGCTGCGGAAGCCAATGCGTCTTCGGCAGTGAAGGTCGGCTCGCCAATGCTCTGCGACAGACGATCCAGCTCGGCGTTGACGTCATCCAGCTCAGCGGCAAATGCATCCGGAGCGTCCATTTCATCGGCCAGCGACAGATCGAAATCCGCCGGCAGCTCCAGATCATCCAGCGCGACCTCAGGAGCGGCGGCAGGTACTTCAACGGCAGGCAAGTCCTTGACGTCGTCATCCAGGCTCAACAGGAAATCGTCTTCATCGAGGATCCCTGGCGACGGATCGGCACCGAGGTCCATGTCCAGATCGAAGTCCGACAGGTCGTCGAGGTTTTCCTTGATTTCAGTCTGTTGCTGCAACACCGACTCAAAGCTCAGGTCGTCGTCCAGCGGGAATTCATCCAGCTCGGCCAAAGCCTCTGGTTCTGGCTCAGGCGTCGGCTCAGGCGCGACCACCACAGGAACGACGTTTTCCAGATCATCCAGACTCAGATCAAACGCGCTGTCGAAGTCGTCATCGGCCAGTGCCGGCGCCGGCTCTTCGGACTCGTCCATCAACAGCTCTTTGACGTATTCGGCGTCCAGTTCGGCGGCGACGGCCGCAGCAGCCAGACCACCCGCCACGACGACCGCCATGGCCGGGAAGCGGCTTTTCAGCTCTTCGACACGGGCGAAGTTTTCGCCGTTGGCCACGAGCTGACGCTCCTGGGCCACGAACGCATCGCGGTCGCCCTGCTGGCCATAGACTTCCATCAGCTTCAGACGCAGGTCACTGCGCTGAGGCTCTTGTTTGATGCCCTCTTCCAGCAACGCAGCCGCCTGATTCAGGCGACCGGCGGCCATGTGCGACTGCGCCTTGGCCAGCACGTCGTCATCACGATCAGCGGCAGGCGCGACCAGTGGCGCGGCAATCGGCGGCATGACCACCACTGGCTCAATGACCGGTGCCGGTGCCGGAGCCGGGGTTGGCGCGGGTGCAGGAGCTGGCGCGGTCGCGAGCTTCACGCTTGGCGGCGGCACTTCCAGACCTTCGAAGCTGCTTTCAGGCAAATCCAGATCAGCGGAGAAATCCTGCTCCTCGGACAAGGCACGGGCCATCCGCAGGTGTTTCTCGGCTTCCTGCTGGGCTTTGCGGCGACGGGCCAGCAACAGCAGCAACAGCAGCAGAACCACTGCCCCACCGCCGACCAGACCCAGCAGCACCGGATTGGTCAGCAGGTCGTTGAATTTCTGATCGTCAGACGCGGCTGGCGCTGGCTCGACAGGCGTTTCAGTCGGAGCTGGCGCTGCCTCAGGAGCGGCCGCCACCGGGGCTGGCGTTACGGGTGCAGGGCTCGGCGTCAATTCGGCCGAGATCGCCGGGGCCGCCGCAACAGCAGCAGCCGGCGCACCCGCAGCACCTTCGGCCTGCATCTTGGCCAGTTGATTGTTCTTCAGCTCGATCAGGCGTTGCAGCTTGTCCAGCTGACTTTGCAGATCGGTCATGCGGCTTTTCAGTTCAGCATTGTCACGACGGGTCGTGTCGAGGCTTTCCTGGGCCAGGGCCAGTTTGTTGCTCAAGGCCTTCGCATCACCTGCAGCACCTTTGCCACCGGCCTTGCCGGACTCGGCAGACACCAGGCTCAGTTTGTCCTTGGCGGGCTGCACTGGAGCGCCTTCAGCGCGAGGGCGCTTGGTCGCGTCGAGTTGCTGCTGCCCTGCTCCAGGCTTCGCCACATAGCGACGCCCCTGACGCCACGCAGTGTTCTGCGCAGCGACTTCGGCAATGGCTTTGGGTTGCGGCACGCTGGCGACTTGCGTCTGATCCGGCAGGCGCAGCACCTGACCGGTTTTCAGCAAGTTGATGTTGCCGTTGATGAAGGCATCCGGGTTCAGCGCCTGGATGGCCAGCATGGTTTGCTGAACCGAGCCGCCATTGCGCGCCTTCGCAGCGATTTCCCAGAGGGTATCGCGCGGCGTGGTGGTGTATTGGGTCGGCTTGGTAGCGCCGGTCACCGGTGCAGCGACAGTCTGGGTCGGCGCCGGCTGCGCAGCCGCTTCAGCGGTTTGCGGCGAGAATTTGGACGGATCGAGCAGCACGCTGTAATCGCGCAGCAGGCGACCGTTGGGCCACATCACCTGAACCAGGAATTTCACCATCGGTTCGGACAGCGGCTTGCTGGAGGTCACGCGCAAGATGCTTTTGCCACTGGCGTTGAGCACCGGGGTGAAGCTCAGGTCATTGAGGAATGCCTGACGGTCGACACCGGCCTTGGCGAAATCTTCGGGCGACGCCAGGCTCGGCACCAATTCGGCGGCCGTGAGTTCCTTGACGTCGAGCAATTCGATTTCCGCCACCAGCGGCTGGTTCAGCGACGACTTCAGGGTCAATTCCCCGAGCCCGAGCGCATGCGCCATACCGGAGGACAGCGCCGAGGCGGCCGCTATTGCTAACACCAGTTTGCGAACTTGAACCATAGCCTCATCCTTTGTTTGAACATTCCTCGGCCAGCGAGAAGGTGTTGATAGTCGCTGCCGTAAGGCATTGCGCGCGGCGGCGAAGGGTCGTCGCGCGCGATCATTTCTTTCATGCCCCGGAAAGCCTCGCAGGGTGGCTTGCCTTCAGCAATCCGGTCGAGCATGACGCCCGACCAGAATCATTCTGCAAATTGTTGCCAAGTATCTTTTACAGCAGGTCTTTTATCAACAATTCAGCCACCTGCACAGCATTGAGCGCCGCGCCTTTGCGTACGTTATCTGACGTCAGCCACACATTAAGTTCCGACGGGTCGTCGATTCCAGCGCGAACCCGACCGACGTAGACCACATCCTGCCCTACCGCATCGCCGACCGGCGTCGGGTAATCGCCGGCTTCCACCAGCTCGATACCCGGAGCGTCTTCCAGCGCCGCGTTGACTTTTACCAGGTCCACGACGCTTGCAGACTGCAGGGTCACGTTAAAGCTATCGCCAAAAAACACCGGGGCTTGAATGCAAGTGACGGAAATCTTTAATGAAGGCAAGGCCATGACCTGACGCAGCTCACGCACCAGACGCTTTTCCAGCAGCGTATGGCCGTTTTCATCCGGCTTGCCGACTTGCGCCAGCAGGTTGAAGGCCATCTGCCGATCGAAAAAACTCGGCTCCAGCGGACGCACATTGAGCAGCTCGGCGGTTTGCCGGGCCAGCTCTGTAACGGCTTCGCGGCCCTGGGCAGAAACGGCCAGGCTGGCGGTCACATTGACGCGCTGCAGATCGAGCAGACCGAGCAAGGGTGCGAGCACCACGGCCAAGGTAGTGGCCGACGGGCTTGGGCTGCTGACCTGGAATGGCTTTTTCAGACCGGCCAGAACCTGAGCATTGGCTTCCGGCACCACCTGCGGCGCCTGATCGGCAGGCAAGGCGCCGGACAGATCGATCAGCGAGCAACCGGCCGCCGTGGCGCGCGAGGCGAAACTCAAGGTCACCGCCGGACCTGCGGCGAAGAACACCAGCTGTACTTTGCTGAAGTCGAACTCATCGACTTCCCGCACCCGCACGTTCTTGCCGCGAAACGGCACCGAATGACCGGCGGATTCGCTGCTGGCCAGCAGGTGCAGGTTACCGACCGGAAAGTCGCGTTCTTCGAGAATCTGCACGAGCGTTTCGCCGACAGTACCGGTGGCGCCGATCACGGCAATATCAAAGGACTGGCTCATGGTTGTACCTCTGGCGAAACGGGGGGAGCGGCACTTTACCGGGTGGAGGGTGTGCAGGCAATTTCTGCCGGGGATTTGCGGTGCCGGTACCGGCCTCTTCGCGGGCAAGCCTCGCTCCTACAGGTGCGGCGCGACCCCATGTAGGAGCGAGGCTTGCCCGCGAAGAGGCCCTTTCTGGCGACACAACTTCCATAAAAAAACCCGCGCCCCTTTCAAGGCACGGGTTCTTTCATTGGTTCAATCGATCAACGCTCAAGCAGAATCCGCAGCATGCGACGCAGCGGCTCGGCCGCGCCCCACAACAGCTGGTCGCCGACGGTGAATGCGCCGACGAACTGCGACCCCATGTTCAGCTTGCGCAGACGGCCAACCGGAACATTCAGGGTGCCGGTAACCTTGGTAGGGCTCAGCTCCTGCATGCTGATGTCGCGGTTGTTCGGCACCAGCTTGACCCAAGGGTTGTGCTGGCTGATCAGCCCTTCGATGTCGGCGATCGGCACGTCTTTGTTCAGCTTGATGGTCAGTGCCTGGCTGTGGCAGCGCATGGCGCCGACACGCACGCAGATGCCATCGACCGGGATCGGGCTCTTGAAGCGACCGAGGATCTTGTTGGTCTCGGCCTGGGCCTTCCACTCTTCGCGGCTCTGACCGTTCGGCAGTTCCTTGTCGATCCACGGGATCAGGCTGCCGGCCAGCGGTACGCCGAAGTTTTCGGTCGGGTACGCGTCGCTGCGCATGGCTTCGGCCACACGACGGTCGATGTCGAGGATGGCGCTGGCCGGGTCGGCCAGTTGATCGGCGACAGCGCCGTGGGTCACGCCCATTTGCTTGATCAGTTCACGCATATGCTGCGCGCCGCCACCGGAGGCTGCCTGATAAGTCATGGCGCTCATCCACTCGACCAGACCGGCTTCGAACAGACCGCCCAGGCCCATCAGCATCAGGCTGACGGTGCAGTTGCCGCCGATGTAGTTCTTGGTGCCCGCGTCGAGCTGCTGGTCGATGACCTTGCGGTTGACCGGGTCCAGCACGATGACCGCGTCATCCTGCATACGCAGGCTGGAAGCGGCGTCGATCCAGTAACCCTGCCAGCCGGCTTCGCGCAGCTTCGGGAAGACTTCGCTGGTGTAGTCGCCACCCTGGCAGGTCAGAATCACGTCGAGGGTTTTCAGCTCTTCAATGCTGTAAGCGTCCTTGAGCGGAGCAATGTCCTTACCCACGGACGGGCCTTGGCCACCGACATTGGAAGTGGTGAAAAACACCGGCTCGATAAGATCGAAATCCTGCTCTTCCAGCATCCGCTGCATGAGCACGGAACCGACCATACCGCGCCAACCGATCAGACCTACACGTTTCATCGCAACTACACCTTCTTGAAAAGTGGGCCGCTGCTTTCGAAGTGGAAAGTGGCAGCGGGCCCGAGAGATTACAGATTCCGCAGCGCGGCGACTACTGCGTCACCCATTTCCTGCGTACCGACTTTAGTGCAACCGGTCGACCAGATGTCGCCCGTCCGCAGGCCCTGATCCAGCACCAGGCTCACGGCTTTCTCGATGGCATCCGCTGCATCCGACTGGTTGAAGCTGTAACGCAACATCATCGACACCGACAAAATGGTCGCCAGCGGGTTGGCGATGCCCTTGCCCGCGATGTCCGGAGCCGAACCGTGGCACGGCTCGTACATGCCTTTGTTATGGGTATCCAGCGATGCCGACGGCAGCATGCCGATGGAACCGGTGAGCATCGACGCCTGGTCGGACAGGATATCGCCGAACATGTTGTCGGTGACGATCACGTCGAACTGCTTCGGTGCGCGCACCAGTTGCATGGCCGCGTTGTCGACGTACATGTGGCTCAGTTCGACTTCCGGGTAATCCTTGGCCACTTCTTCGACGATTTCACGCCACAGCTGGCTGGAAGCCAACACGTTGGCCTTGTCCACCGAGCACAGCTTCTTGCCGCGCACCATGGCCATGTCGAAACCGACACGGGCGATGCGGCGGATTTCGCTTTCGCTGTACGGCAGCGTGTCGTAGGACTGACGCTCGCCGTTTTCCAGGGTGCGGGTGCCACGCGGCGCGCCGAAGTAGATGCCGCCGGTCAGCTCGCGAACGATCAGGATGTCCAGGCCGGAAACGATTTCGGCTTTCAGGCTGGAAGCTTCGGCCAGTTGCGGGTACAGGATCGCCGGACGCAGGTTGCCGAACAGGCCCAGTTGCGCACGAATCTTCAGCAGACCACGCTCAGGACGGATGTCACGCTCGATGGTGTCCCATTTTGGGCCGCCCACGGCGCCCAGCAAAACAGCATCGGCGGCGCGAGCACGCTCCAGGGTTTCGTCGGCCAGTGGCACGCCGTGCTTGTCGATGGCTGCGCCGCCGATCACGTCGTGGCTCAGTTCGAAACCCAGGTTGTACTTGTCGTTGGCCAGTTCCAGCACCTTGACCGCTTCGGCCATGATTTCCGGGCCAATACCGTCACCTGGGAGAATCAGAATCTGCTTGCTCATGCTTTCCTCATGTCATCAGTCGGTGTGCCCTTGGGCACGCCCGGAAAAATTCTATCGCTCGGTGCTTATGTTTCCGAGCTTATCGTTCTGCCATCAGCACCAGTACATCGGTACTGAACGAACCATCGGCCTCAATCTCAAAATATTCGCGTACTTCGTTGCCCATCGACTGCTGCAATTCGAGGATCGCGGCGCGCATCACTTGTGGTGTGCGCATGCGCTCGACCCAGCTGGTGTACTCCAGACGCAGGCGTTGACGCGTGGTGCTGCGAGTGTGCAACCCCGCCTCGCTGACCTGACGCAGCCACTCGCCGGCGGAATAATCGCGCACATGGCTGGTGTCGCGCAGCACTTCGACACTTTGCAGGTAAGTGTCGAACAACGGGCTACCCGGTGACAACACGTCGATGAACGCCGCCACGCCGCCCGGCTTCAACACCCGCCGGACTTCACGCAGGGCCAGGCCGAGATCGCTCCAATGGTGCGCCGAATAACGGCTGAAGACGAAGTCGAATTCGCCATCGGCGAATGGCAACCGCTCAGCGGCACCCAGGACCGTGGACACGTTGCCCAACCCACGATCAACGGCAGCACCGGCGACCACGTCGAGCATTTGCTGCGACAGGTCGTAAGCCACCACCTCCTTGACCAGCGACGCCACGTGAAAACTCACGTGACCGGCGCCGCAACCGAGGTCCAGCACGCGGGCATCGCCCTGCCCGGCCAGCTCAGCCTGTAGCAGCGCAAACTCAGTGCCTTGAGCGTGGACGGCGCTGCTCAGGTAGGCCGAGGCCTGTTCACCGAATTGCTTTTGGACTACCTGGCTGTGCTGGGCGGTGCTGGTCATGTGGACTTCCTTTTTCGGGTGAGTCTTGGGGTGTTTTTTCGGGCCTCTTCGCGGGCAAGCCTCGCTCCTACAAGGACAGCGCAATACCTGTAGGAGCGAGGCTTGCCCGCGATGAGGCCAGCCCTGACTACATCAATTTCAAATCAAGCGTCGCGAAACAACCAGGGCTGGCTCGCACGGTGCTTGGCTTCAAACGATGCAATCGCCTCGTGATCCTGCAAAGTCAGGCCGATATCATCGAGGCCGTTGACCAGGCAATGCTTGCGGAACTCGTCAAGCTCGAAGCTGTAGACCTTGCCGTCCGGCCGGGTCACGGTCTGGGCTTGCAGGTCGATCTTCAACTCGTAGCCAGGATTCGCCTCGACCTGCTGGAACAGTTCATCCACTTCAGCGTCGCTCAAGATGATCGGCAGCAAGCCGTTCTTGAAGCTGTTGTTGTAGAAAATGTCGGCATAGCTCGGCGCAATGATGCTGCGGAAACCGTACTCTTCCAGCGCCCACGGCGCGTGCTCGCGGCTGGAGCCGCAACCGAAGTTTTCGCGGGCCAACAATACGCTGGCGCCCTGGTAACGCTCGGCGTTGAGGACGAAATCCTTGTTCAGCGGACGCTTGGAGTTGTCCTGGTAGGCATAACCCACGTCCAGGTAGCGCCATTCGTCAAACAGGTTCGGGCCAAAACCGGTGCGCTTGATCGACTTCAAGAACTGCTTCGGAATGATCTGGTCGGTGTCGACGTTGGCACGATCCAATGGCGCGACCAAACCGGTGTGTTGGGTAAAAGCTCTCATGTGCGGTTCCTCAGATCAGTTCGCGAACGTCGATGAAACGACCGTTGACGGCAGCCGCCGCGGCCATGGCCGGGCTGACCAGATGCGTACGGCCACCGGCGCCCTGACGCCCTTCGAAGTTGCGGTTGGAGGTCGATGCGCAATGCTCGCCCGACTCCAAACGGTCCGGGTTCATCGCCAGGCACATCGAGCAACCCGGTTCACGCCACTCGAAACCGGCTTCGAGGAAAATCTTGTCCAGGCCTTCGGCCTCGGCCTGCGCCTTCACCAGGCCCGAGCCCGGCACCACGATGGCTTGCTTGATGGTCGAAGCCACTTTGCGGCCCTTGGCGATCACCGCCGCAGCGCGCAGGTCTTCGATCCGCGAGTTGGTGCAGGAGCCAATGAATACGCGGTCCAGCTGAATGTCGGTGATCGCCTGATTGGCGGTCAAACCCATGTACTTCAGGGCGCGCTCGATGGAACCGCGTTTGACCAGGTCCATTTCCTTCGCCGGGTCCGGCACGTTCTGATCGACCGCCAACACCATCTCGGGCGAAGTGCCCCAGCTGACTTGAGGCTTGATCTGAGTGGCGTCGAGCTCGACGACGGTGTCGAACACCGCATCAGCGTCGGAAACCAGGTCTTTCCAGGCTTCGACAGCGAGGTCCCATTCCGCGCCTTTCGGGGCAAACGGACGGCCTTTCACATACGCCACGGTTTTTTCATCCGCCGCCACCAGACCTACGCGAGCGCCGGCCTCGATGGACATGTTGCAGATGGTCATGCGGCCTTCGATAGACAGATCGCGAATGGCGCTTCCGGCGAACTCGATGGCGTGGCCATTACCGCCGGCGGTGCCGATCTTGCCGATGACCGCGAGCACGATGTCCTTGGCGGTCACGCCGAACGGCAGTTTGCCTTCGACCGACACCAGCATATTCTTCATTTTTTTGGCGACCAGGCACTGCGTGGCGAACACGTGCTCGACCTCGGAAGTGCCGATGCCATGGGCCAGGGCGCCAAACGCGCCGTGAGTCGAGGTGTGCGAATCGCCGCAGACCACGGTCATGCCCGGCAAGGTGGCACCCTGCTCCGGACCGATCACGTGAACGATGCCCTGGCGCACGTCATTCATTTTGAATTCGGTGATGCCATATTCATCGCAGTAGTCATCGAGGGTCTGAACCTGCAAACGCGAGACCTGGTCGGTAATCGCTTCGATGCCGCCCTTGCGATCCGGAGTGGTCGGTACGTTGTGATCCGGCGTGGCGATGATCGAGTCGACGCGCCAAGGCTTGCGCCCGGCCAGGCGCAGGCCTTCGAAAGCTTGGGGCGAAGTCACTTCATGGATGATGTGGCGGTCGATATAGATCAGCGACGACCCATCGTCGCGCCGTTTCACTTCATGGGAATCCCAAAGCTTGTCGTAAAGCGTTTTGCCGGCCATCAGACGGTCCTCATCAGCTTGTTTCTATGCCCTGGGTCTTGAGAGATTCAATAACCCTTTGGCTTGTGAGGTCGATCCTAGGGGGTTACATTAAATAACTCAAATTCATATTTTTTATGCTTTGGATAACCAACTGGAATACGACGATGGATCTGGCCAACCTTAATGCCTTTATTGCCATTGCCGAGACAGGAAGCTTCTCCGGTGCCGGCGAAAGGCTGCACCTGACGCAACCGGCGATCAGCAAACGGATTGCCGGGCTGGAGCAGCAATTGAAGGTGCGACTGTTTGATCGACTGGGCCGCGAAGTCGGCCTGACCGAAGCCGGACGCGCCCTGCTGCCACGGGCTTATCAGATTCTGAACGTGCTGGACGACACCCGCCGCGCCCTGACTAACCTGACTGGCGAAGTGACCGGCCGCCTGACGCTGGCCACCAGTCACCACATCGGCCTGCACCGTTTGCCGCCCTTGTTAAGGGAATTCACCCGACGCTACCCACAAGTGGCGCTGGATATTCAGTTCCTCGATTCGGAAGTGGCCTACGAAGAAATCCTCCACGGTCGCGCCGAGCTGGCCGTCATCACCCTCGCGCCCGAGCCTCACGCCCTGGTCAAGGCCACGCCGGTGTGGGACGACCCGCTGGATTTCGTGGCCGCGCCGGAGCATTCACTGATCAGCAATGGCGCGGTCAGCCTGGCGGACATCGCCCTGCATCCGGCGGTGTTCCCCGGTGGCAACACCTTTACTCACCATATCGTCCGGCGCCTGTTCGAAGCCCAAGGCTTGACGCCGAACATCGCCATGAGCACGAATTATCTGGAAACCATCAAGATGATGGTGTCGATCGGCCTGGCCTGGAGCGTTTTGCCGCGCACAATGCTTGACGATCAGGTTGCGCGAATACCTTTGCCCGGCATACAACTGACTCGCCAGCTAGGCTATATCTTGCACACCGAACGGACGCTGTCGAACGCAGCACGGGCTTTTATGGCCTTGCTGGATGCACAACTCGATCTGCCAGGGACTCAAGGCTAATTTGTGCTACTCCTATAGAGCCTCAAATACCTGCGCCTAACGCCCCATTCAGCCCAAGGCCTGCCAATGCCGAAATCTGTTGACCGTATTCCGCCGATGCCACGTATTCAGGCGCTTGACCCGAAACGATCCGAGCAGAGCTGGGAGAGTGCGCCGCAGCTGCTGGCCGCCCTCAACGGAGCACGTTTGGGCGCCTGGTATTGGGACATCGAACGCGGGCAGATCAGTTGGTCGCGGGGTACGCAGGCGCTGTTCGGCTTCGACCCCCGGCAACCGTTGCCGGCGGATCTGGAATACCTCGACCTGCTGCCCCCGGAGGATCGAGCGAAAACCCTCCGTGCCTTCCACGCGGTGATCGCCGGCGCGCCACTGGAACAAGCGATGCATCACCGCATCCGCTGGCCCGATGGCAGCCTGCACTGGCTGGAGATCAACGGCAGCCTGCTGCCGGACAAACACGGGCGACCACGCATGATCGGGGTGATCCGCGAGATCACCCACCAGCGACAGCGCGAACAGGCACTGAGCAGCTCGGAAAAACGCTTCGCGACGCTGTTTCACCTGTGTCCGAACATGGTCCTGCTGACTCGCCAGGAAGATGGCCTGATCACCGAAGCCAACCAGTATTTCGAAAGCCTGTTCGGCTGGCCGGTGCAAAACGCGATTGGCCGCACCACGCTGGAACTGGGCCTGTGGGTACACCCGGAGCAACGGGAGAAACTGGTCAAGGCGACCAAGGCCAAAGGTGAACTGGTCAGCATGGAGGTGCAGTTCCGCGCCAGTAATGGCCAGGTCCACGACGGCATTCTCAGCGCACAAAAGGTCGAACTCGAGGGCCAACCCTACCTGCTCAGCACCTTTCTCGACACCACTGAACGCAAGGCTGCCGAACTCGCCTTGAAAGATAGCCAGGAGCGCCTCGATCTGGCGCTGGACTCGGCGCAGCTCGGCACCTGGGACTGGCACATTCCCAGCGGCATGTTGTATGGCTCGGCCCGCGCCGCGCAGTTGCACGGACTGGACCCCATACCGTTCCATGAATCCTTCGACGAGTTTTTCGAAGGCGTGCCCGGCGAGGAGCGCGACAGCATGCGCGATGCCTATCGCAGCCTGCGCGAAGGCCCGGCCGGCAACTATCAGTTGACCTACCGCGTACAGCTGGAGGACGGCACTTCGCGTTACCTGGAAAGCCGCGCCCGCCTCTACCGCGATGAAAACGGCGCACCGCTACGCATGGCGGGGACCTTGCTGGACATTACCGATCAGGTCGAACGCGAACAGAAGCTGGTCGCCTCCGAAGAGAAATTTGCCACCCTGTTCCAGGTCAGCCCGGACCCGATCTGCGTTACCCGCCAGGACACCGGCCAGTTCATCGAGATCAACTCCAGTTTCACCCAGACCTTCGGCTGGAGCACCGCCGAGGTGATTGGTCGCAGCGCCGACGAAATCGGCCTGTGGGACGCCTCGGCGAAAAGCCTGCGCCGGATCGAACAAGTCATCCGCGAACAAGGCCTGAACAACGTCGCCATCATCGTCCAGCACAAGGACGGCCAGTCGCTGACCTGCGTGATTTCCAGCCGCCAGATCAGTGTCGGCGACCAGCCGTGCATCGTTACCACTTTGCGTGATATCACCCAGCAACAACGCTCGGAAGCAGCGCTCAAGGCCAGCGAGGAGAAGTTCGCCAAGGCCTTCCACTCCAGCCCCGATGCCATCACCATCACCGAACGCGACACCGGGCGCTATCTGGAGGTCAACGATGGTTTCTGCCGCCTGACCGGCTACCGCGCCGATGAAGTCGTCGGCCGCACGGTGTACCAGGTCGGCATCTGGGCCGAAGAAAAACAACGCTCGGCGCTGCTGGCCGAGCTGCAGATCAAGGGCCGCGTGCATCACCAGGAAATGCTTGGGCGCAACAAGCATGGCGACTTGCTGACCGTTGAAGTCTCGGTAGAACCGATCACCCTCAATGAAACCGCGTGCCTGCTGCTGACCGCACGGGACGTCAGCTTGTTGAAAAATGCCGAAGCGCAGATCCGCCACCTGGCCTACCACGACCCGCTGACCAACCTGCCCAACCGCGCACTGCTGATGGATCGCCTGAGCCAGCAGATCGCCCTGCTCAAACGCCACAACCTGCGCGGCGCCCTGATGTTTCTGGACCTCGACCACTTCAAGCACATCAACGATTCGCTCGGCCATCCGGTGGGTGACACGGTGCTGAAGATCATCACTGCGCGCCTCGAAGCCAGCGTGCGCATGGAAGACACCGTGGCACGGTTGGGCGGTGACGAATTCGTGGTGCTGCTCAGCGGCCTGGAAGGTTCGCGCAATGAAGTCAGCGAGCAGGTCCGCGAACTGGCGGACACCTTGCGCGAACTGCTGTCGGAACCGATGTTCCTCGACGGCCAGCGCCTGCAAGTGACACCGAGTATCGGTATCGCGCTGATTCCCGATCATGGTTCGACCCCGACCGACCTGCTCAAACGCGCCGACATCGCGCTGTATCGGGCCAAGGACTCGGGACGCAACACCACCCAGATGTATCACAACACCATGCAGAAGGCCGCCAGTGAACGCCTGCGCATGGAAACCGACCTGCGCCTGGCCCTTTCCCGGGGCGAATTCGACGTGCATTACCAGCCGCAGGTGGACGCCCGCGACAATCGTATCGTCGGCGCCGAAGCGCTGGTGCGCTGGAACCATCCGGAATTGGGCGCGCAATCGCCGACTGAATTCATCAAGGTCCTGGAAGACAGCGGGCTGATTCTGGAAGTCGGCACCTGGATCGTCGACGAAGCCTGCGACGCCTTTAAACAGTTGATCGCCAAGGGTTTGATCGACCCGCTCGACTTCAGCCTGTGCGTGAACATCAGCCCACGACAATTCCGCCAGAACGACTTCGTCGAGCGCATCGAGCTCAGCCTCGCCACCCACGGCCTGCCCTGCTCGCTGCTGAAACTGGAGATCACCGAAGGCATCGTCATCCAGAATCTGGAAGACACCATCAGCAAAATGCGCCGCCTGAAAAAACTCGGCATCAGCTTCGCCATGGACGACTTCGGCACCGGTTATTCCTCGCTGACTTACCTCAAGCGATTGCCGGTCGACACCCTGAAAATCGACCAGTCGTTCATTCGCGATGCGACTACCGACCCGAACGACGCCGAGATCATCCGCGCCATCGTCGCCATGGCCCGCAGCCTGGAGTTGAAAGTGATTGCCGAAGGGGTGGAGACGCCGGAACAGTTGGAGTTTTTGCAGGGACTGGGCTGCCATTTTTATCAGGGCTATCTGCACAGCCAGCCGCTGCCGGTGGAAGCGTTCCAGAAACTCCTGAAATAACCCGCACCCTGTAGGAGCGAGCCTGCTCGCGATGGACGTCAACGATGACGCGTACTGCCTGGATAAACGCGTCGCCCAGAAGTCCATCGCGAGCAAGCTTGCTCCTACAGGAGAACAGCGGGCACAAAAAAGGGCGCCATTGGCGCCCTTTTTCATTGCCCCGCCTTAGTGCTGCAAAGCGGGTTTTTGCGTCCCGTTGATTGGGATGCGTTTGGCTTTCGCCTCTTCCGGAATGACACGCAGCAGGTCGATGCTCAACAGACCGTTGCTCAGGTCGGCGGCCTTGATCTCGATGTGATCGGCCAGGCGGAACGACAGTTTGAACGCGCGCTGGGCGATGCCTTGATGCAGGAAGGTCACGCCTTCAGTTGCGTCGCGTTTGCCGCCACTGATGGTCAGCACACCTTTCTCGACTTGCAGGTCCAGGTCTTCTTCCTGGAAACCGGCGGCCGCTACAACGATGCGGTATTGATCGTCACCGTGTTTTTCCACGTTGTAAGGTGGATAGGTGCTGCCTGGCTCGTTGCGCAGGGCGGTTTCGAACAGGTCGTTGAAACGGTCGAAGCCTACCGAGGAACGGAACAGTGGGGCCAGGGAAAATGCAGTAGTCATGGTTCAAATCTCCTGAAAACAATCAGCAAGTTTTTTGTCTCCGCGACCCGAATTCGGCATCGCGTAATCCTTAGATAGGGACCGCTGATTGCATTTCAAGAGATTATTTCGAGATTTTTTTCAGGCCGCTTCGGCTACCTGCAACCCCAGTAAACGCGAAACCTGATCCAGTTCGGTTTCACGGCGAAGCAGGGTGAACAGTTCAACCGCCTCGGGATAATTGCGCGTCAGCATCGCCAGCCACTGCTTCAGGCGACCGGGCGATTGGCGTGGCGTCATCTGGGCTTTGGCTTGCAGCCAGAAGTCCTGAATCAGCGGCAGCAGCTCGGCCCAGGTCATCTCCACCACCTCTTCACCGGCACGGGCGGCGGCGATCTGTCGGGCCAGGTCCGGACGCGACACCAGCCCGCGACCGAGCATGATGTCTTCCACGCCGCTGATTTCGCGGCAGCGGCGCCAGTCTTCGACGCTCCAGATATCACCGTTGGCAAATACCGGCACCTTGATCACTTCCTGCACACGAGGGATCCACTCCCAATGCGCCGGCGGCTTGTAGCCGTCCATCTTGGTCCGCGCATGCACCACGATGTGCTCCGCGCCGCCTTCGGCCAGGGCCGTGGCGCAGACCAGCGAACCGTCAGGGCTGTCGAAGCCGAGACGCATTTTCGCGGTGACCGGAATGTGCGCCGGAACGGCGCGACGGACATGCTCGACGATCTGGTTCAACAGCTCGGGCTCTTTGAGCAATACCGCACCGCCACGGGATTTATTGACGGTCTTGGCCGGGCAGCCGAAGTTCAGGTCGATGACTTCGGAACCCAGCTCACAGGCCAGCGCAGCGTTTTCCGCCAGGCACACCGGGTCGGAACCCAACAGCTGCACGCGCAATGGCACGCCGGAAGCGGTGCGCGCATCCGTCAGCAGTTCAGGACCGAACTTGTGGAAATAGGCAGGGGTGAGCAGTTGGTCGTTGATCCGGATGAACTCGGTCACGCACCAATCGATACCGCCCACACGGGTCAGCACGTCCCGCAGGATGTTGTCGACCAACCCCTCCATGGGCGCCAAAGCAATTTGCATGAAAAACACACTCGACGAAAAACGTGCGGCAGTTTACTGGTTTCGGCGGTTAGAAGGTATTTCGTCAGACCGGGCGGTGTTGATTGTGCGGACGCCTTCGCGGGCAAGCCACGCTCCTACAGGTTTTGTGTCGTTCCGCCATTATGCGAACGACACAAAACCTGTAGGAGCGAGGCTTGCCCGCGAAGGGTTCAATTAAATCGCGACTTGCAACGCCGGGCCGTAACCTTCGATGAACTCCGCCGGCATGCGCTTGGGTTTGCCCGTGGACAGCTCAATGCAGACAAACGTGGTTTGCGCGCGCAGTAACGTGGTGTTGTCGCTCGGGCGCTTGAGCTGGAAGTGTCGAGTCATTTTCAGGCGCTGGTCCCAATCGACGATCCAGGTCGCCAATTGCAACTCATCGCCTTCATAGGCCGCCGCCAGGTAATCGATTTCGTGCCGCACCACCGCCATCGCCCGATCCAGCCGCCGGTACTCGACCAGATCGAGGCCAAGCCGCTGCGAGTGGCGCCAGGCGCAGCGTTCGAGCCAGGTCACGTACACCGCGTTATTCGCGTGCCCCAACCCGTCGATGTCCTCGGCGTCCACCGCAAGATCAATGATAAATGGCGTTGCCCGATCCCAGCCCATGCCCCACTCCCGGTCAAATGATGTCGACCGGGGCAGTGTAACGGATGCTCAGGCCGATTGGCGCGATTGCAGACTGCGACCGGCCAGCAGTGATAACACGCCATCAATCACCCGCGGGTCGGCAAGCACCCGTTGATGACCGCCCTCCTCCAGCCGCAGCAAGCGACTGTCGAACCAGGCCTCGTGGATCAACTGGGACTCCTTGACCGGGACGAAGTTGTCGTCTTCGGCATGAACGATCAGGCCAGGCATGTCGAGCTGATAACGCGAGACATCCAATGCAGCCGCGCGCATGCCGACGTCTTTTTCGACTTGGCGAATGAACGCCGAACGGGCTTTTGGCGGTAGCCGCACGTAGCGGGCGAAACCGCGCAGAACCCCTAGAATCCGCGCCGGAGCGCCGATGGTCACCAGGGTTTCGGTGCGCAGGCCCAACTGAACGGCGAGCATGGCGCTGGCACCGCCCATCGAGTGACCAATGACCGCCTGCAGCGGCGGCAACTCGGCGGCGGCCTCAAGCATGGCCCGGGCGAACAGCACGACGTTGGCTTCGTTGCCCGGCGAGCGACCGTGAGCCGGACCGTCCAGGGCGACTACGGTATAGCCGGCGTCAACCAGCGCGGTGATCAGGCTGGCAAACTGCGTTGGCCGACCTTCCCAACCGTGCATCAGCAATACCGCCGGGCCTTGCCCCCAGCGCAACGCCGAGAGTCCGAAACGGAGTGTGATGCGCTCGGATTTCGCCAATAACGGCAACTCCCAATCACGCGGCGGCAGATCCCGCGGCGTCATGAACGCCAGTCGCATTTTGCTCGCGACCAGTTTCGGTGCAAACCAGCCCAAGGTGCCATTAACGCCACGAACCCACTTTAACGTGCTCATCGCTCTCACTCCTCAGGCCATTGCCTTCAGGTCATTGCACCGCCGACTTGGCGGCACGCAGCAATCGATCAGACAACTCTCCCGGCCCCAGCGCCCGCGCCAGAGCCAATCCACCGACCATCAAGGCCATGTCGGCCAGGGCTTTGTCGGTGTCTTCCGGGCTGGCCGCCAACTGCGCGACCATCATTTCCACGTGTTCATTCAACGCCACCCGAAATGCGTCCGGCAGGCGTCCCAGCTCGCCGACGGAGGCCGGGATCGGGCACGCGGATTCAGAGGAATCCCGGTGTTTGCGTGACAGGTAAAACGCCGCCACCAACGCGCGACGCTCTTCGCCGGTCAATTCGGCGTCCATGTCAGCGATCAAGCTACGGCGGTGACCGAGCAGTTGCTTGAACGCTTCCAGCATCATCGCGTCCTTGCTTTCGAAGTGCGCATAGAAGCCGCCAACCGTCAGGCCGGCTGCGCCCATCACTTCGCCCACGCTCGGTTCGGCCGGGCCACGCTGAATCAGCGCTGCGCTGGCGGCCTTGAGAATGCGTTCGCGGGTTTGAGCTTTTTTATCGTTCATCGTTGCCTCCGAATATTACGACTAGAATATTATTCTCATAATAATTTTCCGCAAGTCGTAGATGTGACCGCTGGTCTGAAGAACAGTTTGAGAGAAATGGGGGATTTGGCCAAACGCCAGACAAACAAAAGGGCCATTCAATAATTGAATGACCCTTATAAAATCCCGCAGAGCGGGTAATCGTGGCGTCCCCTAGGGGACTCGAACCCCTGTTACCGCCGTGAAAGGGCGGTGTCCTAGGCCACTAGACGAAGGGGACGCAAAACCTTCTATACAACTGATCAGTGCTGAGAGCTGATCGATTCAAGGCCGGTGTGGCCAGACCTTGAACTGTAAAATTGGTGGAGCTAGACGGGATCGAACCGTCGACCTCTTGCATGCCATGCAAGCGCTCTCCCAGCTGAGCTATAGCCCCGGATTTTTCGCCTCGCGGCGGAGCGGCATCTTGCGACATCGCTTCTGTAAAACTGGCGTCCCCTAGGGGACTCGAACCCCTGTTACCGCCGTGAAAGGGCGGTGTCCTAGGCCACTAGACGAAGGGGACGCAAACCCTTCTATACAACAGATCAACGCTGAGTGTTGATCGCTTCAAGGCCGGTGTGGCCAGACCTTGAAGTGTAAATTGGTGGAGCTAGACGGGATCGAACCGTCGACCTCTTGCATGCCATGCAAGCGCTCTCCCAGCTGAGCTATAGCCCCTCATCGCTGAGGACGGGGCGAATCTTAATGGCGCTTCGGAAACGTGTCAAATTTATTTTTAACAATTTCCAAAGTTTTTTGCCGACATAACAATCACTTACCGCCCTCCCCCCGTAAATCCGGGGTATACATCGATCTGTAGGAGCCAGGCTTGCCGGCGAACGGGACGCCTCGGTGTGTCTGGCACACCACGTCATCGTTCTTCGCGAGCAAGCAACGCTCCTACAGGACGGTGTTCATCAGGCGATGTTGCCCAGGAGTTTTTCCCACTCCTTGTTTTCCTTCTTCGACACGCCACCGAGCAGGTCGATGGCCTGGCGCAGACGGAAACGCGTCAGGTCCGGGCCGAGGATTTCCATCGCATCCAGCACCGACACCGAACTCGCCTGACCAGTGATCGCAGCGAACATCAGCGGCATGGCGTCGCGCAGCTTCAATTCCAGGGACTCGACCACCGCTTGAATGGTCGCGGTGATGCTGTCCTTCTCCCACTGACGCAGGCTTTCCAGCTTCCACAGAATCAACTGCATCAACTGACGAACCTGATCGCCCGACAGCTTTTTCGATTCAAACAGCTTGGCATCCGGGTTCACGCCACCGGCGAAGAAGAACCCGGCCAGCGGTGCGACCTGGCTGAAGGTTTCAACGCGGCCCTGCACGTGCGGCGCGATCTTCATCATGTACTCGGGGTTCAGCGCCCAGGTCTGCAACCGGCTGGCGAACTCTTCCACCGGCAGGTCACGCAACCACTGACCGTTGAGCCACGACAGTTTCTCGATGTCGAAAATCGGCCCGCCGAGGGAGACGCGGCTCAGGTCGAAGTTGTCGACCATTTCCTGCAGCGAGAACTTCTCGCGCTCATCCGGCATCGACCAGCCCATGCGCCCCAGATAGTTGAGCATCGCTTCCGGCATGAAGCCCATGCGCTCGTAGAACGTCACCGAGGTCGGGTTCTTGCGCTTGGACAGCTTGCTCTTGTCCGGGTTACGCAGCAGCGGCATGTAGCACAGCTCCGGTTGTTCCCAGCCGAAGTATTCGTACAGAAGAATCAGTTTTGGCGCCGAAGGCAGCCATTCTTCGCCACGCAGCACGTGGGTGATGCCCATCAGGTGGTCATCGACCACGTTGGCCAGGAAGTACGTCGGCAGGCCGTCGGTCTTCATCAGGACTTGCATGTCCATGCGATCCCACGGGATCTCGACGTCGCCACGCAGCATGTCCGGCACCACGCACACGCCTTCGCTCGGCACCTTCATGCGGATCACGTGCGGTTCGCCAGCGGCCAGGCGACGTGCAACTTCTTCCTTGGACAGCAGCAGCGCACGACCGTCGTACCGCGGAGTTTCGCCGCGAGCCATTTGCTCGGCGCGCATCTGATCCAGCTCTTCAGCGGTGCAGAAGCACGGGAAGGCATGGCCCATCTCGACCAATTGCTGGCAATACTTCTGATAGATGTCGCCGCGCTCGCTTTGACGGTAAGGACCGTGCGGGCCGCCGACGTCCGGGCCTTCGCTCCAGTCGATGCCCAACCAGCGCAAGGCGTCGAAAATCTGCTGTTCGGACTCGCGGGTCGAACGCAACTGATCGGTGTCTTCGATCCGCAGGATGAACTCACCGCCGTGCTGCTTGGCAAAGCAGTAGTTGAACAAAGCGATGTAAGCGGTACCTACGTGGGGGTCCCCGGTAGGCGATGGCGCGATGCGCGTGCGGACGGTGGTCATGGCAAGTCTCGAAATGAAGATAAAACAAAGGGCGAATGGTAACAGGCGTTGCCCGCCCGGCTCCAGTGAGCAGGGCATTTAAGCCAAGTTTGCGTCTACAACGGGCCTGGGCCGGGATGAATGGTGGATTATCAGCCGATGGCATTTACCCACTATCGACTGTATGCCAAATTCGCCTGCTGATAACTTTCCTTACAATTTCTCGACTACAGTTTGCCCCATGCCTGCCCAACTCAAGCGTCGCCTGTCTATTTTCCTGCTGATCGTCCTGCTGATTGCCGGGGCCTTGTTTGCCCAGTGGTTCTTCAAAGGACGGTTTTATGAAAGCACCGATAACGCCTATGTCCAGGGCGAGATCACCCGTGTGTCGAGCCAGTTGGGCGCACGCATCGATCAGGTGCTGGTGCAGGACAACCAGCACGTCGAAAAGGGCCAGTTGCTGATCAAGCTCGAAGGCGATGACTTCCACCTCGCTGTCGACCGCGCCAACGCCGCCCTCGCCACCCGCCAGGCCGAACGCCTGCAAGCCCAGAGCAAACTGACGCAGCAAGCCAGCCTGATCGCCTCCAGCGAAGCGCAAGTCGCATCCAGCCAGGCCAGCCTCGGTCGCTCGCAGATTGACCTGTCCCGCGCGCAAACCCTGCGCAAACCCGGCTACGTGTCGGAAGAGCGCGTGACCACCCTTTCCGCCGATACCCACATCGCCCGCTCGCAGGTGACCAAGGCCCAGGCAGACGCACAAAGTCAGCGCCAGCAAGTCAACTCCCTCAGCGCCGAGATCAAGCGCCTCGACGCGATGATCGCCAACGCCAAGACCGATCTGGCCCAGGCAGAATTGAACCTGACCCGCAGCGAAATCCACGCGCCCATCAGCGGCATGATCGGCCAGCGCGCCGCCCGCGAAGGTCAATACGTGCAGGCCGGCGCTTATTTGCTGTCGATCGTCCCGGATCAGGACATCTGGATTCAGGCCAACTTCAAGGAAACCCAGATCGGCCACATGCAGCCCGGCCAGAAAGCCGAACTGACCTTCGACGCCTACGGCGACACGCCAATCGAAGCGCGGGTCGACAGCCTGTTCGCCGCCTCGGGCGCACAGTTCAGCCTGCTGCCGCCGGACAATGCCACGGGCAATTTCACCAAAGTCGTACAACGGATTCCGGTAAAACTGACCTTCGCCGCGGACAACCCGCTGCACGGCAAGATTCGTCCGGGCATGTCGGTCACCGCCAAAGTGAACATCAAAGACACCCCTGACGATGGCCGGTGATCAACTGATCCGCCCGGCCGGCGAACCGACCCGGCGGGACTGGATCGCTGTGATGAGCGTGATGCTCGGCGCCTTCATGGCGGTGCTCGATATCCAGATCACCAACTCGTCGCTCAAGGACATTCAAGGCGCGCTGTCAGCGACGCTGGAAGAAGGCTCATGGATTTCCACGTCGTACCTGGTCGCGGAAATCATCATGATTCCGCTCACGGCGTGGCTGGTGCAGCTGCTGTCCGCACGCCGTCTGGCGGTGTGGGTTTCGCTTGGATTTCTTGCCTCGTCCCTGCTCTGCTCGATGGCGTGGAGCCTGGAAAGCATGATCATTTTCCGCGCACTGCAAGGCTTCACCGGCGGCGCGCTGATCCCGCTGGCGTTCACCCTGACGCTGATCAAGCTTCCCGAACACCATCGCGCCAAAGGCATGGCCATGTTCGCCATGACCGCAACGTTCGCGCCCTCCATCGGCCCGACGCTCGGCGGCTGGCTGACGGAAAACTGGGGCTGGGAATACATCTTCTACATCAACATTCCGCCGGGCCTGATCATGATCGCCGGCCTGATGTATGGCCTGGAGAAAAAAGAAGCGCACTGGGAACTGCTGAAAAGCACCGACTACATGGGGATTCTTACGCTCGGTATCGGCCTTGGCTGCTTGCAGGTTTTTCTGGAGGAAGGCCATCGCAAGGACTGGCTGGAATCAAACCTGATCGTGACCCTGGGCAGCATCGCGCTGATCAGCCTGATCACCTTTGTGATCGTGCAGTTTTCCAAACCCAATCCGCTGATCAACCTCGGGATCCTGGGCAATCGCAACTTCGGCTTATCGAGTATTTCCAGCCTGGGAATGGGGGTCGGGTTGTACGGTTCGATCTTTCTGTTGCCGCTGTACCTGGCGCAGATCCAGAACTACAACGCCCTGCAGATCGGCGAAGTGATCATGTGGATGGGCGTGCCGCAGCTGTTCCTGATTCCGCTGGTACCGAAGCTGATGAAGGTCATCTCGCCGAAATGGCTGTGCACCCTGGGCTTCGGCTTGTTCGGCCTGGCGAGTTTTTCCTCGGGGGTGCTGAACCCGGATTTCGCCGGACCGCAGTTCAACCAGATCCAGATCATCCGCGCACTCGGCCAGCCCCTGATCATGGTGACCATTTCGCTGATCGCCACCGCGTATATCCTGCCGCAGGACGCGGGCTCGGCGTCGAGCCTGTTCAACATCCTGCGCAACCTCGGCGGCGCCATTGGCATCGCCCTCCTCGCCACGTTGCTGGATGCGCGAACCAAGACCTACTTTGATTATTTGCGTGAATCGATTGTGCCGAGCAACCCGCAGGTCGCCGAGCGCATGGCGTCGCTGACGGACCGGTTAGGCAGTGAAGCGGCGGCGCTGGGCAAGCTTAGTGAGATTGCGCATCAGCAGGCGTCGATCATGGCTTACAACGATGCGTTTCACTTTGTCGGGATTGCGCTGGGGATCAGCATGATTGCGGTGTTGTTGACCAAGCAGTTGCCGGTGGGGCTCAAGGCCGGTGAGGCCCATTAGATCAATGGTGCGGCCTTCGCGGGCAAGCCTCGCTCCTACAGGTTTTGTGTCGTTCGCATAATTGAAAAACGACACAAGACCTGTAGGAGCGAGGCTTGCCCGCGAAGAGGCCCGCATATTCACCACAAATCTCAAACCGCGATCAACCGCTCCCGCAACTTGGCAATCTCGTCGCGCATCTGCGCCGCCGCCTCGAATTCCAGGTCGCGAGCCAACTGGTACATCTTCTCTTCCAGCGCCTTGATCCGCTTGGCGACTTCCCCCGGCGAACGCAATTCCGCTTCGTACTTGGCGTTTTCCTCGGCAGCCTTGGCCATGCCTTTGCGCTTCTTGCTGCGTGAGCCCGGCACGGTGGCGCCTTCCATGATGTCGGCGACGTCCTTGAACACACCCTTCGGCGTAATGCCGTTGGCCAGGTTGAAGGCGATCTGCTTGTCGCGACGACGCTCGGTTTCACCGATCGCCCGCTCCATGGAACCGGTGATGCGATCCGCATACAGAATCGCCCGACCGTTGAGGTTACGCGCCGCGCGACCGATGGTCTGGATCAGCGAGCGCTCGGAACGCAGGAAGCCTTCCTTGTCCGCATCGAGAATCGCCACCAAGGACACTTCCGGCATGTCCAGGCCTTCACGCAACAGGTTGATCCCCACCAGCACATCAAACGTGCCGAGGCGCAAATCGCGGATGATTTCCACGCGCTCCACGGTATCGATGTCCGAGTGCAGATAACGTACGCGCACGCCATGGTCGGCCAGGTAATCGGTCAAGTCTTCGGCCATGCGCTTGGTCAGCGTCGTGACCAATACCCGCTCATCCACTGCAGCGCGCTTGGTGATTTCCGAAAGCAGATCGTCGACCTGGGTCAACGCCGGACGGATTTCGATTTGCGGGTCCACCAGGCCGGTCGGACGCACCACCATATCAATGACACGCCCGGCGTGTTCCGCCTCGTAGTTGCCCGGCGTGGCCGAGACAAAAATCGTTTGCGGGCTGATGCCTTCGAACTCGTCGAAGCGCATTGGCCGGTTGTCCAGCGCTGACGGCAGGCGGAAACCGTATTCCACCAGCGTTTCCTTACGTGAGCGGTCGCCCTTATACATGGCGCCGACTTGCGGCACGCTGACGTGGGATTCGTCGATCACCAGCAAGGCGTCGGCCGGCAAGTAATCGAACAAGGTCGGCGGCGCTTGACCTGGATCGCGCCCCGACAGGTAGCGGGAATAGTTTTCGATGCCGTTGCAGTAGCCCAGTTCGAGAATCATCTCCAGGTCGAAACGGGTACGTTGTTCGAGGCGCTGCGCTTCCACCAGTTTGTTGTTGGAGCGCAGGTATTCCAGGCGCTCCTGCAACTCGACCTTGATCCCCTCGATGGCGTCGAGCAGGGTTTCTCGCGGCGTCACGTAGTGGCTTTTCGGGTAGAAGGTGAAACGCGGCAGTTTGCGGATCACCTCCCCCGTCAGCGGATCGAAGGCCGACAGGCTCTCGACTTCGTCGTCGAACAGCTCAATACGGATCGCTTCGAAATCGGATTCTGCCGGGTGGATATCGATCACATCACCGCGCACGCGGAAGGTCGCGCGGGCGAAATCCATGTCGTTGCGGGTGTATTGCAGATCGGCGAGACGGCGCAGCAAGGCGCGCTGATCGAGTTTGTCGCCACGATCGACGTGCAACACCATTTTCAAATAGGTTTCCGGACTGCCCAGACCGTAGATGCACGACACCGTGGTGACGATGATCGCGTCCTTGCGCTCCAACAACGCTTTGGTCGCCGAGAGTCGCATCTGCTCGATGTGATCGTTGATCGAGGCGTCTTTCTCGATGAAGGTGTCCGAGGACGGCACATACGCTTCAGGCTGGTAGTAGTCGTAGTAGGAAACGAAATACTCGACAGCGTTGTTCGGGAAAAACGCCTTGAATTCGCCGTACAACTGCGCGGCCAGGGTCTTGTTCGGCGCCAGCACCAGCGTCGGGCGCTGAACCTGGGCGATAACGTTGGCGATGCTGAACGTCTTGCCCGAACCGGTCACACCGAGCAACGTCTGGTGCGCCAGCCCGGCCTCGATGCCCTCGACCATCAGGCGGATGGCTTCCGGCTGGTCGCCGGCGGGCTCGAAGCGGGTGACTAGCTGGAATTCAGACATGAAATACCTCTGGGTTCACCCGTACGCGGTCAAACCGGACAGGAACGAGAAAGACCGCAAACGACCGACGTCGCCCGAGGAAAAAACTGGATTGTGCTCAATGTGGAGTCGATTGCCCTCTCTTTCAAGGCAAACGTCCTACATCCCTTGAAGCCTCTGACGCGGTCAATCGACTAACGGTCGAAAAATAATCGGAAAAACTTACGGTAAAAGCCGAATCGACTGTCGCCATCAATCGCGGATGACCTCTATACTAGCTCCCCGTTTGTGCACCGCTCTAGTGCATTCGGCTGGAGCGCGACACGTCCCTCCACACTCCATTCAGAGCCGCCGCAAAAATGAGCCTGTTCTCCGCTGTCGAAATGGCACCACGCGATCCAATCCTGGGCCTCAACGAAGCATTCAACGCCGATACCCGTACCAACAAGGTCAACCTGGGGGTCGGTGTTTACTGCAACGAGGAGGGGCGAATTCCACTCCTGCGCGCCGTTGTCGAAGCCGAGACGATTCGCGTCGCTCAACACGCTTCCCGTGGCTACTTGCCGATCGACGGCATCGCTGCCTACGACCAGGCCGTGCAAAAACTTCTGTTTGGCAATGACTCGCCGCTGATCGCTGCTGGCCGCGTCATCACCACTCAGGCCGTTGGCGGTACTGGCGCACTGAAAATCGGTGCCGACTTCCTCAAGCAACTGCTGCCGAACGCCGTCGTGGCGATCAGCGACCCGAGCTGGGAAAACCACCGCGCGCTGTTCGAAACCGCTGGTTTCCCGGTGCAGAACTATCGTTACTACGACGCCGCGACCCACGACGTTAACCGTACCGGCCTGCTGGAAGACCTGAACGCCCTGCCGTCCGGCTCGATCGTTGTGCTGCACGCCTGCTGCCACAACCCGACCGGTGTTGACCTGAGCCCGGCGGACTGGAAAAACGTTCTGGAGGTGGTGAAAGCCAAAGGTCACGTGCCGTTCCTCGACATGGCCTACCAGGGCTTTGGCGATGGCATCGACGAAGACGCCGCAGCCGTGCGTCTGTTCGCTGAGTCGGGCCTGACTTTCTTCGTCTCCAGCTCGTTCTCCAAATCGTTCTCGCTGTACGGCGAGCGCGTTGGCGCCCTGTCGATCATCAGCGAATCGAAAGAAGAAAGCGCGCGCGTGCTGTCGCAGGTCAAGCGCGTGATCCGCACCAACTACTCCAACCCGCCGACCCACGGTGCGAGCATCGTTGCCGCTGTATTGAACAGCCCGGAACTGCGCGCCCAGTGGGAAGAAGAACTGGCCGAAATGCGCCTGCGGATTCGCGGCATGCGCACCCAGATGGTTGACCTGCTGGCGAAACAGGCTCCTCAGCGCGATTTCAGCTTTGTCGGTCGTCAGCGCGGCATGTTCTCCTACTCCGGCCTGACGGTTGAGCAAGTGACCCGCCTGCGCAGCGAGTTCGGCATCTACGCCCTGGACACCGGCCGCATCTGCGTGGCGGCGTTGAACCAGAGCAACATCGACGTGGTGACCAAGGCCATCGTTGCGGTGATCTGAGTCGTGCGGTGATACAAAAAACGGGAAGCCCTTGGGCTTCCCGTTTTTTATTGACCGCAGATAATTCTCAACCCGCCAACCAAGCCCTCTAGACTGCACACATCTACCCTGTAGGAGCCGGCTTGCTGGCGATAGCGTCCGTCCAGCCAATAGATAAGTTGACTGATCCACCGCTATCGCCGGCAAGCCGGCTCCTACAAGGTTTGTGTACACCACCGGATTCGATGTGAGCCAATATGAAAAACGATGACCTGCGCGCTGAGCGCGATGACCTGGATGACCTGAATGACTTCATCCCCCGCACCCCGGCCAAACGCGGCAACAATCTGGTGCTGCAAGTGGCTGCGGGGGTCTTTCTTGGCGGCCTGGCGCTGTGGCTGGTTCAACTGGGCGCGACACTGCTGTACGCCAAACTGATGCTCGCCACCATTACGTTCGGCGGTTAAGCCAGTTCGGTCGCGCGTTGGCTGGCTGCATCGTCATAAGCGACGTACAGCGACTCGGCGACCTGGCTTTTGATGGCCTTGGTACTTTCCAGGCCCAGGACAAAACCTTCGGCCTTGCCGCCAGCGCGATTCAATTCGTCAGCGGTGCTGGCCTGAGTGATTGCGTCGAACAATTTTTCGGCGTGCGGACCGACCCCTTTGGGCAGGCTGATCTGAGCGATGCTCATGCGAACACCTCGTTGTGGCGAAGTGTGAGGGTTGGGTGATTCATGGCGCGTACCTTTTCGGCGAATGGCCGGCAGCGCGTGTCACCACTTCCGGGCGGCCATGGTAGACCTCTGGTGCGATTCTGGTAACCGCCAATCGCCGATAAACCGCCGTCCGTCCCGACGAATCGCTCAAATTGCCAACAGGTGCTTGACTTCTCTTTTTGAATCAGTAACATACACGCCATTCCGCGATAGCTCAGTTGGTAGAGCAAGTGACTGTTAATCACTGGGTCCCTGGTTCGAGTCCAGGTCGTGGAGCCAGACAGCAAGATAGAAAAGCCCCTGAATCGAAAGGTTCAGGGGCTTTTTTGTGGGCGGTGGAAAAGATGACTTAAGACCTGTAGGAGCCGGCTTGCCGGCGATGAGGGCCTTGAATAATGCATCGTTCTCAAGGCCGCCATCGCCGGCAAGCCGGCTCCTACAGTACGGGGTCATGTCATGTAAAAAGGCGCCCCTGGGGGCGCCTTTTTTATTCAGACATGTTCACTGCTTTTGACATGCACCGCCTTCGGCTCGCCATGCCCATGATCCGTCTCTATCACCGGGATTTCCTTCCCGTCGCAGTCATGCAACTTGCCTTCGCTGAAATAATCCCCTTCGCGCAACGCGGCCAGATCCTGATAGCGCAGGACTCGCTCAGTACCGGCAGCAAACACCGACTGCTGATCCGAGTTGCCGGCAGTGAGGTGGTTGAAGGCCAGGTTCAGCACGATGGCCATGATTGCCGAGGAGCTGATGCCCGAGTGGAAGATCGTCGCGAACCAGCTTGGGAAGTGGTCGTAAAAGTTCGGCGCGGCAATGGGGATCATGCCGAAACCGATGGACGTGGCGACGATGATCAGATTGACGTTGTTGCGGTAGTCGACCTTGGACAGCGTGCGAATTCCGCTGGCCGCCACGGTACCGAACAGCACGATCCCGGCGCCGCCGAGCACGGAGGTCGGTACCGCGGCGATGACCCGCCCCATGAAGGGCAGCAGGCCGAGGATCACCAGAAACAAGCCGCCGGTGGCCACCACGTAACGGCTCTTGATCCCGGTCACCGCCACCAGCCCGACGTTCTGGGCGAACGCACTCTGGGTGAAAGAACCGAAGATCGGCGCGATCATGCTCGACAGCATGTCGGCGCGCAGACCGTTGCCCAGACGCTTGGAGTCAACTTTGGTGTCGATGATTTCACCGACCGCGAGGATGTCCGCCGAGGTTTCGACCAGCGTCACCATGACCACGATGCACATCGACAGGATCGCAGCGAAGTGGAAGGTCGGCATGCCGAAGTGGAATGGCGTGGGGAAGCCGAACATCGGGCCCTGGGTGACGGACGAGAAGTCCGCCATACCGAGGAATACCGCGATGAGCGTGCCGATGACCATGGCCAGCAGAATCGACAACCGGGAGATGGTCGCGCTGCCGATCTTGCTCAGCAACAACACCAGCACCAGCGTTACCGCCGCCAGGCCGATGTTCGCCATGCTGCCGAAATCCGGCGCATGGCTGTTGCCACCCATGGCCCAGCGCGCGGCCACCGGCATCAGCGTCAGGCCGATGGTGGTGATCACGATGCCCGTCACCAACGGCGGGAAGAACTTGGTAATTCGCGAGAACACCGGCGTGATCAGCAAACCGATCAACGACGCGGCAATCACCGCACCCAGAATCGACTGAAACCCGCCCTCCCCGCCACTGCTGACAATCGCCACCATCGTCGCGACGCCCGAGAAGGACACGCCCTGCACCAGCGGCAACTGACAACCGAAAAACGGTAAACCGAGGGTCTGCAGCAATGTTGCCAAGCCCCCCGCAAACAATGAAGCAGCAATCAACAAACCGATGTCCGCCGGCGAGAGCCCGGCCGCCTGGCCGATGATCAAAGGCACCGCGACAATGCCGCCGTACATGGTCAGAACGTGTTGCAGGCCGTAAGCCATATTCGCGCCGACACCGAGGTTTTCGTCCTCAGGCCGTTGGTGTGAAACATGGGGCGTTTTCATGGTTGGGGGGTTCCCTGGTTTTTGTTATGCGCACACTGTATGCAAGACTCAGGACAAATGTCTATAGAGTTGTATACAACTCATCAGTCAGATTATGGACATGTGCCCATGCAGTCCTTTCCCTGCGCTGTTTCCCCCTCCAAAAAAACATTTGAAATACATCCTTCCTGCGCCTTCTCCCCCGCCCGCTAGTCTTTGGCATTCCAAGCGACCGCCGGCACGGACGCCTTCTCGCTTATACATATAAAGTATGCATAATGAAGTCATTCGAAATTCAGTTTCACAAGGCAAAGAACGCAGCTAACAAATTAAAGCACCAAGGGATCAGCCTCGCGGAGACCGAGGCCGTGTTTTATGACGAGAGAGCCCTCTCGCTGGAGGACAACCATCACGATGAACAGCGGTGGATCATCATGGGGCTGGATGCCAAAGGTCGATTGTTGGTCGTTGCGTACACCTGGCGCGAGCCGAATTTCGTTCGAATCATTTCCGCGCGCGTCGCTACCAAAAATGAGCGGCGCCGATATCTGGAGGCTTGAGCCATGAAAGACGAATACGATTTCAGTAACGCCAAACGCGGAGCGGTTGCCTCGAGCAAAGGCAAAACCCGCATCACCATCATGCTCGACGATGTCGTGTTAGACGCGGCGCGTCTCGCCGCCGAGAGCGAAGGTTTCGGTTATCAGACGGTGATCAACAACACCTTGCGCAAGGCCTTGCTCGACGATGGAAGCAAGAGCGCAGCGACCATCCCGAACACCGCTGTTGTAAATGCCGGACATTTCAAAGAAGGGATAACGGCCGCTGAGCTAAAAAGCCTGGAAAAAAAACTATCGGAGGTGCTCAGTGAAATTCATCGCGTGATGAAGCCTTGAGCTACGCCGCCACGATCAACCGCGCAAGCACTTGTTTGAGCGTTGCGTGCTCCGGCACCCGAATCCCGAACTCGCGCCCCAGCAACCCGACCAGCTCATCGACATCCGTCACCTGCAGGCGTTCGCTCTCGCCGCCCATCCGGTGAATCGCAAAACTGCCGTTGTTGAGCGTGCGCCGCCAGCCTTCTCCCGTTCGCGCCACCATCAGTTGCCTGGCAAAAGACGATTCAGGATGGGTCGAGACGTACCAGTTGCCTACGGCGAAATCGATGTCTTCCTGCCGTTGCAGGTCGAAGATGTACATCGCCCGCCACTCACCCGCAACGTTGGCGCGCAAGGTGTAGCCATCAGCATGTTGCTCGATGCGATAGGGTTCGTGGGGCGTGCGCTGTTCGGCCGGGGTATCGAGCAGCAGCGGTGCCGTAGGCACCATGCCACCGAAGCCGACATCGGTGATGTAGCGCACGTCATCCAGGATGACCAGGCTCAAGCGGTGTGTCCTCGCCGTCCACGCACCCTCGGGTTGGCCCATGACCACTCGGCCGGAGATTCCACGGGCATTGAAGCCCAGCGCCTGAAGCAGCGCCAGAAACAGATTGTTGAGTTCGTAGCAGTAACCTCCACGACCATCGTGCAGGACTTTTTGCTCGATGGACGGCAGATCGATGAGCACAGGCTCGCCTGACAGCGTGGTGAGGTTTTCAAACGGGAATGCGCCGGTGTGACGCAGTTGCAGTTGACGCAGGGTGTCCAGGGTCGGCGCCGGTGGCGCATCGAAGCCCAGGCGTTGCAGGTACAACGCAAGATTGCTCAGGCGTGGCTCGCTCATTGCTCGGTCCTTATGCAGTGGCCGCAGGTCTCTGCGCCGATGGCCGCCATGTATAAGGGATAAAACGGTACGACCGACAATTGATTTCGCCAATCGCCACACGACGATTAGCCCTGCCAGTTGCGTCAGCCGTCGGAACTACGGCGTAATAGGCGCCCGACGCCTGCCTGATCTGCCGAGAAAACCGACGCCATGGAAACACCGCTGGAAGGCAACAGAATCTGCCTGCGCCCACTGCAATACGCCGATGCCGATGCGCTGGTACACGCCGCCGAAGATGGCGAACTGTGGAACCTGACTGTCACCGTCGTGCCCTCCCCGACCACGGTGCACAGCTACCTGAAAAAAGCCCTCGACGGACGGGATGCAGGTACTGTTCTGCCCTACGTCATCGTGCTCAAGGACACCGGGGAGGTCATCGGTTCGACGCGCTTCTGGAAAATCGACCAGCTCAATCGCAAGCTCGAAATCGGCAGCAGCTGGATCTCGGCCCGCTGGCAAAAAACCTTCGTCAACACCGAAGCCAAATACCTGATGCTGCGGTACGCCTTCGACGTGCTGGACTGCGTGCGGGTGCAGTTCACCACCGACGAGAACAATCAGAAGTCGCGCAACGCAATCCTCAGGCTCGGCGCGCAACAGGAAGGTATCGTGCGTCACGAACGGATCATGCCGGACGGACGCAAGCGCAACTCGGTGCGGTTCAGCATCATCGATGATGAATGGCCGACGGTGCGTCAGCGGCTCGAACAAAAACTTGCCGACTACAGCCTTCGCTAATCCGCACAGACCGCTCGCGCCTGAGTCGTCTCAACGATCCGAGCGCATCAACTCCTCGATCCCGCCGTCGATGGACAGCACCGCCGAACGGTTTCGCCCTGAATGCTTGGCCTGATACAAGGCGGCGTCCGCACGCCCGATGAACACTTCGGTGCTGTCCAGCCGCGTGGGCACAAACGAATAGCAGCCAAGGCTGACCGTGACGAAACCGTTGGGCGAACCGCTGTGGCTGATGTTTTTGGCCATGACGGCGCGACGGATATGCTCGGCAATGACCATCGCACCGTGAATATCGGTATCCGGCAGCAACACTGCGAACTCCTCACCACCGTACCGCACCGCCAGATCGGCTTTTCGATGGCAGCAACTCTTCACCGCCCGTGCCACTTGTGCCAGGCAATGGTCCCCCGCCACGTGGCCATAAGCGTCGTTGTAGCGCTTGAAGTAATCGATATCGAGCATGATCAGGCTCAATGAGCTCGACTGACGGATGCCACGGCCGAACTCGATGTCCAGCGCCTGCTCGAACAGTCGGCGATTGGCCAGGCCGGTCAGGCTGTCATGGGTCGCGATGAGCTTCAGCGCCTCCTTGGCCTTGCGCAGATCCGCCTCGACCTGCTCGCCGAGGCGAACCTGGCGCACGAACACCCAGCCGAACAAGCCAATGCCCAGCACGACAAGGGCAACGATGACGCTGGATCGAAACGCGGTGTCGTACCAACCCTTGAGAATCGAATCCCTGGACGATGCCGCCGATACCACCAGCGGATAGGCGTCGAGCTGTCGGTAGCCATACAACCGCACGGTGCCGTCGACCACCGAACGGAACGTTGCATTGCCGGAGGGCGCGTTGGGCAGCAACGTCTGAAAGATCTCGCCATTGGCCAACGACGAGCCAATCTGCGCTTCGACAAACGGCCGGCGCGCCAGCAACGTCCCGTCGGTCAGCCCCAAAAACATCGAGCCATTGTCATCAAGGCTGAAGCTTTTGAAGAACTGGTCGAAGTAGGACATCTTGATGCCGGCCAGCAACACGCCCTGGAAATGGCCGTTTTTATCGTTGATGCGCTTGGAGACGGGAATGATCCACTCGCCATTCTCACGACTGCGAATGGCCGGTCCGATGTGCGCCACGGACGATACGTTCTGCTGGTGATACATAAAGTATTCGCGGTCCGCCACGCCCCGACCACGAGGCAGATCCGCAAAAGAGGTCACGATCCACTGACCCTTCTGGTCAAACAGCAAGATCCCGTGCAATTGATTCAGCGCCTGCACCCGCTGGGCGAACGTTTTCTGAAGACGTGGGCGCTGCGGCGGACCGTAGCCGTCGGCCTGAATCCAGTCAACCAGACTGGTCAACACCAGGTCGGCTTTCATGAAGGTGTCTTCGGCCTGCTGCGCCATGGCTCGCGTCAGGTTCGATGACGCCACTTCGGCCACGGCCAGATCGTGCCGGCGCGATTGCTCCAGTTGCAGGTAAAGCAAACCGCACAGGCACAGGCACACCACAGCAATGAACAGCATCGCTGCCTTGCGCAGCGGTAACCGTTTCAAAGCAACGCCAGTGGCGATGTGCGGGTCGTTTTGGAGATTAGGCAAAGCTCATCCTGCAAGGGTAAGGCATGGGCGAAGGCCCAAAACCCTTATATTTTGCGAGCTTAGTCTACGTCGTAGTGAGGGGCAATCGTCCTTTGGACAGTCTGCGCATCGCACTGTGCAAATGCGCCCGTGCGCTTTCGGCATCCCCCAGGCGCATTTGTTCGTAGGCGCGTCGGGCAATCGGCTCGGGCACAGGCTTGAGATCGCGCTGGGTCGCCATCGCCATCAGTTGCACCTGGGCGGCACGTTCGAGGTAATACAGATCGTCCCACGCCTCGGCAATGGTCGGTCCGGCGACAATCACACCGTGGTTTTTCAGAAACAGAATGTCGGCATTGCCCATGACACTGGCGATCCGGTCGCCTTCGGATTCATCGAGGGCCAGGCCGTTGTAGTCCTCGTCCACCGCCGTGCGGCCGTAAAATTTCAATGCCGTCTGCCCCAGCCACAACAGCGGTGGGCCTTGCAGCAAACATAACGCCGTGGCGTGAGGCATGTGCGTATGGAACGCCACTTTCAGCCTTGGCAGCTGTTGGTGCAGGCGGGCGTGAATGTAAAACGCGGTCGCTTCAGGCTGCCCTTCGCCGGCCACGACATTGCCGTGAAAGTCGCAAACCAGAAGATTTTCAGCGCTGACTTCTTCGAAGGCATAACCGTAGGGGTTCACAAAAAACAGATCATCCCGGCCCGGCACCATCGCGGAAAAGTGGTTGCAGATCCCCTCCTCCAGACCGTGCAGCGCCGCGAGCTGGAAGCACGCTGCCAGTTCCGCGCGCGCGGTGATGGCCGCCTGCGAGTCCAGATTCAGCTCGGTGTAACGGGTGGGACGGGAACCACCTGCAAGGGTGTGTGCCATGGCAATGACTCCGGGTTTACCAGCCAAGGGATTTGAACAAGGGCACGACTTGATCCAGCGTGTTTACTGTCGCATCGGGCTGGTAGTCCGGCAGCAATTGCCGACCGGTGCCGCGATCGACCCACACGCAGCGAAAGTGCATGTCCCGCGCGGCGGTGTGGTCCAGCGTCGGGCTGGCGCAGATGTGCACCACTTGATCACGTGTCACGCCCAGTTGCTCGTGAGCGTAGTCGAACAGTCGCGGATTCGGCTTGTAAGCACCGGCCTGCTGCGCCGTGATCACCCGATCGATGTGCCCGCCCAGTTGCACAACGTTGCCGGCGATGATGTCGTCATCAGTGTTGGACACAATGCACAGCTTGAAGCCCATCGCCTTGAGCCCGGCGAGCGTCTCGATCACTTCCGGAAACGGCGGCATCCGCGGGATCGCCGCGGCCAGTCGCAGACTGTCTTCGGGGGCACTCGCCAACGCCAGTTCTTCCAGGGCGAGATGCAACCCGCTAGTGCTCAACTCGCGGAACGAGCGATGCGGCGGCAACTGTTCCAGCCGGTGTTCATGCCGGTCGTACACCTCGATCAGACGATCGACATCAACGCTGTGATCCCCCTTGTCGCGCAAGATGTCCGCCACCACGGCTTTCAAGCCCTCATCCCACTGAATCAACGTGCCGTAGCAATCGAAGGTCAGCCACTTGGGGCGCGGGGTGATTGTGAGTGTCATGTTCGTTTCCTCTGAAGGGTGATCTTCAGGTTAAGAGCGATCAGTGATAGTGTGAAATTAAATTAATAACGACATGTCAGTGATAAATCGAATATCAAGAGGCCGCCATGCTCGATCTCGAATTGCTCAAGACCTTCGTTTGCGTGGCGGACGAAGGCAGCTTCACCCGCGCCGCCGAACGCGTGCACCGGACCCAATCCACCGTAAGCCAACAGGTGCGCAAACTCGAAGAACTGGTCGGGCATGCGCTGCTGTTGCGTGACCGAACCGGGCAGAACATCAGCGTGACCGAGCATGGCGAGATGCTGATTCACTACGCACGGCGCTTGCTGGCCCTGTCCTCGGAGGCGGTGGAAGCCTTGGCCAGCGACCTCGACCTGGAGATCCTGCGCATCGGCGTACCGGAAGATTTCGATGCCCGACGCATGGCCGTGATCCTTGCCGGCTTCAACCGGGCCAGGCCCGAAGCGCGCCTGGAAACCGTCAGCGGCATGAGCACCGATCTCAAGCAAAAACTCGCGGCGGGCACCCTCGATATTGCCCTGGTCAAACGCGAACCGGACAGCGGCCCCTGCTGGGCGGCGTGGCCGGAAACGCTGGTGTGGGTCAAGGGTGCGGGGGTCGACTCGGCCAACGGGGTATTGCCCTTGGCCCTGTTCCCACAGGGCTGCATTTATCGGCAACGGGCGATCCGTCTGCTGGATGTGGCGCAGCGGCCCTGGCGCGTTGCGTTTGGCAGTCACAGCCTGACGGGCATTCAGGCGGCGGTGGCCTCCGGGTTGGGCGTGTCGGTGCTGCCCGCTTCGGCGGTGTTGCCTGAGCATCGCGTATGCAACGATCTGCCCGAACTGCCGCCGACCGAGTTGGCGCTGATCAGCCGGGAAGGCGCGTTGACTGGATTGCAGCGAGCCTTGGTGGCGTTTTTGCAGGAAGAGCTGGGCAAGGCATGAGCCTGAAAAATGGGCGCGCAATAAACGCCCATTCGTGCGCGAAACCCGGCCTCAAGGCGTAAGTTTCAAGTGGGCATTAACTCTGCCGCTCTTCGGATCGACAAACCAGTACTCGTTATTGGCCGTCTTCAACTGGCCGCATTCGGTTGGGTAATCTTTCGGTTCAATACACACAACTCCATCTTTCAACGTCCATTTTTCCTTCTCCGGTTTGTTCGGCGCCATTTCGAAAATCTCTACTCCGTTCGAGGCGAAACTCATCGAGTAAGGGTGACTACCTTCCCTGGTGGTGCCATAGAACTTCTTGCCCACCAATGTGCTGGTGATTTGCTGATCATCCAGCGTCACCGCCGACGCAGGCACCGGTGGTGGTTCGTAATGGCTGCTGGTTACGCAGCCTGCCAGGCAGACCAACAGGATGGACGCGCCGAACTTTAATGAAGTCATGCCACACCTTCCTTGCAAGCACCGGAGGAATTTCCGATACCTCAAAGCTTAGGCGACACCGGTTGAAGCTCGCGCAAAAAAACGGGTGCCTCAAGAGCACCCACATTCATGAAGCACAGGTAATCCTTAGAGCATCCTGTCGACTTCATCCAACGTCACCCGGGGAATAAGTTCGCCAGGAATCCTTGAAGAGCCGGACAAGTTGTAAACTTGAAAATCATCATTCACGACGTACTTCGACAGGATTTTGAATGAGGGCAGAATTCTCGTAAAAAAATGCTGATCGAGCATGCACGGTGACGCGTCGGCATCATCTTCTTCATAGAAACGCCGCACTGATTGATTCAAGTCGACCCCCACCAGAAACACCTTGTTAAAACCTGCGTGGTAGGCAATTTGCAGCGCCAGATAGGCCACCGTGCGCGCATCAAAAAAGCCGCGCTTGAGGTTCTTGCTGAAACCCAGGGTTCTGTTGCGACCGTTTCCAAGCCTGCGACTTCTGATGAGTTCCTTATCACCCCTGAAGACCAGGTCACTCCAGGAAAGCTTGGGCGCCTTGGTCAGCAGGTACAGGTCCCCTTCGGGCATCACGGCCGAACGCCGGATGTGCTCTTCCCACACGGCAACCCGTTCACTGAGGTGCATCCCCGCCGCCAGCAATTCGGGCTGCTCCCGGTAAAAGGCAATGTCGGTGCAGGCATAAAAGAACGGCTTGATATCGGTACCGATGAACTTCGAGATGGCCCCGTTCATGGTGATCATCGGAATGTCTGCGTAGTTCTCCAGCGGAAAATCCTTGGCGGTTGCTCCCGAGGCAATGATGAACACCGGTCCTTTTTGAATGTTGCGGCACTCATCGAGGTCATGCACATGAGGCAAACCTGCAATGGGTACCGTGTTTTCTGGCACAACATCCATCTTCACTGTCCCTGTTCCTTTGGGTCTTTTTCATTGTGGTAGTTTTCAACCATGGCGCAAACCGCGTCGCTGCAGCCGCTGCGGACTGGCTTCGCCGAATGAACAGGAACCGCCCTCAACAACTGTGGCGCCCTGCTACTCGCCAGTGCTTTTTTGCCCGGCCGCCAGCGCAGGCGGTCCTGCCTGCTGCCATTGCGGAGCAGGCAGTTCCGAACGCAGATTCAATCCCCGCAGAACCGCAGAGTCGTACCCGTAGACATCGGGCTTGAACATCACGCGACCATCATTACTCAGGTCCACCGTCCAGTAAGCCAACAGCACTGGCACCTTGACGGGAAGCCGGATGTTTTCGGTCTTGCCGTTGGCCAACTGCGCCTGGATCCCGGCGCTGTTCCAATGCACCGGATCGTTGAACAACAGCTCCACCAACTGCAGCGGGTTCTCGACCCGGATGCAGCCTGAACTGGTGGCGCGGCGAGATTGAGCAAACAACTCGCGATGCGGCGTGTCGTGCAGATAAATCGCGTATTCATTGGGAAACCGGATCACGACCTGGCCCAGCGAGTTGTCCGGCCCGGCATCCTGTCGCAGCGTAACGCCGCGCGGGTTGGACCAATCGACCGTCGATGGGTCGAGCAAGTTCCCTTCACGGTCAATGGGCTTGATTCGGTTGGCGGCAAGGTAGCCGGGATTTTTCTGAATCTTGGGCAGCATGTCCTTGACCAGAATGGTCGGGGGCACGGTCCAGGTAGGGTTGAACGTGACGTAAGTAATCTCTGACTGGAACACCGGCGTACTGCGAAACGGTTTGCCGACTTGCACACGAGAACGCCAGATCGGCTTGCCGTCGCGGTAGAGCGCAACTTTGTAACCAGCTATGTCAACGATGACAAAAGTGCCCTGAAGTTTGTACAGCAACCAACGCGCACGCTCCATGTTCACCCGAACCTGGTCGATCCGCGCATCAACCGACACATTCAACGCCGCGAGCGTCGCCGCCCCGGCGACACCGTCTGCGCCCAGGTATTGTTCGGCTTGATACTTTTTGACCGCCGCGGTGACGACAGCGTCGTAGTCGCTACGTGGTTTCAACTGCGGGGCCAGATAACCACCGGCCGCCAAACGGGCTCGCAGCTGCGCGACCGCAGGTTCGTCCATACCCGGCTTGAGCGACTTGTCTTCGGCAACCTTCGGCCAGCCACCCGCATCCCGGACCTTGCGCAGTTGTGCCAAACCCATGCGCAAGCTGCCATAAACCGCTTCTTGCGGTGGCGCTTGAGCGAATGCCCGGGCGACGTCATGGCTGTCGAGGGCGGCGAAGAAGGTGTTCACGTCTTCACGCGGATCGACGCCGACCGGGTCGAAATTCCAATGAATGTCCAGGCGCGAAGGGTCGACTTTGCCGCGCCGCAATTGCAGGAGCGCGGCGATGAACGTCCGGGTAGCGACGACATCGAAACTCGCCCGCTGCGCCGGGGTTTGCATCGACGCTCGTGCCTTGGCCAATTCATCAATATGAAAATCTGCCGGCTCCAGACCATCCGCTTGCGTGTTGCCCAGGCTTTTCAGCAACTGGGCGACATCACTGTCTTGTGTCCACGCTGCGCGATAGCTGCGATGCATATAGAAATCCATGACCACACGGTTGACGTCTACCCGTTGATGCCTGGGGGATGTGAGCAGCGGCGGAAACGCCGAAGCCAACGGCGCCAGCATGCTTTGAATCGTCTGACCGACGATGTCATCCGCTGCAGCCTCACTGGCGTTGATAGGTGGAGATGACTGCTCGATCGGCGAAGTTTGCGCAATCGCTGCACCGCTGATCAGAAAGCCCATAAAAAATACACGGCTTATGACGAATAACCTTGTTAACTGCCCCATGGATAATCCTTAATCTCCCGCATTCACCGGCTAGCCGCGCTCTCGCTGCTAGACTCGAAACAATCATGATGAGACACGCATATGGCGCTAGACCGCTTCGGCTTCCTAATTACGGCCCTGCTGCTGAGTTCAACGTCAGTCACGGCAGCCTACGCCGACTCACTTGAAGCCGCTTTGGTCAAAGCCGCTCCAAACGCTAACGCCAAGGTGATTGCACTGGCCGTCCGTGCCTCTCAATGCAGCTTGGCCCAAGGTGCCGCACCTGTCCAAAGACTTGCCGTCATCGATTACTCCCTGCCCTCCACCGAACAACGCCTTTGGGTGTTTGACCTTAAACAGCGCAAATTACTGTTTCACGAATTGGTTGCCCACGGTCGCAACAGCGGCGAGAACATGGCGGTCAAGTTTTCCAATCAAAACGAAAGCTTCGCCACCAGCCTGGGCTTGTATCGCACGCAGTCAAGTTACGTCGGGCAGAACGGTTATTCGTTGCGCATGGAAGGACTCGAACCGGGCTTCAACGACAACGCCTTCGACCGGGCGATCGTCATTCATGGCGCGCCTTATGTCAGCCCGGTGCTTGCACGGGCAAACGGGCGGATTGGCCGCAGCCTCGGTTGCCCGGCGGTACGGCCGGCGATTGCGCACAAGCTGATTGACTCGATGAAAGACGGGCAACTGTTGTTTTCGTACTACCCGGATCAGCGCTGGCTGAAAAAGTCTTCGTATATCAATTGCGGTAGCAGGACGGTGGCGTCGACTGCCAAGCCTTCCACCAACCGTTGAACACCACGTTGAAACTGTCAAAACTGTAATCCCCGCCTCAGTCTGCTGAAAGGCATCGCCCGTTAGCCTCGTCGTCAAGTTGTCTCCCAACTGACGGACCGGGAATAAAAACGGCATGCACTCCAACACTTCAAGACGCACCTTCGTAAAGGGGCTGGCCGCGGGCGGATTGCTCGGCGGCCTCGGGTTATGGCGCACGCCTGTGTGGGCGCTCACCCGCGCTGGCGAACCGCAGATGCTCACGGGCAGCGATTTCGAGCTGTTCATCGGCGAAACCCCGGTCAACATCACCGGCAATCCGCGCACCGCGATGACCATCAACGGCGGCATTCCCGGCCCGCTGCTGCGCTGGCGTGAAGGCGACACGGTCACGCTGCGGGTGAAGAACCGGCTCAAGGAAACCACCTCCATTCACTGGCACGGCATTTTGCTGCCGGCCAACATGGACGGCGTGCCGGGGCTGAGTTTTCACGGCATCGAACCGGGCGGCGTGTACGTCTATCAATTTCAGGTCCGGCAGAACGGCACTTACTGGTATCACAGCCACTCGGGCCTTCAGGAGCAGTCCGGCGTTTACGGCCCGCTGGTGATCGACGCCAAGGAGCCGGAGCCCTTTGAGTACGACCGCGATCACGTGGTGATGCTGACCGACTGGACCGACGAAGATGCGGCCAGCCTGATGAACACCCTGAAAAAGCAATCCGATTACTACAACTACAACAAGCGCACCGTGGGCGATTTCATCGACGACGTCAGCAAAAACGGTTGGGCCGCCACGGTCGCCGATCGAAAGATGTGGGCCGAAATGAAGATGAATCCCACAGACCTCGCCGACGTCAGCGGCGCCACTTACACCTATTTAATGAACGGCCAGGCGCCGGACTCGAACTGGACGGGCGTGTTCCGGCCAGGTGAAAAACTGCGACTGCGGTTTATCAACGGTTCGGCCATGACCTACTTCGACGTGCGCATTCCCGGCCTGAAAATGACGGTGGTCGCGGCGGACGGGCTGCATGTCAAACCGGTGAGCGTCGATGAATTCCGCATTGCGGTGGCCGAGACCTTTGATGTGATTGTCGAGCCGACGCAGGACGCTTATACCGTGTTCGCCCAGTCGATGGATCGCACCGGTTATGCACGCGGCACGCTGGCGATGAAGGCGGGTTTGTCCGCACCTGTGCCTGCACTCGATCCACGACCGTTGGTGAGCATGGACGACATGGGCATGGGCGGGATGGATCACGGCAGCATGGCCGGCATGGACCACAGCGCGATGGGTGGCATGCAAGCGCATCCCGCGACGGAAAACGACAACCCGCTGGTGGACATGCAAGCCATGAGCACTTCGCCGAAACTCGACGATCCCGGCCTTGGCTTGCGCAACAACGGCCGCCGCGTCCTGACCTATTCCGACCTGCGCAGCACCTTCGAAGACCCGGACGGCCGCGACCCGGGCCGCACCCTCGAACTGCACCTCACCGGCCACATGGAGAAATTCGCGTGGTCGTTCAACGGCGTGAAATTCTCCGATGCCGAACCGCTGCGCCTCAAGTACGGCGAGCGCGTGCGCATCGTGCTGGTCAACGACACGATGATGACCCACCCCATCCACCTGCACGGCATGTGGAGCGACCTCGAAGACGAAAACGGCGAGTTCATGGTGCGCAAACACACCATCGACATGCCCCCCGGCTCTCGACGCAGTTACCGGGTGACCGCCGACGCACTCGGCCGCTGGGCCTATCACTGCCACCTCCTGTACCACATGGAAATGGGCATGTTCCGTGAAGTTCGCGTGGAAGAATGAGGCGCTACCCATGACCAGACTTACATCGATTTTTCTCGCCGTTTGCACAACGGGCCTGACGCTTTCTTCGGCGAGCGCCGCCACCGGCGACATGCAGAACATGGATCACAGCCAGATGCCGGGCATGGACCATGGCCAGATGCAGGGCATGGACCATAGCCAGATGCAAAGCATGGACGACGGCCAGATGCAGCCCGCCGCTCCAACTGAAAGCCGCACGCCGATCCCGCCGCTGACCGATGCCGACCGCGCCGCCGTGTTCGTCAGCCCCGGCGGCCATAACGTGCATGACTCTGCACTCAATCACTACTTCCTCGCCGACAAACTCGAATGGCAGGACGCCGACGATGGCAGCGCGCTGGCCTGGGATTTATCGGGCTGGATCGGCGGTGACATTGATCGCCTGTGGCTGCGATCCGAAGGTGAGCGCAGCAACGGCAAAACCGAAGACGCTGAAGTCCAGGCGTTATGGGGCCACGCAATCTCGCCGTGGTGGGATGTGGTGAGCGGCGTGCGCCAGGACTTCAAACCCGGCGCCCCGCAAACCTGGGCCGCGTTCGGCGTGCAAGGCATGGCGCTGTACAACTTCGAAGCCGAAGCCACGGCGTTCATCGGCGAAGGCGGCCAGAGCGCGGCGCGGCTGGAAGGTGACTACGACATCCTGCTGACCAACCGGCTCATTTTGCAGCCGACCGCCGAGCTGAACATTTACGGCAAAAACGATCCGCAGCGGGGCATTGGTTCCGGGCTCTCCAACACCGAAGCCGGGCTGCGGTTGCGCTATGAAATTCGTCGGGAAATCGCCCCCTACATCGGCGTGACCTGGAACCGCACCTACGGCAAAACCGCCGATTTCGCCAAAGACGATGGCGAGGATCGCAGTGAAACACGCGTCGTTCTCGGCGTTCGACTGTGGTTCTGATCGCACTCACATCACCATCAAAAAAAACCGCTTCGAGCGGTAAAGAGGCCTTGCATGCGCACAATGAAAACCACCGCTGTTGTCATCGGCTTGCTCATGAGCACACTGGCTCAGGCGCACCCGAAACTGCTCTCCTCCACCCCGGCCGAAGGTGCGGATGGCGCGGCACCGAGCACGATCGAACTGCACTTTTCCGAAAGCCTCATGACCCAGTTTTCCGGCGCGAAACTGGTCATGACCGAAATGCCAGGCATGGCGCATTCCCCGATGCCGATGAAAGCCAAAGTCACCGGCGGCAGCGACCCGAAAACCATGCTCATCACCCCGCTCTCGCCGTTGCCCGCCGGCAGCTACAAAGTCGAATGGCGCGCGGTGTCTTCGGACACTCACCCGATCACCGGCAACGTTACGTTCAAAGTGAAGTGATTGATGAGCGACTGGGTCAGCATTGCACTGCGGTTTGGGTTGTATGTGGATTTGATGGTGCTGTTTGGGCTGGGTTTGTTCGGGCTCTACAGCCTTGCGGGCCGGGAGCGGGTGTCCGGGGCGGTGCTGCCGTTTCGGCCGATCCTTCAGGTGACGGCCGCGTTCGGCGTGCTGTTGTCCGTGGCGGGCATGCTGACGATGGTGAGTGCGATGAGCGGAGAGTCGGACTTCACCGAGCTGCGCCCGCATGTCCAGATGATGGTGTTCGAGACGGATTTCGGGTTGGCCTGGGCAGCGCGCATCACCGTGCTGGTTATCGCCGGTTTGGCGGTTACGCTTAATGACCGTGCGCCGGGATTCAGCCTGCTGATTGCGTCTTTTGCCGGCGCTATCGCCTTGGCCAGCCTGGCCTGGAGCGGTCATGGGGCGATGGACGAAGGCAGCCGTCGTTATTGGCATTTTGCGATGGATATTCTGCATCTGCTGGCGGCAGGCGCGTGGCTGGGTGCGCTGGTAGCGTTTGTGCTGATGGCGAAAATCAACGCGCTGAAAACCGCAGAGCGCATCAGGTTACTGGCTCGGGCCGTCGCTCGATTTGAATCGGTGGGCGCGGTGATCGTGGTCGTCATCACGGTCACAGGCGTGGTGAATTACCTGTTCATCGTCGGGCCGAAGCTTGATGACTTGTTGCTAAGTACCTACGGGATTTTGCTGTTTATCAAAGTGGGGTTGTTTGCCGGGATGCTGGTGCTCGCCGCGTTGAACCGGTTTCACCTTGGGCCGTTCCTGGAGCGGTCGTTACGGGAGGGGAAATACGAAGTTGCCGCCAACGCGTTGCGACGCAGCATGGTTGTTGAGTTGGCGCTCGCGGTGTTGATTGTGGGGCTGGTGGCCTGGTTGGGGACGCTGAGTCCGGAAATGGAGGCCGCTGCGCAATAGCCAATCGAGCAGCAGAATCCGAAGTACTTATAACCATCGGCAGGAAAAATTAAGTACTCTCAGCCCCAATCCATCACGGAAGTCGGGTACACATGAAAACCAATAAATGCACAGTAATGCTCGGTAGCCTGCTCGCACTATCGTTCGGCGCCCAGGCCGAACAATCGCACCTGGACAGCGTCATCCAGCAAGGCCAGCTACGCGTGTGCACCACGGGCGATTACAAGCCCTACACGTTCAAAGCCGAGAACGGCGAATACTCGGGCATCGACATCGCCATGGCCCGCTCGCTGGCCGACAGCCTTGGCGTCAAGGTCGAGTGGGTACCGACCACCTGGAAAACCCTGATGCCCGACATGCTGGCGGGCAAATGCGACATCGGCATGGGCGGGATCTCGGTCACCCTGGAACGTCAGAAAAAAGCCTTCTTCAGCACCACGCTGGACGTCGACGGCAAAATCCCGTTGGTGCGCTGCGAAGATCAGGCGAAGTATCAGACCGTCGAGCAAATCAACCAGCCTTCGGTTCGCTTGGTCGAACCGGCCGGCGGCACCAACGAAGCGTTCGTTCACGCCTTCCTGCCCAAGGCGCAATTGAGCCTTCACGACAACGTGACCATCTTCCAGGAGCTGCTGGACAAGAAGGCGGACGTGATGATCACCGATGCGTCGGAGGCGTTGTATCAGCAAAAACTCAAACCCGGTTTGTGCGCGGTGAATCCAGGCCAGTACATGCAGTACGGTGAGAAAGCTTATTTATTGCCGCGAGACGACATGACGTGGAAGTTGTACGTCGATCAATGGCTGCACCTGGCCAAAGTGACGGGCAACTACCAGAAAGTTTTAGGCCAGTGGATCGCCACACCCGAGACTAAATAGGCTTATTTCAGGTAACAGCTGGGCGAACAGGCAACGGCAGGATTACCGCGCCGTTGCCGGTCAGTCGTCGTGCAACAGTCCCGAACCGTATTCACCGAAGCTGCTGCCCAATGCACTGCCATGGAAGTTCAGCTGACTGTGGCTATTGGTCGGGCCAGGACCGAAGCCGGCGGACGGCTCGAGGTCTTCTGAATAGTCGTTATGGGTGCTGACGCCCGAACAGGCGCTCAACAGCAGCGCACCACCGATCAGCAAGACTTTGAAGAAGTTCGAGATCATTTTTCAGGTTCCCTGTGGCCGGAGGTGGGGTGATGCAATCTTCAGTGTCCATCCTAGGCTGCGAACCCGGCAGCATCGTGAAACTTCACGCAGCGACAGCATTTGTTCAGGTATTCCGATTTCCCGAGCCCTCCAAAAAGGCTGTGGACGGTGGTGTTCGCAAGTTCGACAGGCTGCTGCAGCTGCTAAGCTCTGCGTTCAGTGCCCGCACAAAAAACAACATCCGCCGCGAGAGAAAGGAAGCATTGAATGAGTGGAATCACCGTTGATGACAAACATCGTCTTGCCCTGGTTGACGCATTGCGCTGTTTTGCATGCTTCTGGGTGGTTCTGTTTCATTTATCCGAAGGAAATCACATCCCAACCCTGCTGGCAGCCATTCCAGGCTGGTTGAAATACATGGTCTTTGACGCAGGCCATTTGGGAGTGCCTATATTTTTCGTACTAAGCGGCATTGTCATGGCGACCACGACATCCCGGGTGCCAATGAATAACGTGAACGCCACAAACTTTGTGGCACGTCGCCTGGTACGCCTCGCCCCTCCCTACTACGCCGCCATTGCACTGGGCGTGGCCGTGATCGCCGTAAAACACATGCTTGGGCAACCCGGAATCGAAATCCCCGGCGTGACGGCCATACTCGCCCACGTGCTGTTTCTCCAAGATTTCCTTGGCATCAGAAACATCATCACGGTGTTCTGGACCCTGTGTATCGAGGTGCAGTTCTACATCTTTTTTGCGGTGCTGCTGTGGTTAGCCGATCGTGCTGGAGAGGGTGTAACACCCAAGCGTCGCAACCTCTGGATTTGGGGCAGCGCATTGCTGGCGCTGCTGTGGCCCGCCGGGATAATTCATGCGATAGGCTGGAAAGGCGGATTTATTGCGTTCTGGTTCAGCTTCATGGCCGGGGTGCTGTGCGCTCAAACCCTGAGCGGCACTAAACAAAGCCATTACATCGCCATTGGTTACTGTGCATTGGCGCTTGTTATCGGTCTTGCAACTAAAAACTCATTCACCATTGCTGCCGGGTTGACGGGCTTACTGTTCTGCTTCCTGGTTAATCGCTCCACCACGCTGGGTTTTATATCCAGCTACCCCGTGCAGAAAATTGCCCTGATTTCCTACAGCCTGTACTTGTTCCATTCTCCTGTGACCGGTTTCTTCATGCGCGTTTACCGGGCTTTCATGCCAACCGGCCTTTTCTCGGATGCACTGGCCGCCGTCCTGATCATTGCAACGTGCATCGCATTCTCGGCCATGGCCTATCTATTGTTCGAACGTCCCGCCATCGCGTGGAGCAGACGCATCAAGTTCAAGCGGCCTGATGCCGTCGTTCTGAATCGTACGTAAAGTCAGGCCAACCTGAGTCGCCCGCTCGCGGTCACAGACAGGGCTTGTCGGTGGTAGTGAACTCCAGAAATGAAAAAACCTCGCTTTGGCGAGGTTTTTTACATAACAAGGATCGACGTCAGAAAGCCTCGACAGGCTTCTTGGCCTGCTGAGCCATTTTGTGCTCATCGAGTTTCGGGAAAGAAAATTTGATGATGATCATGGACTCATCGCCCTCACCAGAAACAATCAAATCAGCCCCTCGAATGTTGTCAGGCGCTGATGCCACCACGCTATGAGCGCTAGAAGCACCACTGGCCGAGGTAATTCCTTCAAAAAAGGTGTAGGTCAAATCGTTGGCGGCCAAAGCAACACTCTCGTAATTTGAGAGCTTGGCGGCGTATTCATCTTTGTTTTTTACTTTGCCTGCGAGATCAACAAGGTCCAACACCGATTTCCCATCAGTCAGTGCAAGCAGACCAAACGTCTTGGAAAGAGCGCCAATTGACCGTGCGAACACATCGCGATCGTAGGGCGTAAACAGCGAAACAATAACCAGTTTGTCACCACTGAAAACTAGACTCGCTGTGAATTTATGATCGATAAAACCCACATCGTCGAGACACCTTGCAGTAGCTCCCACATCTGCTGAGCAGTCATAGAAGCCCGCGGCCTCGGTGTAATTCGCGAGAGGACTGTCATAGGCGTAACTTTTAAACAGGTTGTCACTGGCAAGAGCACTCTGCATTCCAGTGATAGCTCCCATAGCGCCTAGCGCTATGGCAAAAATTCTTTTTGGCATGGACTCCCTTCCTAAACGCACATCGAAATTGATAGCCAGATGCTATCAGGTGCGTATCAGATCTGTCTTCCTCAATCCCGGAGCGTCACGCCTCCAGCCTGCTTGCGGTCGAAAGTCTGGCTTTCCTGATAAACTGTGCGCCCGTCCCTATTGATCCGTATCTGCGCCGTGTAGGCCGTCGAGTTGTCCTTGCGCTTGCGTGATGTGATCGTGCCCATTTCCAGTTGCTACCTGCGGAATTCGCTTGCTACTTCATGGCAATCGACGTTCAACAACAAGGAAAATGGGTAAAAACCGCCGTATAAAAGATCAGTACCAATGACCGTCGAAAAACCTGAAGCACCCGTAACGACTAGCCTTTCGCGCTCTGAGCCTTCCCGCCGCTTCAGTGTGGCGCCGATGATGGACTGGACTGACAGGCATTGCCGGTTTTTCCTGCGCCTGCTCTCCAAGAACGCCCTGCTCTACACCGAAATGGTCACCACCGGCGCGCTGCTCAATGGCGATCACGAGCGTTTTCTGCGTCACAACGAAGCCGAGCACCCTCTCGCCCTGCAACTCGGTGGCAGCGTTCCGCTGGACCTGGCCGCGTGCGCCCGCATGGCGCAGGAGCACGGTTACGACGAGGTGAACCTGAACGTCGGCTGCCCGAGTGATCGGGTGCAGAACAATATGATCGGTGCGGTGTTGATGGGGCATCCGCAGTTGGTGGCCGATTGTGTGAAGGCGATGCGCGATGCGGTGTCGATTCCGGTGACGGTGAAGCACCGGATCGGGATTAACGGGCGGGACAGTTACGAAGAGCTGTGTGATTTCGTCGGCACGGTGCGCGATGCCGGGTGCACGAGTTTTACGGTGCATGCGCGGATCGCGATTCTGGAGGGGTTGTCGCCGAAGGAGAACCGCGATATTCCGCCCCTGCGTTATGACGTGGCGGCGCAGTTGAAGAAGGATTTTCCGGAGCTGGAGATTATTCTCAACGGCGGGATCAAGACGCTGGAGGCCTGTCACGAGCATTTGCAGACCTTTGACGGTGTGATGCTCGGTCGTGAGGCGTATCACAATCCTTATGTGATGGCTGAGGTCGATCAGCAACTGTTCGGCAGCACGGCACCGGTGATCACTCGGGCGCAAGCGCTGGCGCAGTTGCGGCCTTATATCGCGGCGCATATTGATGCAGGCGGTTCGATGCACCACATCACCCGGCATGTGCTGGGGCTGGGCAGCGGGTTTCCGGGGGCGCGCAAGTTTCGGCAGTTGTTGTCGGTGGATATCCATAAGGCCAAGGAGCCTCTGGCGTTGCTGGATCAGGCAGCGGAGTTGCTTGAAGGGCGTTAACGGTCAACCGCGTTGAACCTGCGCCCGGATTTGGCATCGTATTTACGGACACCGCGCCCCGCCTTTCAAACATCCGTTTTCCAGATGTTGCCGCCGGGGCCTTCGATACGTACATGTGCCCTTGAGTGGCTGTCAGCGCTCGGGTAATGTCATTAGACCCATAGGACAGAGCACGCCCATGACTTCCAAGCTGGAACAACTCAAACAGATGACCACCGTGGTTGCCGACACCGGCGACTTCGAAGCGATCGCTCGCGTTAAACCGGTGGACGCTACCACCAACCCTTCCCTGTTGCTCAAAGCCGCGGCCATTCCAGGCTATGCCGAGTTGTTGAACGCTTGCGTCAGCGACTGCAAGGGCGATGTGGGCCTGGCCAGCGACCGTTTTGGCGTCGCGGTAGGGCAAGAGATCCTGAAAGTGATTCCTGGCCGTATTTCCACAGAAGTGGACGCGCGCCTCTCGTTCGACACTGACGCCGTATTGAAGCGTGCGCACCGTCTGATCGAGCTGTATGAAAAGGCCGGCATCGGCCGCGACCGCGTGCTGATCAAGATCGCTTCCACCTGGGAAGGCATCCGCGCTGCCGAAATCCTGGAAAAAGAAGGCATCCAGACCAACCTGACATTGCTGTTCTCGTTCGCCCAGGCGGCGGCGTGTGCCGATGCGGGTGTGTTCCTGATTTCGCCGTTCGTGGGCCGTATCTATGACTGGTACAAGAAGGCCAACGGCAACGACTACACCGGCGCGGATGATCCGGGCGTGCAGTCGGTGACGCGTATCTACAACTACTACAAGGCCAATGACTACAAGACCGTGGTCATGGGCGCGAGCTTCCGTAACCTGAATCAGATCGAGCAACTGGCCGGTTGCGACCGTCTGACCATCAGCCCGGACTTGATCGACAAACTGGCGGCGGACACTGGCAAGCTGGAGCGTAAATTGGCGCCGGGTCATACCGGTGAAGCGCGCTTGAGCCTGAATGAAGCGCAGTTCCGTTGGTTGTCCAACGAAGATGCGATGGCGACCGAGAAACTGGCGGAAGGGATTCGTCAGTTTGCCCGGGACCAGGAGAAGCTTGAGGCGCTGTTGCAGGCCAAGCTGTGATCTAGTTCAGTGCAATGCAAAAAGGGCGAACCTAGATGGGTTCGCCCTTTTTTGTGTGCGTTTGTTTGGTGCGGGTTTTGTGCCTGGGAATTTGGGGGATTTCAGGCCGCCATCGCCAGCAAGCTGGCTCCTACACAGATGATGATTTTGTAGGAGCCGGCTTGCTGGCGATGAGGCCAGTACAGGCTTCCTACCTTTTCAAAGGATCAGTGACGCTCCAACGCATTCACCAGATCATGAAACGCTTCACGATTCGAATCATTCAGCCCCATGAGGATCTTGTGCGCTTCGAGCACTTTGATCCGCACCACTTCTTCCGACTGGTCCTGGTCAGGCAAGTCGGTCAGGCACTCAGGGCACGGGATCGGGCGGTCAACGATGTTGAACACCTGCTCGAAGCCCATGGACTGCAACAGACGGGTGATGTCTTCGTGGGTGGTGACGACGGTCGGCAGCAGGCCGACTTTCTGCCGCGACAGGATCGACAGTTTGGCCAACAGGCCAAGGGTGGTGCTGTCGATGCTGCGGGTTTCGGTCAGGTCGATCACGATCGCGTTGAAGTTCAACGCCGTGAAGATCCGCTCAATAGTCGCATCCAACGCCGAACACAGGGTCAGGCGAACTTCACCGACGAACTTCAAGACGAAGGTGCCGTCCTGCTCGGCGAACTGGATTCTACCGGTACTCATTAAAGATTCCTGCTCAACACCAACAGGGCGATATCATCCGGCATCTCCCCTAGCGTGGCCAATCCAAAAACCTGCCGCAGCCCATCCAGGGTGCCGCCCGCTGCTTTGACCCGCTGGGGCAAAGCCGCTTCTTTTTCTTTGAGTGTAGGTTCTGGCAAAAGGTCCAGAATGCCATCGGACATCAGCGTCAGGCTGAACGTCGGCGGCAGCTCCAGCACGTGATCTTCATAGGTGGCTTCATTGAAGAGGCCCACCGGCAGACCACGCCCTTCCAGATATCGAACACTGTCTGGCGTGTACAACACAGGCAACGGCAAATGACCACCGATGCTATAGGTCAACAAACCTGTCTCCTCGTCGATGACTCCACCGACCATTGTGACGTGTTTACCCAGCTTACAACTGATCAGGCCCCGGTTGATATGACCAAGGACCTCTGAAGGCTTGAATTCCGGCAATGTGCCGTTGCGCTTGGATTCGAACAGCAAGCGCGTGGTCATGAATTTCAGCAGCACCGTAACGAAGGCTGAAGAAGCGCCATGACCGGAAACGTCCGCCAGGTAGAACGCTACCCGACGCTCGTCGACCCGAAAGTAGTCGACGAAATCACCCGACAGATACAAAGACGGGATGATCTGGTGTGCAAACTTGAATTCGTCAATGGTCCAGGGGCTAACCGGCAGCATGTTCATCTGCACCTGGCGACCGGCATTCTGGTCTTCCTGGAGCAGGTTCAGGCTGGCTTCGAGCTCGCGATTGGCCTTTTCCAGCTTCTCACGGTAGCGCTGGTTTTCCAGCAGCAGACGCGCGCGATCCAGGGCCCGGCGCACAGAGTGCTCGAGCACGGCCAGATCTTCGAGAGGCTTGATCAGGTAATCCGCCGCGCCCAGGCGCAAGGCCTCGACTGCGTCGTTCATCACGCCGGCACCCGAAACCACAATCACTGGGGTTTGCGGTGACCGCTCGGTGACCTGGCGAATGAGTTCGAGTCCGCCCATCTGCGGCATGCGCAGATCGCAGATGACCAAGCCGGGCTTGTCTTGCTCGAATACCTGAAGACCCTGCTGGCCATTGCTGGCCTGCAAGACGCTGAAACCACTGTCTTCCAAATAGGCGGCGAGGCTCGCGCGCACTACTTCGTCATCATCGATTATCAGCAGCGTGGCACTGGTTTTTGGCATGTGGGCAAACGGCGCCAGAATTAGGTTGGCGTAGCAGGCTGGGCAATTGACCCCGCACACACTACTGGATTCGCTTTCTAGCCTCTCTGTTGCACCGCTTTCGGGCATCGACCCTACTGACAGGCACACCAGAGGTGCCCTTCTAAGGCGCAGACGGTACTCCCATCCGCGGGGCGTTTCAAGCTCACGCCGATGGTCGCTTGACGTCTTTACTTGTCAAATCACCGAGAGTTATAAGAACTGATAAAACCGTAACCCAATGGAAGGATGAAGCCCATGAGCCAAACCGAACGGGACTACAGCGAAAAGCGTGATTTCATCCGCATGCGAGTCGATGCTGATGTCGCGCTGATTCATGAAGGGGACGAAGTTGCAGCCGTCTGCATCGACCTTTCCAGCAGTGGCATGCAGGTTGAGGCACCGCGTCGGTTCAAGGTCGGCGACCGGCTCAGCGTGCGCATCGACTCCGATCATGCGGCACTCAAAGGGCTCGAAGCCGACACTGAGGTGGTCCGGGTTAAAGAACAGGACGGCGCCAGTCAGAAACTCGGCCTTACAATCTTGAAAATGAAATAACCCGGATCCAAAACCAAAAAAGGCGGCCAACAGGCCGCCTTCTTCGTTTTTACCGGTCTAGATCAAAAATCGTCTTCGACCTGACCGTCTTTGACTTTGAACTCGCGGTTCTGCAAGTACGCATTGCGGATGAAGGTGTACTTGTCGCCGCTGATCAGCTTCTCGGCCGACAGCAGACTGGCGCGGGTGTCGACGACGTTCAGGGCGAAGATCGAGTTACGCACCGGTACGTCGTGGATGTACGGGTACGGGCCGGTGTAGCCGTCGACAAATTTGGCGGGTGCATCACGCAGAGTGCTTGGGCCCAGCAACGGCAGCATCACGTACGGGCCGCTTCCTACACCCCAGTAGCCCAACGTCTGACCGAAGTCTTCGTCGCTGCGATTGAGGCCCATCTTGGTGCCCACATCGAAGAAGCCCAGCAGGCCGAAGGTGGTGTTGAAGATCAGGCGTGCGGTGTCGACGCCGGCAGCTGCCGGTTTGGCCTGCAAGATGTTGTTGGCAAGGTTGGTGACATCACCGACGTTGCGGAACATGTTGTGGATGCCGTCTTCGAGAAATTGCGGGGTCACGAACTGATAGCCCTGCGCCAGAGGCTTCAGCGCATAGGTGTCGAGCACATCGTTGAACTTGTAGATCGGACGGTTGATGCTTTCCCAAGGGTCCTCTTCCGTGGCTGCCTGGGCAGCGAACGGAGCCAGCAACACACTGGCGCACACACAAAACTGAGCTAGATGATTGCTCCAGCGCATAGAAAAACTCCTTGGTTTGTACTGGCGCGGGCGTCTTGGCCCGAACATTAAGCTGGTGAGTATAAGACGGAAAAGCCGCTTTAGGCAGCATCGTGCGTGATGGCCTACGGATGATTCGCCATGACTGTGAGCGATTCACATCCATGTCACTCAACTGTCACCGGCGGCGCATAGCCTTGACGCTATTTCAGGGATGTTGACATGCCGCACGCCGAAACCTTGCCCCTCGCCGCCCCCAGCCTGACCGCCGTCCTGTTTGGCCTCAGTGGTTGCCTGGTGGACTTCGGCGCCCGCACGCGCCAGCACGGCGACCATTGCGCCGAACATGCCGAAGTCACACCTGGCGCTCTGGACAGCCTGCACAGTTTGCAGCGCCAGCAGATTCCCTGTGCCTGGCTCGACGAACTTCCCCCCGCATTGAGCCTCTCGCTGGCCGCCGCCCTGCCCGACTGGGTCAAGCCGTCGCAACACCCCGCAACAATCAATCCGTGGCCCGCGCCGAATGCATGCTGGCAAGCCTTGATGGCGTTGAATGTCGGGCAACTGGATGGTTGCGTGCTGGTCAGCGGCGAACCGCGATTGCTGCAATCGGGCCTGAATGCCGGGTTGTGGACGATTGGCCTGGCGTCCTGCGGCTCGCTCTGCGGGCTGGCGCCCAGCGAATGGCAGGCCTTGAGCCAAAAGGAACGCGAACACCTGCGCGGCAAGGCCACCGTGCAATTGTTCGGCCTGGGCGTGCATTCGGTGATCGATCACCTCGGCGAACTCGACACCTGCCTGGCCGACATAAGCCTGCGTCGGCTCAAGGGTGAAAAGCCCTGATCGAGATCATGCAGGTTGCGCGCGAGTGGATTAATCTAAAGGTCAGCCATAGACCTTTGGCGCGCTGCCACGGTCTATGCCAGTGCCTATCGATAAAAGGAAGAACGCCATGCCTGCCCGCGAACTGCAACAACAGCTCAATGCCCTGCGCGAGCAATTGGAACAGAATCCTCCGCTGACCGAAGCAGAGCGCGCCGACCTGCATGCGCTGATGCAACAGATCGAACTTGAGCTTGAACTCGAAACCAAAACCCAGGACTCCAGCCTCGCCGATGGCGTAAACCTGGCCGTCGAACGCTTTGAACTTGAACACCCCGCCATTGCCGGCACCTTGCGCAACATTGTGCAATCTCTGGTCAGCATGGGGATCTGAACCCGCCAGATACAAAAAAGCCCCGCTAGTGATAGCGGGGCTTTTTCATAGTCCGGATTTGCAATGCAACCCCCTGTAGGAGCGAGCCTGCTCGCGATGGCTGAGTGTCAGTCAACATCAATGTTGAATGTGCTGGACTAATCGCGAGCAGGCTCGCTCCCACAGGGGTACTTTACTGGCGGACCAGGCGATGGTTCGGCAGTTGCACGTCTTCAGTGCTGCGATACGGGTTGATGTCCAACCCGCCGCGACGCACATACCGCGCGTACACCGTCAATTTCTCCGGTTTCAGCAAGCGTTGCAGGTCGAGGAAGATCCGTTCCACACATTGCTCATGGAAGTCCGAGTGCTGACGGAAGCTCACGATGTACTCCAGCAGACTCGCGTGATCCAGCGCCGCGCCACGGTATTCCACCACCACGCTGCCCCAGTCCGGCTGACTGGTCACCGGGCAGTTGGATTTGAGCAAATGACTGTGCACGCTCTCCTCGACGATGCGCGAATCATCACAACGCAGCAGCTCCGGACGCGGATGCTCATAGTTGCTGACGCTGATGTCCAGGTCATCGATGCACACACCCGGCAGCGCCACGACGCCTTCGGCTTCAACGTCTTTCAGGCGGCGAACCCGCACGCCGACCGGCTTGCCTGCCGCAGCGGACAGGTCGTTCACCAGCGTCGCTTCAAGGCTTGCGATATCGGCAAACGGAGTCTGATTCAACGAGTTCAGATACAGCTTGAACGACTTGGATTCGATGATGTTCGGCGAATCCGCCGGGATGCAGAATTCGCCGATCGCCACCACGGGTTTACCGGACGGCAACAGCCACGACAGCTCGAAGCAGTTCCAGAAATCCACGCCTTTATACGGCAGGGTTTCAGCCGTCAGCCCCAACTCGGCCCATTTCGCGGTGCGCGGGATCGGAAACAGCAAGGACGGCGTGTAAGTGGCGATGTATTCGCTGGATTTACCCAGCGGCGAGTGTTCGGCTGCGGGATGCATGGCGGAAACCTGACTGAAGAATCAGCGGATTCTACCAGCCTTTGCTCGCGCCTTAGAGTGCTTACTGACTGACTGTCAGTTTACCGACCATGCCAGCCTGATAGTGACCTGGAATATTGCAGGCAAATTCCAGGTTGGTGGCCTTGGTGAAGGTCCAGGTCAGTTCGGCGGTTTTACCCGGCTCGACCAGCACGCTATTGGGGTCATCGTGTTTCATACCATGATCCATTCCCGCCATCGCGCCGTGGTCCATTTCCTTCATCCCTGTAGGTGTAAGCATGCCGCTCTGCTGCATCTTCATCATTTCCTGCTGATGTTTTGCATGCATCGCCGCGTCACCGAGGTTGAATTCGTGCAGCAACTGGCCTTTATTCACCAGCACAAAGCGAACTGTCTCACCGGCCTTGATATCGATGGTCTTTGGGGTGAACGACATGTCGCCCATCACCACCTCAACGCTGCGGGTCGCCTTGGCAGCCGGGGCCGGTTGCCCGAAGTCGTAGGTGTGCGCCGGCGATGCCCACACCGGCGAACTCAGCACCAGCAGGCACGCAGCCAGCACCAGGGGTTTGCGCAAAAACATAGTCGTACTCCAACAAGATAAAGTTCAGCCTGTGGAAAACACTAAACTGCTGCCACTGCCCGTAACCTGACAGCCAGATTACAACTTTGTCAGGTTGACCTGCACAACCGCTGCCCACGGTATAAAGCGTTCGTTCCATTTGCCTCGAGTCGCCCATGAAACTGCTGATCGTCGAAGACCAACCGAAAACCGGCCATTACCTGCGTCAGGGCCTGACCGAAGCCGGGTTCAACACCGAACTGGTGGCCGACGGCGACACTGGCCAGCAATTGGCATTGAGCGGTGACTACGCGCTGTTGATCCTCGATGTGATGTTGCCCGGTCGCGACGGCTGGCAAATCCTCCAGGCAGTGCGCAGCGCAGGCCTCGACACGCCAGTCCTGTTTCTGACCGCGCGAGACGCGGTGGAAGACAGGGTTCACGGCCTCGAACTGGGCGCCGACGATTATCTGGTCAAGCCGTTCGCCTTCTCCGAACTGCTGGCCCGGGTTCGCAGCCTGTTGCGTCGCGGCAGCACCACTCCGCAGGAAACCAGCCTGCAACTGGCCGATTTGCGCCTGGACCTGATCCGCCGGCGCGTCGAACGCAGTGGCCAACGCATCGACCTGACCGCCAAGGAATTCGCCCTGCTCGAAATGCTCCTGCGCCGTCAGGGCGAAGTGCTGCCCAAATCGCTGATCGCTTCCCAGGTCTGGGACATGAATTTCGACAGCGACACCAATGTCATCGAAGTCGCCATCCGCCGTTTACGCCTGAAAATCGACGACGAGTTTCCAAACAAATTGATCCATACCGTGCGCGGCATGGGTTACGTCCTCGAAGAGCGCCCGGCCTGATGCGCCGACTTTCATTGAGCAGCCGTCTGGCGCTGCTGTTTGCAGCTTGCACCGCCGTGGTTTCGTTGTTCGCGGGCGTGTTGTTCAGTCGAGCCAGCGAGGCGCATTTCGTTGAACTGGACCAGCAATTGCTGGACGGCAAACTCATTGGTTTGCGCCGAGCGCTTCACGATCTTCAGTCCAGTGAAAGCGAAGTCAGACTGGCGGATGAATTGAACCGTCAGGCTGATTTGTCCCTGCGCATTTCCGGCAGCGACGGCAAGCGCTGGTACGACAGCGCCGCGAGCCTGCCCGATAAACTTCCGCAGAGGCCGGGTTTGTCGACCATGAACGACAACGGCACCGACTACCGCGTCCTCAATGCGCCGTTGTTTGTCGACAAGCCTGACTCACCGCAATTGACCCTGCTGTTGGACATCACCCACCACCAGCACTTTCTGCAGCGCATGCAGCACTTGATCTGGCTGACCGTCGGCTTGTCGGCCCTGGCCACCGCTCTGCTGGGTGCCTGGGCGGCGCGTAGCGGGCTGCGTCCGTTACGGCGCATGAGTGCGATCGCCAGTGGCGTTTCCGCGCAGTCGCTGAATGCCCGACTGCCCGAAGAGAACATGCCCCCCGAACTTGCGGAAATGGCCCACAACTTCAATGCCATGCTCGGACGCCTCGACGACTCTTTTCAGCGGCTATCGGCGTTTTCTGCCGACATCGCCCATGAACTGCGCACCCCCCTGTCAAATTTGCTGACCCACACCCAGGTCACCCTCACCCGCCCACGCCCCCTTGAGGATTACCGCGAAGCACTGCACAGCAACCTCGAAGAACTGCAATGGATGGCGCAACTGGTCAACGACATGTTGTACTTGGCCAAGGCTGATCACGGGTTGCTGATGCCCAAACGTGAACCCCTGGAATTGGCGGAAGAAGCAGATGTGTTGCTGGAGTTTTTTGCGCCATTGGCCGAAGACGCCCAGGTGACGTTGAGCCGTGAAGGCGACGCGCGCCTGGAGGGCGACCGGAGCATGTTGCGTCGGGCACTTTCGAATTTGCTGGATAACGCGCTGCGATTCACGCCGGCCGATGGCGAGGTTCGGGTGCGGATTATCGAGCGGCCTGAAGGTTTGAGTCTGACGGTCGAGAACAGCGGCGACGGCATTGACGGGGCATTACTGCCGCGTTTGTTTGATCGGTTTTATCGGGCAGATCCGGCGCGACAGGAAGGCAGCAGTGAACATGCTGGGTTGGGGTTGGCGATTACCCAGTCGATCATTCGGGCCCATGGCGGGCAGATTCGTTGCGAATCGGAGAATGGGTGGACGCGGTTTGTGATTGAGTTGCCGAAGGGAGATTGAGGCCAGCAGGTCCGACCCCTTCGCGGGCAAGCCGGGTCGCCGCACCGCTCGCTCCTACAGGTTTTGTATCGACGCAATAAAACCTGTAGGAGCGAGCGGTGCGGCGACCCGACTTGCCCGCGAAAGCGATATTACGCCTTACGAATACCGCAACGCGTGAGCCGGTTCGATCTTCGCCGCCCGCCACGCCGGGTAAACCGTCGCAAGGAAGCTCAACACAAACCCGGCCGAGCAAATCAACAGCACATCCCCACCCTGCAATTCCGAAGGCAGGTTGCTGACGAAATACACGTCAGAACTGAAGATGTGCTGCCCACTGACCCGCTCCACCCAGCCCACCAGCTCACTGACGTTCAGCGCGGCAATCACGCCGAGCACGCCACCGATCAAGGTGCCGACCACGCCAATCACCGTGCCCTGAACCATGAAGATCGCCATGATCTGCCGTGGCGTGGCACCGATGGTACGCAGGATCGCGATGTCCGCGCCCTTGTCGTTCACCACCATGATCAAGGTCGCGATGATGTTGAACGCTGCCACCGCAACGATCATCAGCAACAGCAGGCCGATCATGGTTTTTTCCATCTTCATCGCGCTGAACAGGCTGCCCTGGGTGTGAGTCCAGTCGTCAGCCTTGTATGCCGTGCCCAAGCCGCCAGCGATATCGCTGGAGACCTTCGGTGCCGCGTACAAATCCTTCACCGCCAGACGCACGCTCTGCACCTGATTCGGTTCCCAATGCTGCATCTGCGCGGCATCTGCAACGTGGATCAACGCCATGGAGCCGTCCAGCTCTGCGCCGACCTTGAACACGCCCACCACGTTAAGCCGCTGCATCCGCGGGGTGATCCCGCCCGGTGCGGTGCTGACTTCCGGCACGATCAGGGTGATCTTGTCGCCGACATTCAAGCGGAAACGTCGTGCGGTGATCTCACCGATCACCACACCGAACTCGCCCGGCTTCAAGGCATCGAGACGACCCTGGACAATGTGCTGGGCAACGATCGAGACCTTGCCTTCCAATGCCGGATCGACGCCACTGACCTGAATCGGCTGCATCGTGCCTTTATAGGAGAGCATGCCTTCCATCTCGGTGAACGGCACGGCGGCGGTCACTTCCGGGTTTTTCATCGCGGCGTCGGCCACCGGCTGCCAATCGTCGATCGGGTTCACGCCGACGATGGTCGCGTGAGGCACCATGCCGAGGATGCGCGAGCTCATTTCGCGCTGGAAGCCGTTCATGACCGACAACACCACGATCATCGCCAGCACACCGAGGGCGAGGCCGATCATCGAGGTCATCGAGATGAACGAAACAAAGCGATTGCGGCGCTTGGCGCGGGTATAGCGCGTGCCGATAAAGATCGATAACGGTCTGAACATTCGCTGGGGCACCGTATAAAAACAAAAAGACCCGATGTCTTTTCAGACATCGGGTTTCGGCCAATCAGATAGGCGTCAGGCAACCTTCCTGCAAGTGCAGGACGCGATCCATCTGGCGAGCCAGGTTCATGTCGTGAGTCACCACCAGGAACGCCGTGCGCATCGAAGTGCTGAGTTCCAGCATCAAATCCTGAATACCTTGGGCGGTGTGAGAGTCGAGGTTACCGGTCGGCTCGTCGAGCATCACCAGCCCTGGCTTGTTCACCAGCGCGCGGGCGATGGCCACGCGTTGACGTTCGCCACCGGACAATTCCGCCGGTTTGTGCTCCAGGCGATGGCCCAGCCCTACCCGCTCCAGCAACGCCGTCGCACGCTGACGCGCTTCCGGGATCGCGGTCTTGCCGATCAGCAGCGGCATGCAGACGTTTTCCAGCGCGGTGAATTCCGGCAGCAAATGGTGGAACTGGTAAACGAAACCCAGCGACCGATTGCGCAACAGGCCACGATTCTTCTCGCTGAGTGCCGACAGCTCTTCGCCGTCGAGCCAGACGCTGCCCTTGGTCGGCGTATCGAGACCGCCCAGCAGGTTGAGCAAAGTACTTTTGCCCGAACCCGAGGTGCCGACAATCGCCACGCGCTCACCCGGATGCAGCTCCAGTTGCAGACCGGCCAACACTTCTACCGATTCCGGGCCTTCCTCGTAGGATTTGCCCAGGTTGCGGCAGCTCAAGATTGCTTTATCACTCATGCCCGACTCACTCATAACGTAGCGCCTCCGCAGGCTGGGTGCGCGCGGCACGCCAGGCTGGATACAGGGTGGCGAGGAAACTCAGGACCAACGCGGCGGCGCAGACCATCAACACATCCTGGCTCTGCACTTGCGACGGCAGGTAATCGATGAAGTACACGTCGGCGTTGAGGAACTTGTGTCCGATCAGGCCTTCGAGCACCGAGATCGCGGCGCTGACGTTCAGCGCGGCGAAGATCCCGACCACGGCGCCGATCAGCGTACCGACCACACCGATGACCGTGCCCTGCACCATGAAGATCGCCATGATCGAACCCGGCGTGGCGCCGAGGGTACGCAGAATGGCGATGTCGCCCTTCTTGTCGTTCACCACCATCACCAGCGTGGAAATGATGTTGAACGCGGCCACGGCAACGATCAGCAGCAACAGCAGACCGATCATGGCTTTTTCCATGCGGATAGCCTGATACAGATTGCCGTGGGTGCGGGTCCAGTCGCGGGCGTAGAAATGGTCTTCACCGAGCTGCTGGGCGATGTTCCACGCGGTGCGTGGCGCCTGGAACAGGTCGTCGAACTTCAGGCGGATGCCCTGCACCTGATCCGGTTTCCAGCGGTGCAGCTTCGCCAGATCCTGCAGATTGGTGACGCCCAGGTAACCGTCGATTTCACCGGCGCCAACATGGAAGATGCCGACCACGGTAAAGCGTTTCATGCGCGGGAACATGCCGGCCGGGGTCACGGTGACTTCCGGCGCCACAAAGGTCAGCTTGTCGCCGATGGCCGCGCCAAGCTTGGCGGCCGCCTTGTCGCCGATGACGATGCCGAAACTGCCGGGTGCAAGGTCATCGAGTTTGCCCTGCAGCATGAACTTGTCAATGATCGACACCTGGCGTTCCAGCGCCGGGTCGATGGCATTGAGCAGCACCTTGGAGACCTTGCCGTTATTGGTCAGCAATCCCTGCATCTGGGTAAACGGCGCCACGGCCGTCACTTGCGGGTTCTGCTTGACCTTGGCGGCGAGGCCCTGCCAGTCGCTGATCGGTTCACCGGACTCGATGGTCGCGTGGGGCACCATGCCCAACACGCGCGTGCGCATCTCATGATCGAAGCCGTTCATGACCGACAGCACGACGATCATCACGATCACGCCGAGGGCAAGACCGATGATCGAAGTCAGGGAAATGAACGACACAAAATGATTGCGACGCTTTGCACGGGTATAACGCGTGCCAATAAATACGAAGAGAGGTCTGAACATGTCGGGGCTTGTTCGGAGGGAAAAGGAACGTCCTTGTGGCGGGGGTCGATAACCAGCTTTACACTCAGACCACCGCCGCTACCATGGGTTCGCCATGTCGACATTAGATGAAGAAGATCGCCGCGAATACTACCGTATCGAGGACACGATCGCACTGGAAATTCGGCCCCTGTCCGCTCCCGAAGCCGCAGGCCAGGAAGTGTTGCAGGATGCTTCCCCACTCTTCAACCTGCTCAGCGAATTGCACCTGAGCGAATTCGAGTCGCAACACCTGCTGCGCCAGATCAGTGAACGCGACCGCACCCTCGCGGCGTTCCTGAAATCCCAGAACAAACGCATCGATCTGCTCAGCCAGGTGATCGCCATCACCGTGCTTGGGCAGATCGGCGAGCCGCAGCCAGTGATCATCTCGGAAGGCGGCATCGACTTCCAGAATCCGACCGCTATCGCTGAAGGCACTCACTTGTCGGTGAAACTGGTGTTGATGCCACAAGCCCTCGGCCTGTTGCTTCGGGCGCGCGTCACCCATTGCGACCGCAAGGGCGGCGGCTTCGACATCGGCACCGAGTTCGAACGCCCGACCGATGCCCAGCGCCAACTGCTGGCCCGCTACATTCTGCAAAAGCAGGCCCAGGAACGACGCCTGGCCCGCGAAAACGAATCAGGCAATTAATTTAAGGAAGAACCGTGACCCTCATCTACGGCCATCGCGGCGCCAAGGGCGAAGCACCGGAAAACACGCTGAACAGCTTTCAGCAATGCCTCAAGCACGGCGTGCGCCGTTGCGAGCTGGACCTGCACCTGTCCATGGACGGCGAGCTGATGGTCATCCACGACCCAACGCTCAAGCGCACCACCGACCGACGCGGCAAGGTGGTCGAGCACACGGCCGCCGAGCTGGTGACCTACGACGCGCGCAAGGGCGGACCGGGCTGGATCAAGCCGTGCCCTATTCCTACGCTGGAAGAGCTATTCGAGAAATGCGATTTCGAACACTGGCAGCTGGAGGTCAAAAGCGCTTCACGCACCCGCGCCGCGACCACCGTCCTGGCGATTCGTGAAATGGCCGTGCGTCACGGCCTGCTCGACAAGGTGACCATCACTTCAAGCTCGCGCGAAGTACTGAAAGCCGCGCTGGACCTGGTGCCGGACGTGTCTCGCGGATTGGTAGCCGAGTACGCCTGGCTCGACCCGTTGAAGGTCGCGGCAAGCTATGGCTGTGAGATTCTGGCGCTGAACTGGACCCTGTGCACGCCGGAGCGCCTGGAGAAGGCACAGCGACAGGGGTTGCATGTGTCGGTGTGGACAGTCAACGAGCCCGCGCTGATGCGCAGACTCGCCGACTTCGGCGTTGACAGCCTGATTACAGACTTTCCCGGTTTGGCCACCGCCACGCTCGAGAATTGCTGAAATCGGTCTCCCCGGCCGGCTCAGGCCACCGGCCGGAGCCGCTCAAAAAAGCCGGTTGAGGCCATCGTACGCCGCTACCCGATAGGCTTCGGCCATGGTCGGGTAGTTGAACGTGGTGTTGACGAAGTACTTCAGCGTATTCAGCTCGCCCGGCTGGTTCATGATCGCCTGACCGATGTGCACGATCTCCGACGCCTGATAACCGAAGCAGTGCACGCCCAGCACTTCCAGCGTTTCGCGGTGGAACAGGATCTTCAGCATGCCCTGAGGCTCGCCGGCGATCTGCGCACGCGCCATGCCCTTGAAGAACGCCTTGCCCACTTCGTACGGCACTTTGGCCTGAGTCAGCTCCTGCTCGTTCTTGCCGATCGAGCTGATCTCCGGAATGGTGTAGATGCCGGTCGGTACGTCGTTGACGAAGCGCCAGCTGCCATTGTCGACAATGCTGCCAGCAGCCGAACGGCCCTGGTCGTGTGCGGCACTGGCCAGGCTCGGCCAGCCAATCACGTCACCGGCGCCGTAAATGTTCGGCACGCAGGTGCGGTAGGCTTCGTCGACTTCGATCTGGCCACGGCTGTTGACCTTGACGCCGATGTTTTCCAGACCCAGCTGATCGGTGTTGCCGGTACGACCGTTGCACCAGAGCAAGGCGTCGGCCTTGATCTTCTTGCCGGACTTGAGGTGCAGGATCACGCCGTTGTCCACGCCTTCGACGCGGTCGTAGTCTTCGTTGTGGCGAACCGTGATGTTGTTGTTGCTGAAGTGGTAGCTCAGCGCCTGGGAGATTTCCGAGTCGAGGAAGCTCAACAACTGGCCGCGGTTGTCCACCAGCTCAACCAGTACGCCCAGACCACTGAAGATCGACGCGTATTCGCAACCGATCACGCCGGCGCCGTAAACGATGAGTTTGCGCGGGGTGTGGCCGAGGCTGAGGATGGTGTCGCTATCGTAGATACGCGGGTGATGGAAATCGATGTCCGCCGGACGATAAGGACGCGAGCCGGTGGCGATGATGATGTGCTTGGCCACCAGTTTTTCAACTACACCGTTGGCGCAGACCACTTCGATGGTTTGCTCGTCGGCGAAGCTGCCGGTGCCGAAGAACACGTCGACGCGGTTACGGGCGTAGTAGCCGGTGCGCGAAGCGACTTGTTTGGAAATGACTTTCTCGGCGCTTTTCAGCACGTCCGGGAACGAGAACCAGCGCGGCTCACCAATGGCCCGGAACATCGGGTTGGTGTTGAACTGCATGATCTGCCGGACGGAGTGACGCAGTGCCTTGGACGGGATGGTGCCCAGGTGGGTGCAGTTGCCGCCAACCTGGCGACGACTATCGACCATCGCCACCTTGCGCCCTGCTTTGGCGGCGTTCATTGCCGCGCCTTCTCCCGCCGGGCCGGAACCCAGCACCACCACGTCGTAGTTGTAGACAGCCATGCATACTCCTCAGAACAGGCCGCGGCACTCTCGGCACCTGCGGCTAAATCACGCCGATCTGCGGCGTGAAGGAACAATTTGGGGCCAGTGCAGAACCCGGACACAGTCTATAGAAGCGTCAACGTCGCGCACATTAACCCTTGGTCGCGTCGTAGGCTACTTTTGCCTGCACTACAACGCCAGTTTTCAATGCGCGAATCACCGTAATCATTCAGTTTTGCCGCCACTGAGACGCTCAAAAGCCTGATTGGTACGTATGACGAAACCTGTATCGGCACGAATCACAAAGAATGCACCAATGTTGTGGGTTTCGGCATAGTCCCAACCCCGTTCAGGACCGAGAATCAGCAACAGCGTCGATAGGCCATCGGCCATCAACGCTGAAGGATGAATGACCGTGACTGACGCCAGCGTGTGTGAGACCGGCGTACCGGTGTGAGCATCGAAGGTGTGGGAATAACGCCGACCGTCCTGCAGAAAATAGTTGCGATAGTCGCCTGAAGTGGACACGCCGTAGCCGTCGACCGCGATGATGCGTTCTGCAACTTGCTGATCGTCTCGGGGTTGTTCAAGCGCGATGCGCCACGGCGAGCCATCAAGTTTCTTGCCGGCAGCCTTGAGCTCTCCGGTGGCTTCGGCGAGGTAGTTGTGAATGCCCATCGCGTCGAGTTTTGCGGCAATCGTATCGACGGCGTAGCCGGCGGCGATGCTATTGAAGTCGACTTCGACGGCGGCGTCCTTGCACAACTGTTCGCCTTCGATGCGCAGATGCTGATAACCGACTCGCTGCCGCACCTCGGCAAGCGCTTGGGCATTGGGCACTTTTTCTTCACGCGCCCGGGGGCCGAATCCCCAGAGATTGAGCAGTGGCTCCACGGTCAGATCGTAGGATCCTTCGCTTTGCTCTGACAGTTGTTCACCAACGCGGATCAATTTGAGGATGGACGCGGGCATTTTCTGACAGCGATTGGCGGGCAGATCGTTGAAGCGCTCGATGTCCGAATCGCTGCGATAGGTAGACATTTGCTTGTCGACCTCGGCGAGGATCTTCTCCACCTCGCTGCGCACCTGTGCGGGCGCGGGGAGATTGGCGTGGCGCACGTATTTGATTGAATAAGTGCTGCCCATAGTCGGGCCGCCGACGCTTTCCATGGAATCGCCATTGCCGCAGCCAGCCAAAACACCAGCCAGCATCACAACCACCTTCCAACGTCCAGTTAACAAATCTTCATCTCCCAGTAAAAGCACGCCAGCCATTATGGGACACACGCGAAACGCTTTCTTACAAGATTTAAAAAGTGAGTATCCAGACATGTCCTCCACGACCGGCAAAGGCAAAGCGATTTTTCGCGTTGTCAGCGGCAACTTTCTCGAGATGTTCGATTTCATGGTCTACGGCTTTTACGCCACAGCCATCGCCAAAACCTTCTTCCCCGCCGACAGCGCTTTCGCTTCCCTGATGCTGTCGCTGGCCACCTTCGGTGCCGGCTTCCTGATGCGACCGTTGGGGGCGATTTTCCTCGGTGCCTACATCGACCGTCATGGCCGCCGCAAAGGCTTGATCATCACCCTCGCGATGATGGCGGCCGGCACGGTGTTGATTGCCTGCGTGCCGGGTTACGCCACGCTGGGCGTGGCCGCGCCGCTGATCGTGCTGTTCGGCCGACTGCTGCAAGGCTTCTCTGCCGGCGTGGAACTGGGCGGTGTGTCGGTCTATCTCGCGGAGATTTCCACACCGGGGCGCAAAGGGTTCTTCGTCAGTTGGCAGTCTGCCAGTCAGCAAGCGGCGGTGGTGTTTGCCGGCCTGCTGGGGGTGGGTTTGAACCACTGGCTCAGCCCGGAAGAAATGGGTGAATGGGGGTGGCGCGTGCCGTTCCTGATCGGCTGCATGATCGTGCCGGTGATCTTCGTGATTCGCCGTTCGCTGGAAGAAACGCCTGAGTTCCAGGCACGAAAACACCGCCCTACCCTGCGGGAAATCGTCCACTCGATCGGTCAGAACTTTGGCATTGTCATCGCCGGCATGGCGTTGGTGGTGATGACCACGGTGTCGTTCTACCTGATCACCGCCTACACCCCGACCTTCGGCAAAGCCGAACTACACCTGTCGGATCTGGATGCGTTGCTGGTGACGGTCTGTATCGGCCTGTCGAACTTTTTCTGGCTGCCGGTGATGGGCGCTGTGTCCGACAGGATCGGGCGAAAACCCCTGCTTCTCGCAGCGACCATTCTAGCGATTCTCACCGCTTACCCGGCCCTGTCGTGGCTGGTGGCGAATCCGAGCTTCAGCCATTTGCTGATCGTCGAGTTGTGGTTGTCGTTCCTGTATGGCTCGTACAACGGCGCCATGGTCGTGGCGCTGACCGAGATCATGCCAGTGGAAGTTCGTACGACCGGCTTCTCGTTGGCCTACAGCCTGGCGACGGCAACCTTCGGCGGGTTTACGCCGGCAGCCTGTACGTACCTGATTCATGTGCTGGATAACAAGGCTGCGCCGGGGATCTGGCTCAGCGGCGCGGCAGTGCTGGGGTTGATTGCGACGGTGGTGTTGTTCAAAGGCAATCGGCATGAACTGCGGACCGCACAGGCTGCCGTGGTCGGTGGCGCCTGATCGATCGCCTTCGCGGGCAAGCCTCGCTCCTACAAGTCATGCGTCAACTCAAAATTGGCGCATGACTTGTAGGAGCGAGGCTTGCCCGCGAAGAGGCCAGCACAAGCAACACACCTGAAACTGACCAAACCACACAAACAAAAACGCCCCGACCAAAGTCGGGGCGTTTTCATGTGCAGCTAAGGCTTAGCGCGGGAATGCTGGCGGGTTTACACCAGCCATGTCTTCCATCACGCGAACCACCTGGCAGCTGTAACCGAATTCGTTGTCGTACCAAACGTACAGAACAACGCGGTTGTCTTGGGTGATGGTTGCTTCAGCGTCCACAACGCCTGCGTGGCGCGAGCCAACGAAGTCGGTGGAGACCACTTCCTGCGAATTGACGAAGTCGATTTGCTTGTGCAGATCGGAGTGCAGCGCCATGTAGCGCAGGTACTCGTTCATCTCTTCACGGGTGGCGGCTTTCTCAAGGTTCAGGTTGAGAATGGCCATCGACACGTTTGGCGTCGGAACACGGATCGCGTTACCGGTCAGCTTGCCAGCCAGCTCAGGCAAAGCCTTGGCAGCAGCGGTGGCAGCGCCGGTCTCGGTGATCACCATGTTCAACGCGGCGCTACGGCCACGGCGATCGCCCTTGTGGAAGTTGTCGATCAGGTTCTGGTCGTTGGTGTACGAGTGAACCGTTTCAACGTGACCGTTGACGATGCCGAACTTGTCGTTGACAGCCTTCAGCACCGGCACGATGGCGTTGGTGGTGCAGGAAGCAGCCGAAACGATCTTGTCGTCAGCGGTGATTTCGCCGTGGTTGATGCCGTGAACGATGTTCTTCAGCTTGCCTTTGCCAGGCGCGGTCAGAACAACGCGGTCGATACCCGGGCAGGCCAAGTGCTGGCCCAGGCCATCGGCGTCACGCCATACACCGGTGTTGTCCACCAGCAGCGCGTCTTTGATGCCGTACTGGGTGTAATCCACTTCAGTCGGGTTCTTCGCGTAGATAACCTGAATCAGGTTGCCGTTGGCGGTGATGGTGTTGTTTTCTTCATCGATGGTGATGGTGCCGTTGAACGAACCATGTACCGAATCGCGGCGCAGCAGGCTGGCGCGTTTGGTCAGGTCGTTCTCGGCGCCCTTGCGCACCACGATGGCACGCAGACGCAGGCCGTCGCCGCCACCGGTTTTTTCGATCAGGATGCGCGCCAGCAGACGGCCGATACGACCGAAGCCGTACAGCACAACGTCGGTGCCTTTGCGAGCGGAGGCGTTTTGCTGGCCAACCACTTCAGCCATTTCTTCACGGACGAACTGCTCGGCAGTACGGCCATTGCCTTCGACGCGGAATTTGTACGCCAACTTGCCCAAATCTACCGAAGCTGCGCCGAGCTTGAGCTCGCTCATGGCTTTCAGCAGAGGGAATGTTTCGTGGACGGAGAGTTCGCTATCGTCGGAAGAACGATGGCGAGCAAAGCGGTGAGCTTTGAGAATCGCGATGACAGACTGGTTGATCAGGCTGCGGCCATAGATCGAGCTCACCACGTTGTTATTGCGGTAGAGCTGACCGATAAGCGGAATCATCGCTTCTGCGAGTGCTTCACGGTCGATCCATTCACCAAGACACTGGTCGGGCTTCTGAGTCACGGGAACCTTCCACATGTAGGGGCAGAAAAAAGGGGCTACATTATGCCGCCGAGTGTCTCTCGTAGCAATGCGCGCCTGTCGTGCGATCCGTAACAATTTCTTCTTCAAAAAAATTACGCACCGCCGAAGCCCAGTAAAACCGCGGCTTTCAGCGAAGTCAATTTTTTGGAGACATCGCCGTCTTATCCGTAACCCTCCCTAACACTCAGTCGTTTTGCCACTACATAATCAGTAATTTTCAGCAAAAAACCGGCGTTTTTTGTCTTTACCACTACATTTCGCCAAACCTGCGTAATAGACACAGTCAGCAACTGACAGGCGGCACCCGGGGCCGCTACAATTACCGACTTTGTCGCAACGCTTGGAGCTCAACCTTCCGTGCCCGTTCTGCGTCTACCGCTTCTCCCTGCCGCGGCAGGTAAACAGCACTGGGGCAACCTGCCCGGTGCCGCCCTGAGCCTGGCCATTGCCGAGGCTGCCAGCGCTGCCAAGCGCTTTACCCTGCTACTGACCGCCGACAGCCAAAGTGCCGAGCGGCTGGAGCAGGAGCTGGGTTTCTTCGCCCCGGATTTGCCGGTGCTGCATTTCCCGGACTGGGAAACCCTGCCCTACGATCTGTTTTCGCCACACCAGGACATCATTTCCCAGCGCATCGCTGCTCTATATAGATTGCCGGAGTTGAGCCATGGCGTGCTGGTGGTGCCGATCACCACGGCCCTGCATCGCCTGGCGCCGACCAAATTCCTGCTCGGCAGCAGCCTGGTGCTGGACGTTGGCCAGAAGCTAGACGTCGAGCAAATGCGCACCCGGCTTGAGGCCAGCGGTTATCGCTACGTCGACACGGTGTACGAGCACGGCGAATTCACTGTCCGCGGCTCGCTGATCGATCTGTTCCCGATGGGCAGCAAACTGCCCTTCCGGATTGACCTGTTCGATGACGAAATCGAGACGCTGCGTACCTTCGATCCGGAAAACCAGCGCTCCATCGATAAAGTCGACACCGTCCGCTTGCTGCCTGCACGGGAATTCCCGCTGCAGAAAGATGCGGTCACCCGTTTCAAGGCACGCTTCCGTGAGCGCTTCGACGTCGATTTCCGCCGCTGCCCGATCTTTCAGGACCTGAGCAGCGGGATTACACCGGCGGGTATCGAGTACTACTTGCCGCTGTTCTTCGACGAAACGTCCACGCTGTTCGATTACCTGCCCCAGGACACCCAGGTGTTTTCCCTGCCGGGCATCGAGCAGGCGGCGGAAAATTTCTGGAACGACGTGCGTAATCGTTATGAAGAGCGCCGTGTCGATCCGTCCCGTCCTTTATTACCGCCAGCCGAATTGTTCCTGCCGGTGGAGGACTGCTTTGCACGCCTGAAGAACTGGCCGCGCGTCGTCGCCAGTCAACAGGACGTTGAAACCGGTGTCGGCCGCGAGCGCTTCCCGGCCCGAGAACTGCCGAACCTGGCCATCGAAGCCAAAGCCACTCAACCGCTGGCCGCACTGGCCGGTTTCCTCGACGAGTTCCCTGGTCGCGTGCTGTTCACCGCCGAGTCTGCGGGCCGTCGTGAAGTGCTGCTGGAACTGCTGGAACGCCTGAAGCTGCGACCGAAAACCGTCGACAGCTGGCCCGACTTTGTCGCGAGCAAGGAGCGCCTGGCGATCACCATCGCACCGCTCGACGAAGGCCTGGTGCTCGACGATCCGGCCCTGGCGCTGGTCGCCGAAAGTCCGTTGTTCGGTCAGCGCGTGATGCAGCGCCGTCGCCGTGAAAAACGCGCCGACGCCAACAACGACGCCGTGATCAAAAACCTCACCGAACTGCGCGAAGGCGCGCCGGTGGTGCACATCGATCACGGCGTTGGCCGCTATCTGGGCCTGGCAACGCTGGAAATCGACGATCAAGCCGCCGAGTTCCTGACCCTGCAATACGCAGAAGGCGCCAAACTGTACGTGCCGGTGGCCAACCTGCACCTGATCGCACGCTACACCGGCAGCGACGATGCCCTGGCCCCATTGCATCGTCTCGGCTCGGAAACCTGGCAGAAAGCCAAACGCAAAGCCGCCGAACAGGTGCGCGATGTGGCGGCTGAATTGCTCGACATCTATGCCCGCCGCGCTGCTCGCGAAGGTTATGCCTTCGAAGATCCGAAAGCCGATTACGCCACTTTCAGCGCCGGGTTCCCGTTCGAAGAAACCCCGGACCAGCAAACCACCATCGAAGCCGTGCGCGCCGACATGCTCGCGCCAAAACCGATGGACCGCCTGGTCTGCGGCGATGTCGGTTTCGGCAAGACCGAAGTGGCAATGCGCGCAGCGTTCATTGCGGTACACGGTGGTCGTCAGGTGGCGATCCTGGTGCCGACCACCCTGCTCGCCCAACAGCACTACAACAGTTTCCGCGACCGCTTTGCCGACTGGCCGGTGACTGTGGAAGTGATGAGCCGCTTCAAGTCGGCCAAGGAAGTGAATGCCGCCGTCACCGACCTTGCCGAAGGCAAGATCGACATCGTCATCGGCACGCACAAGCTGTTGCAAGACGACGTAAAAATCAAAAACCTCGGGCTGGTGATCATCGACGAAGAACACCGTTTCGGTGTCCGTCAGAAAGAACAGCTCAAGGCCCTGCGCAGTGAAGTCGACATCCTCACGCTGACCGCCACGCCGATTCCGCGCACGCTGAACATGGCAGTGTCCGGCATGCGTGACCTGTCGATCATCGCGACACCGCCGGCCCGCCGCCTGTCGGTGCGGACGTTCGTCATGGAGCAGAACAAGAGCACGGTCAAAGAGGCGTTGCTGCGGGAGCTGCTGCGTGGCGGCCAGGTCTACTACCTGCACAACGACGTGAAGACCATCGAGAAATGCGCCGCCGACCTCGCCGAACTGGTGCCGGAAGCGCGGATCGGCATCGGCCACGGGCAGATGCGCGAGCGCGAACTCGAGCAGGTGATGAGCGACTTCTACCACAAGCGCTTCAACGTGCTGATCGCCTCGACCATCATCGAGACCGGCATCGACGTGCCGAGCGCCAACACCATCATCATCGAGCGCGCCGACAAATTCGGCCTGGCGCAGTTGCACCAGTTGCGTGGCCGCGTCGGTCGCAGTCACCACCAGGCCTATGCTTATCTGCTGACACCGCCGCGCCAGCAAATCACCCCGGACGCAGAAAAGCGCCTGGAAGCGATCGCCAATACCCAGGACCTCGGTGCGGGCTTCGTGCTCGCCACCAACGACCTGGAAATCCGTGGCGCCGGTGAACTGTTGGGCGACGGCCAGAGCGGACAGATTCAGGCGGTCGGCTTCACCCTGTACATGGAGATGCTCGAGCGTGCGGTGAAGTCGATCCGCAAGGGCGAACAACCGAATCTCGATCAGCCGTTGGGCGGTGGCCCGGAAGTCAATTTGCGTGTTCCGGCGCTGATTCCCGAAGACTATCTGCCGGATGTCCACGCGCGACTGATTCTCTACAAACGCATTGCCTCGGCCACCGATGAGGAGGGTCTCAAGGACCTGCAAGTCGAGATGATCGACCGTTTCGGCCTGCTGCCGGAGCCGACCAAGAACCTGATGCGCATCACGGGGCTGAAGCTGCAAGCCGAAGTGCTGGGCATCAAGAAAGTCGACGGCGGCCCGCAAGGCGGCCGGATCGAGTTCGCGGCGCAGACACCGGTCGATCCGCTGACCCTGATCAAACTGATTCAGGGCCAGCCTAAACGCTACAAATTCGAAGGGGCCACGATGTTTAAATTCATGGTCCCGATGGAGCGCCCGGAAGAGCGCTTTAATACTGTAGAGGCATTGCTTGAATGCCTCATTCCGAAAACTGCTTGAAGGACGCCGCATGCGCCTGTTTCGTTTACTGACTTTGCTGACCACCCTGGTCGCCCCAACGGCGTTTGCCGATGACCTGTATCAGATCGAAATGATTCTGGTCCGACAAAACGCCGTGCCCGCCATCGTCAGCCGCGCCGCGCCGGAAGACTGGGCCGCCGGCGCCCAGCAAATCCGCCCCGAGAGCCTGCGTACGCCGAGCCTGAATGGCGAAGTGGAAAAACTCACCGCCAGCAATGAATACACGGTGTTGCTGCACAAGGCCTGGCAGCAAAATCTCGGCGAAGAAGCCAGCAAAGTTGCGGTCAGCGACGGCAAGGAACAGTTCGGCCAGTTCCCGATCGAGGGCACGCTGAACCTGAAACTGGGGCGTTTCACCGACGTTGACGCCGACTTCTGGGTCAACCAGATCGACGCCAACGGCATGGTGACCGCCAGCGAACGCCTCAAACAAGAAAGCCACACCAAGAACGGCCAGCTGAACTTCCTCGACAACGGTCACCTCGGCCTGCTGATCAAGATCACCTCGCTCACCGCCCCTGCGCCTCGGCCAGTCCCCGAACAAATTCCGGACTGATTGAAGTCCCTATGCCCGCGACCCTGAGCAAACCCCTGGCACCTTCATGGGTCAGTCGATTCAAGGAACAAAGCCTGGAGCGCGGCCGCCGCTATGCGCTGGAGAACCGCGTCAGGATCGTGGAAGTCGGCGACGCAACCATTACGGCCGCGTGCGAAGGTTCTGGCGGTAACGTTTACCGTCAGACCATTCGCCTGCGCGAGTCAGCCAAAAGCACGCTGCTGATGGTCGATGCCACGTGTACATGCCCGGTCCGCAGCAACTGCAAACATTGCGCAGCCGTGCTGTTGAAGGTGCAGGAAACCCTCGCCTACCCCGCCGCCGCACAAGACGCCGAATTGCTGGAAAAACTTCAGGCCGTACTGGAAAACCGCAGCCCGAAAGCACCGCCGCAAGTGCTGGTGGACAACGTGCAACCGGTGCCGCGCCTGTGGCTGGCAAGCATTGAGTTCAGCGCCTTCGAGCCGCGCAACGGCAAGATGCAGCGTTACATCCAGCATCGTGCTGCGTTGTCCTTCAGCTATCTGGATGAATACGTTTGCGGGCAGAAAAACGCCGACATCCTGATACGTCAGGAGGCGCAGACATTACGGATAAAACGCCACCCGGAAGTCGAACAGGCCTACAGGGAACAGTTACGAATCCTCGGCTTCAAGATCGCCACCCGGCAAAGTAAAGCGCTGCCGGAAAGTGCCGGCGAACTCTATGAGATGGTCAATGACAGTGCCTGGCTGACCTTCACGCTCAATGAGTTGCCGAAGCTGCGCACTCAAGGCTGGGAGTTGCAGATCGACGAGGATTTCGGTTTCGACCTGACCGCCGTGGACGACTGGTACGCCACCGTCGAACAGGCGCCGGAGCGCGACTGGTTTGATCTGGAACTGGGGATCATCGTCAATGGCGAGCGGTTGAGTCTGCTGCCCATCCTGTTGAACCTGATGCGCTCCCACACCGAGATCCTCAACCCGGAACGCCTCGCACGGCGTCGCGACGATGAATTGATTTTGGTGAACATCCCCCATCGCCCGAACTCCGAGCATGGGCCGTTGCAAGTCGCCCTGCCCTTTGGCCGATTGAAACCGGTGCTGGCGACCCTCGGCGAGTTCTATCTGCAAGAGCCCGGCGAAACCACGCTGCGCCTGAGCAAGGCCGACGCGACGCGCCTGAATCCGCTGGAAGACCTGCCGCTGCTCTGGGAAGGTGGCGAACAGATGCGCAGCTTTGCCCAGCGTCTGCGGGACATCAAAGACTACACCGCGACAGCACCGGAAGGCTTGAACGCGACCTTGCGCCCCTATCAGCTGGAAGGCTTGAGCTGGATGCAGTCGCTGCGGCAACTGGAGGTTGGCGGGATTCTCGCGGATGACATGGGCCTGGGCAAAACCCTACAAACCCTGGCGCATGTTCTCAGTGAGAAAGACGCCGGGCGCCTCGATCGTCCGTGCATGGTGGTGATGCCCACCAGCCTGATTCCCAACTGGCTCGACGAAGCGGCGCACTTCACACCGCAACTGAAAGTACTGGCGCTGTACGGCGCCAGTCGTAAAAAGCATTTCGACAGTCTGGCCGATTACGACCTGATCCTGACCACCTACGCGCTGCTGCCCAAGGACGTCGAACGCCTGGCCGCACAGCCACTGCACGTGTTGGTGCTGGACGAAGCGCAATACATCAAGAACCCCAACAGCAAAGCCGCCCACGCCGCACGCGAGCTGAATGCACGCCAGCGTTTGTGCCTGAGCGGTACGCCACTGGAAAACCACCTGGGTGAGCTGTGGTCGCTGTTTCACTTCCTGCTGCCCGGCTGGCTCGGCGACGTGAAAAGTTTCAACCGTGATTACCGCGTGCCGATTGAAAAGCGCGCCAGCGAAGTACGACTTCAACACCTCAACGGCAGGATCAAACCGTTCCTGCTGCGCAGGACAAAAGAGCAGGTGGCGACGGAATTGCCGCCGAAAACTGAAATCATCCATTGGGTCGAGCTCAACGAAGCCCAGCGTGACGTGTATGAAACCATGCGTTTGGCGATGGACAAAAAAGTCCGCGACGAAATCACCCGCAAAGGTGTGGCACGCAGCCAGATCATCATCCTTGAGGCGTTGCTGAAGCTGCGTCAGGTCTGCTGCGACTTGCGCCTGGTCAATGACGCGGCCCTGCCGACGCGCGGAAGCACCTCGGGCAAGCTCGACAGCCTGATGGAAATGCTTGAGGAGTTGTTCGAGGAAGGCCGACGGATTCTGCTGTTTTCGCAGTTCACTTCGATGCTTGCGTTAATCGAGGTCGAACTGAAGAAGCGCGGCGTGGAGTATGCGTTGCTGACCGGGCAGACTCGCGACCGACGCTCCCCGGTGAAAGACTTCCAGAGCGGCAAGCGTCAGATCTTTCTGATCAGCTTGAAGGCAGGCGGTGTCGGCTTGAACCTGACGGAAGCGGATACGGTGATTCACTACGACCCGTGGTGGAACCCGGCGACGGAAAACCAGGCAACCGACCGCGCGTATCGCATCGGCCAGGAGAAACCGGTGTTCGTTTACAAGATGATTGCCCGGGGCACGGTGGAAGAGAAAATTCAGCACCTGCAGAAGGAAAAATCCGATTTGGCAGCAGGCGTGCTGGATGGGCGCAAGGCTGGGGACTGGAAGCTGCAGAGTGATGATATTGAGGCGTTGTTTGCGCCGCTGCCGGAGAAGATCGATAAGTAGCGGCGCCAGTTAGATTGCCATCGCGAGCAGGCTCGCTCCCACAAGGGTTCTGGCCTACCCAAATCCCCCTGTGGGAGCGAGCCTGCTCGCGATAGCGTCGACTCGGTCTATCGACAGACTAACCTTTAAGCACCCGCGCCAACGTCGACTTCACCTTGCCCATTCCGTCATGCAACGCCTGCTCGATCTCGGCCATGGTAATCACAGCCGTCGACTTGCCCGCCGCCGGGTTCACCACCAACGCCAGGCACGCGTAATCCAGCTCCAGCTCACGCGCTAATGCCGCTTCCGGCATACCGGTCATGCCGACGATGTCGCAACCGTCGCGCTCCAGACGCGCAATTTCCGCAACCGTTTCCAGGCGTGGCCCCTGCGTGCAGGCATACACGCCATGACTGCTGTAACCAACGCCTTCAGCCGCCAATGCCGCGATCAATTGCTCGCGCAGCGGTTCGCTGTAGGGATAGCTGAAGTCGATGTGGGTGACCTGTTCCAGGTCATCGGCAAAATAGGTGTGTTCGCGACCGCTGGTGTAATCGATCAGTTGATGCGGCACGCAGAAATGCCCGGTGCCCATCGCAGCATGAATTCCGCCGACAGCGTTGACCGCAAGAATCGCTTCGGCGCCAGCCTGCTTTAGCGCCCAAAGGTTGGCGCGGTAGTTCACCTGATGCGGCGGGAAACGGTGCGGGTGACCATGACGCGCGAGGAACAGCACTTCCTTGCCGGCGTACTCACCGATCTGCACCTCGGCCGAAGGCGTGCCGTAAGGGGTGTCCACCGCCAGTGACTGACGAATGCTCAGGCCTTCCAGTTGAGTCAGGCCGGTGCCACCGATAATCGCGTAAACCGTCATAACGTAAAGTCCTTATTCAATCAGTTGAGCGTCTTTGAGCGCACCAATGGCCGTCAGCCAGCGCGGGTCTTGACGGTATTCAGTGCTGGCATACGACTGGCCGCGCATCCGCGCAATGCGCTCGGACGGCTTGACCTTCAGACGCTGGGCGGCACTCAGCGCGAGCTCCGCAGCGGCGCGGTCGTTGCACACCAGGCCCATGTCGCAACCAGCGCTCAGCGCGGCTTCGATACGGCTGGCAGCATCGCCGACCACGTGAGCGCCGGCCATCGACAGGTCGTCGCTGAAGATCACGCCGTCGAACTGCAACTCGCCGCGCAGGATGTCCTGCAACCAGCGACGGGAGAAGCCGGCCGGCTGGGAATCGACTTGTGGATAAATGACATGGGCCGGCATCACGGCGGCCAGTTGCTTGCTCAATTTGGCAAACGGCACCAGGTCGTTGGTGCGGATTTCATCGAGGCTGCGCTCGTCATTCGGGATCGCGACGTGGGAATCGGCCTCCGCCCAGCCGTGGCCGGGGAAGTGTTTACCGGTGGCGGCCATGCCGGCGCTGTTCATGCCACGGATAAATGCACCTGCCAGCAGCGCGGCGCGTTCCGGGTCACCTTCGAACGAACGGGTACCGACCACGGCGCTGCGCTGGTAATCCAGGTCCAGAACCGGGGCAAAGCTCAGGTCGAGGCCGACGGCCAACACTTCGGTCGCCATGATCCAGCCGCACTGCTCGGCCAGGTATTCGGCGTTCGGGTTGTCGGCAATGGCGCGCATGGCCGGCAGTCGCACGAAGCCCTGGCGCAGGCGCTGCACCCGCCCGCCCTCCTGATCCACTGCCAGCAGCAGATCAGGTCGAACGGCGCGGATTGCGGCGCTCAGTTCGCGCACTTGGCGCGGGTGTTCAATGTTGCGGGCAAAAATGATCAGGCCGCCCACTTCCGGTTGGCGTAACAATTGGCGATCTTCAGCCGTCAGCCAGGTACCGGCGACGTCCACCATCAACGAGCCTTGCAGGCCAGCAGTCATAGAGATTCCTTGATAACGATAAACCCGGCTCGCACGCGCTCACCGCCGCGGGCTTTGCCCGGCAGGTCGGCGACATCAATGGGGAGCGGGTTCAGAACGAGAGTCGGCATGGGCGGCTAGCTTAGCGGATGTCAGCTGCCGCGCCCACCCGTGCGCGGTTAAACCTTGGCGGCAACCTGTGTCGATTTGCTGCGCGGACGCAATTGCGCAGTGGCCATGGCCGAGTCGGTCACGCCGGTTTCGGCGCGCATGCCTGCAGCCAGGAACGGCACCATCAGGCGCATCACTTGCTCAATGGAGGTGTTGACGCCGAAATCGGTCTCGGCAATTGCACGCAAGGCCTTGATACCGGACATGCTGAACGCTGCCGCACCCAGCATGAAGTGCACGCGCCAGAACAGCTCGATCGGTGGAATGCGTGGCGCGGCTTCGTTGACCAGCATCATGTAGCGACGGAATACCTTGCCGTACATGTCTTCGAGATAACGACGCAGGTGACCCTGGCTCTGACTGAACGCCAGCCCCAGCAAACGCATGAAAATCGAGAGATCGTTGCCGCTGCGTGGCTGTACCACCAGGGCTTGCTCGACGAGGATTTCGAGCAGCTCTTCAAGTGTCGGCTTGTTCTCGGGCTTGGCCTGACGCCGCTCCAGCTCTTTATCAAGGCTTAAACAGAACGGCCCGAGAAAGCGCGAGAAGACGGCTTGAATCAGCGCCTTCTTCGACCCGAAGTGATAGTTCACCGCCGCCAGATTGACACCGGCCTTGCTGGTGATCAGACGCAACGAGGTTTCTGCGAAACCTTTTTCCGCGAACAACTGCTCGGCAGCATCAAGAATGCGTTCAACGGTTTCCGACTGGGCCATGGCTACTCCGCCTGACAAACACTTGTTTGAAACATACGTTTCAGCCCAGGCCTTGTCAAGTCTGGTGGTTCGTTTTGGGAATGGCCGGTCAGCTATTTAACCATACAACGACGACGCTTTAATCAGCCGGCTGATCGACCGTCTGGCGGCCGGTAAAAAAAGGGGCATTGCCAAGTCGCTTTCACTGTATATAATCCCAGTCACTGTATAAAAAGACAGAGCGATCAATATGCTAAAGCTGACGCCACGCCAAGCCGAGATTCTGGCCTTCATCAAACGCTGCCTGGAAGACAACGGCTACCCGCCGACCCGCGCGGAAATCGCTCAGGAACTGGGTTTCAAGTCGCCCAACGCAGCGGAAGAACACCTCAAGGCGCTGGCTCGCAAGGGTGCGATCGAGATGACGCCGGGCGCATCCCGCGGCATTCGCATCCCTGGTTTCGAAGCCAAGGCCGACGAATCCACCCTGCCCATCATTGGCCGAGTGGCTGCCGGTGCACCGATCCTTGCCCAGCAGCACATCGAAGAATCCTGCAACATCAACCCAGCCTTTTTCCATCCTCGCGCTGACTATTTACTGCGCGTTCATGGCATGAGCATGAAGGACGTGGGCATTTTCGACGGCGACCTTCTGGCTGTCCATACCACCCGTGAGGCCCGCAACGGCCAGATCGTGGTAGCGCGGATCGGCGACGAAGTTACGGTCAAACGCTTCAAGCGTGACGGCAGCAAAGTCTGGTTGATTGCAGAAAACCCTGAATTCGCCCCTATCGAAGTGAACCTGAAAGATCAGGAACTGGTGATCGAAGGCTTGAGTGTCGGCGTCATTCGCCGCTAAAGGAGGCTTTATGCAGTTCCCACACACATCACAGCAAGCCCAACTGCCGTTGTTCGAGGCATTCATGGTGCAGCCGATGGCACCGATTCTGAAGGATGTGGTCGAGTCGCCCTGGAGCGCCGAACCTGAAGTTTTCAGTGAGCTGTCATTGCGTGGTGCGGCCGGGAACTGCCTGAGCCTTCTGGCACCGATCCTCAGGGAACTGAGCGAGGATCAGGATGCGCGCTGGCTGACATTGATCGCCCCGCCGGCCAGCCTGACACAAACCTGGCTTCGAGACGCCGGCCTGAATCGTGAACGCATTCTGTTGCTGCAACCGCGCGGCACCCAGAGTGCACAACAGCTGACCTGCGAAGCGTTGCGTCTGGGTCGCAGCCACACGGTCGTCAGCTGGCTCAATCCACTGAGCACCACTTCACGGCAACAGTTGATCAGCGCCGCCCGGACCGGGGACGCACAAAGTCTGAACATTCGACTGGGTTAAACGAAGCGCACATTGAACTGCGCGGGGCTTCTCCAAGGATAGAGAAGCCGGTCTGTAGCGGTATCAGGAAAAAGCGACGAACGGGATCAATGAAGGACCCGTGAGCTCTCATCCGTATTGAAATCACCTTCAACCAAGCGGCCAGCCATCTGAACGCCGACGCTCAACATCGCCTTGGCGACTTCCACGTGTTGGCCCTGCAGGAACGCTTTGGCATCCTCAGAGAAATCCAAAGTAACCAGAGAACCCTCGTCCTCGGCCCTGCGCAGCTCGATTCGGCCGTCTGGTAACTCGACAATTTCTAGAAAGGACGTTGGCATAAAGGTCTGTTCTCCACGAAAGGCGGCGATTATATAGGCATCGGACAGGCTTCGCTCAGGATCTTGACCAGATGCCATTACGAAGAGACATTTCTCACAGCACTCATCCCTGAAACGGACAGCCCGTCGGACCCTCCGTTAAACACTCAATCCTTCAGCACTCGTTCAACCCTTCGCGAAAACGAATCGCCAGGCCTTTCAGGTTCTGACGCCAGCTCTCCAACTCCTCCCGGCTCAGCTCTTCCGGCGAATCTTCTTCATCCAGATTAACGGCCAGGATCAGCGGCTGCGTCACGTCGCCCTTGGGTTTGTGCGGTGCACGCGGCGGCTGGAACAACGCAGCATGAGCCGACAGCAGCTTGGCCAGCCAGGTTTCCGGGTTTTGCGCCAACTCGACCATCTCGGCCATTTCGGGAATGGCAATGGCTTCCAGCACTTCCCGAGTCAGCAACATCTCCGCCCGAGGCGCATTGGCCTGAGGCAAGCGATAGAAACCGGCAATTTCATGACACAGCCCCAGCAACGCACCGTACAAGTGAAACAACGCCGATTCGCGCCCGGCCTGAATCAGCGCCAGGGAGTTCATCGCCCGCCCCTCTTCAGCCTTGGCAAGCGCTTCCAGCGACAGGCCGGCGAAATAAATCTTCTGATTGGTACGGGTATAGAGTTCGTGGGCCATGACGGCAGCCTCCACAACGAAATAATTGCTTCACGCAGGTCAGACAGTGTCGTGGATCACCCAAGCACACCGCAAGCCCCAAACAAAAAGGCCGCATGAAAACCCGAGGGTTGTCATGCGGCCTTTTAATTACAGCGCTGTTTAAGCTTTGGCTGCTGGACGCTTGTCTTCAACCGTCCACTTGCCACCGTCGTAGTACGCTTTCCAGCCAGTCGGCTTACCGTCGACTTCTGTCTGCACGTACTGCTCTTTGGTCTTGCGGCTGTAACGGATCACAGCAGGGAGACCGTCCGGGTCCTTTTTCGGCGCTTCACAGAGGAAGTGGTACTTCGGATCGATCTCATCCTTGTGCGGGATGATTTCCATGACCAGCGGCGCACGGGTCTCGCGGTTTTTCGGGAACTGACTGGCGGCCAGGAACAGGCCGGAAGCCCCGTCGCGCAGGATGTAGGTGTCGTTGACCTTTTCGCATTTCAGCTCAGGCATCTTCACCGGATCCATCTTCGGCGGCGCAGCATCACCGCTTTTCAGCAGTTTGCGGGTGTTCTTGCACGTTGCGTTGGTGCAACCGAAGAACTTGCCGAAACGGCCCGTCTTGAGTTGCATCTCGCTGCCACACTTGTCGCATTCCAGGCTCGGACCTTCGTAGCCCTTGATGCGATAGGTGCCCTCTTCGATTTCGTAGCCGTCGCAATCCGGGTTGTTGCCGCAGATGTGCAGCTTGCGCTTCTCGTCGAGCAGGTAAGCGTCCATCGCCGTGCTGCAGATCGGGCAACGATGCTTGCCACGCAGCACCAGCGATTCCGATTCACCCTCGTCGTCCGCGGCGATTTCATCACCCGGCACCAGGTTAACGGTGGCCTTGCAGCGCTCTTTCGGCGGCAAGCTGTAACCCGAGCAACCGAGGAACACGCCGGTCGATGCGGTACGGATCTGCATCGGACGGCCACAGGTCAGGCACGGAATGTCGGTCATCACCGGCTGGTTGGCACGCATGCCGCTTTCCGGGCTTTCGGCCACTTCGAGCTTCTTCTTGAAGTCGCCGTAGAACTCGTCCAGCACGTTTTTCCAATCGCGCTCGCCCTGGGCCACGTCATCGAGGTTCTCTTCCATGCCGGCGGTGAAGCCGTAGTCCATGAGATTGGAGAAGCTCTCGGACAGGCGTTCGGTGACGATGTCACCCATCTTTTCCGAGTAGAAACGACGGTTGTGCAGCGCTACATAACCACGGTCCTGGATGGTCGAAATGATCGCCGCGTAGGTCGAAGGACGACCGATACCGCGTTTCTCCATTTCTTTCACCAGGCTCGCTTCCGAGTAACGCGCCGGCGGCTTGGTGAAGTGCTGGGTCGGATCAAGCTTGATCAGCTTCATCGCGTCGCCCTGGGCCATGTCCGGCAGCACGTCGTCATCGCCAGGCTTGGCGATTTGCGGCATGACGCGGGTGTAACCGTCGAACTTCAGGATACGGCCCTTGGCGCGCAGCTCGAAATCGCCGGCACCGACAGTGACCGTGGTCGACAGGTATTGCGCCGGCAGCATCTGGCAGGCGAGGAACTGGCGCCAGATCAGCTCGTAAAGCCGCTCTGCATCACGCTCCATGCCCGACAGCTTGCTTGGCTCGGTGTTGGCGTCGGACGGACGAATCGCTTCGTGAGCCTCTTGCGCGCCTTCCTTGCTGCTGTAGACGTTCGGGGTTTCCGGCAGGTACTTCTTGCCGAATTCGCCTTCAATATACGTACGCGCCATCGTCACGGCATCGGCCGAGAGGTTGGTGGAGTCGGTACGCATATAAGTGATGTAGCCGGCTTCGTACAAGCGCTGGGCCATCATCATGGTTTTCTTCACGCCGAAGCCCAAACGGTTGCTCGCGGCCTGCTGCAGGGTGGACGTGATGAACGGTGCCGACGGCTTGCTGCTGGTCGGTTTGTCTTCGCGCTTGACGATGCTGTAGCTGGAAGCCTTGAGCTTCTCCAGCGCGGCCATGGCCTGGGCTTCGTTCAGCGGCTTGAACGCTTCGCCCTTCTCGCGAGCGACGTCGAAACGCACGGTTGCGCCCTTGGCGGTGCCGAGGTCAGCGTGGACTTCCCAGTACTCTTCCGGGATGAACGCGCGGATTTCACGCTCACGCTCGACCACAAGCTTCACGGCAACCGACTGCACGCGACCGGCGGACAGGCCACGGGCGATCTTGGCCCACAGCAGCGGCGAAACCATGTAACCCACCACGCGATCGAGGAAACGACGCGCCTGCTGGGCGTTGACACGGTCGATGTCCAGCTCGCCTGGTTTGGAGAAGGCTTCCTGAATCGCTTTCTTGGTGATTTCGTTGAACACCACGCGCTTGTAGCGGCTGTCGTCACCACCGATGGCTTCGCGCAGGTGCCAGGCAATGGCTTCCCCCTCGCGATCCAAGTCGGTTGCGAGATAGATGGTGTCAGCATCCTTGGCGAGCCGGCGCAGCTCTTCGATAACCTTTTCCTTGCCCGGGAGGATCTCGTACTTGGCTTTCCAGCCATGATCGGGATCGACACCCATGCGCGAGACCAGCTGCTTGCGCGCTTTCTCTTTAGGCGAGAGCACCGGACCTTCACCCGCAGCGGCTTTGCCGCGCTTGGCGGCTGGCTCTTTGCTGGCGCTAGCCGAACCGCTGGTGGGCAGGTCTCGGATATGGCCGATACTCGACTTCACCACGTATTGGTTACCCAGATACTTGTTGATGGTCTTGGCCTTAGCCGGGGATTCCACAATGACCAGCGATTTGCCCATGGATCAGAAAATTCCTGAATTCTAGAAGTGAAAGGCGGTTGGCGCCTGACGCGGCACCGCTATATATAGTGGCTACAAGGTGAGGTCAAGCGCAGGGTTCTGCGCGCTCTCAGCTTATGGCTTGGTAAAAAGGCTCGGTTCGGCTTGCACCAAAGCAAAGCGTGGCACCTGTTCACCGTCAACCTCGACCGACTCCAGGAACATGCTCAAGGGGCGCACCCAAAAGCCGTAATCGCCATACAGGGCTTGGTAAAAGACCACTTCTTCTTCCGTTTCCGAATGCCGCGCAATACTGAATACGCGGTACTGCGGACCTTTGTAATGTTGGTAGAGCCCAGGTTGTATCGGCATGGTTTGGCCCTCACTCAAATTTTTTCAAAATAAAAACAAAATAAATCCGGAAAAACAAAAACCGGGGCACTTGGCCCCGGCTTCCGTCAACGGAACGCTTAAACGCGTTCGAAGACGGTGGAGATGCCTTGGCCGAGACCAATGCACATGGTGGCTACCCCGAAGGTGCCGCCATTTTGCTTCATCACGTTCAGCAAAGTGCCGGAGATACGCGCACCGGAGCAACCGAACGGGTGACCCAGGGCGATCGCGCCGCCGTGCAGGTTAACCTTCTCGTTCATCTTGTCGAGCACTTTCAGATCTTTCAGCACTGGCAGGGCCTGTGCGGCGAAAGCTTCGTTGAGCTCGAAGAAGTCGATATCGTTGATGCCAAGGCCCGCGCGCTTCAGTGCTTTCTGTGTTGCCGGTACTGGACCATAGCCCATGATTGCCGGATCCACACCTGCCACTGCCATCGAACGAATCACCGCCAGAGGCTGGATACCCAGATCCTGTGCACGCTGCGCCGACATCACGATCATGCACGAAGCACCATCGGTGATTTGCGACGAAGTACCGGCTGTCACGGTGCCACCCTTCGGGTTAAACGCTGGCTTCAACGCCGCCAGGCTTTCCAGGGTAGTTTCCGGACGAATGGTTTCGTCGTAGTCGAACAGTTTCAGGAAACCGTTCTCGTCGTAGCCCTGCATCGGGATGATTTCGTCTTTGAACTTGCCTTCCACAGTCGCCTTGTGGGCGAGCTGGTGGGAGCGCACGCCAAAAGCGTCCTGCTGTTCGCGAGTAATGCCGTGCATTTTGCCGAGCATTTCAGCGGTCAGGCCCATCATGCCCGAGGCTTTCGCCGCGTGCAGAGACATGTGCGGGTTCGGATCGACACCGTGCATCATGCTCACGTGGCCCATATGCTCGACGCCGCCGACGACGAATACGTCACCGTTGCCGGTCATGATCGCTTGCGCAGCAGTGTGCAGAGCGCTCATCGACGAGCCGCACAGGCGGCTGACGGTCTGGCCGGCAGCGGTGTGCGGGATCTGAGTCATCAGCGACGCCATGCGAGCGATGTTCCAGCCCTGCTCCAGGGTCTGGTTCACACAGCCCCAGATCACGTCTTCGACTTCGTTCGGGTCGACCTTGACGTTGCGTTCCAGCAATTTGCTGATCAGGTGTGCCGACATATCTTCAGCACGGGTGTTGCGGTGCATGCCGCCCTTGGAGCGGCCCATCGGAGTACGACCGAAGTCGACAATCACGACGTCTCTTGGATTCAAGCTCATAAAATTTCACTCTCGCTCAAAAGTTGGGACGCTTAACCGAAGAACCGTTGGCCGGTTTTGGCCATTTCACGCAGTTTTGCGGTCGGGTGGTACAGCGCGCCCAAATCAGCGTACTGGTCAGCCAGGGCAACGAACTCGGCAACACCGATCGAATCGATGTAGCGCAGCGCACCGCCACGGAATGGAGGGAAACCAATACCGTAGACCAGACCCATGTCGGCTTCGGCAGCGGTTTCGACGATGCCGTCTTCCAGGCAACGCACGGTTTCCAGGCACAGCGGGATCATCATCCAGTTGATGATGTCTTCGTCAGTCACTTCGCGCTGTTCAAAGACGATTGGCTTGAGCACTTCCAGTACCGACGGGTCGGCAACTTTCTTCTGCTTGCCCTTCTTGTCGGTCTCGTAGGCGTAGAAGCCCTTGCCATTCTTCTGGCCCAGGCGCTTGGCTTCGTAGAGCACGTCGACAGCCGAACGGCGGTCGTCTTTCATGCGGTCCGGGAAGCCTTCAGCCATAACGTCGCGACCGTGGTGGCCGGTGTCGATGCCGACCACGTCCATCAGGTACGCCGGGCCCATCGGCCAGCCGAATTTTTCCATGACCTTGTCGATACGGACGAAGTCCACACCGGCGCTGACCAGTTTGGCGAAGCCGCCGAAGTACGGGAACAGGACGCGGTTGACCAGGAAGCCCGGGCAGTCGTTGACGACGATCGGGTTCTTGCCCATTTTCTTGGCGTAGGCAACGGTAGTGGCAACGGCCAGCTCGCTGGACTTCTCGCCACGAATCACTTCAACCAGCGGCATCATGTGCACCGGGTTGAAGAAGTGCATGCCGACGAAGTTTTCCGGGCGCTTGAGGGCTTTGGCCAGCAAGGTGATGGAAATGGTCGAGGTGTTGGACGCGAGGATGGTGTCCTCTTTGACCTTGTCTTCCACTTCAGCCAGCACAGCCTGCTTGACCTTAGGGTTCTCGACGACCGCTTCAACCACCAGATCCACGTGACCGAAGTCGCCGTAGGACAGGGTCGGACGAATGCCGTTGAGCACTTCGGCCATTTTCGCCGCGGTCATGCGACCTTTATCAACGCGACCGACCAGCAGCTTGGCGGCTTCAGCCAGGCCTTGCTCGATGCCGTGCTCGTTGATGTCTTTCATCAGGATCGGCGTGCCTTTGGAGGCCGACTGATAAGCGATACCGCCACCCATGATGCCGGCGCCCAATACGGCAGCCTGCTTCACGTCTTTGGCGATTTCGTCGTAGGCCTTGGCCTTTTTCTTCAGTTCCTGGTCGTTCAGGAACAGACCGATCAAGCTCTGCGCGGCAGAGGTCTTGGCCAGTTTGACGAAACCGGCGGCTTCGACTTCCAGCGCTTTGTCGCGACCGAAGTTCGCGGCTTTCTGGATGGTCTTGATCGCTTCGACCGGTGCCGGGTAGTTCGGGCCAGCCTGGCCTGCCACGAAACCTTTGGCGGTTTCGAAAGCCATCATTTGTTCGATGGCGTTCAGCTTCAGCTTTTCCAGCTTCGGCTGACGCTTGGCCTTGTAGTCGAACTCGCCGGAGATGGCGCGTTTGATCAGTTCCAGAGCGGCTTCCTGCAGTTTCCCAGGCTCAACCACTGCATCGACTGCGCCGACTTTCAGCGCGTCTTCAGCACGGTTTTCCTTACCGGCGGCAATCCACTCGATGGCGTTGTCGGCACCGATCAGGCGCGGCAGGCGCACAGTGCCGCCAAAACCTGGGTAGATGCCCAGTTTGACTTCCGGCAGACCGATCTTGGCCGTGACGGACATGACGCGGTAGTCCGCCGCCAGGCACATTTCCAGACCGCCACCCAGGGCGATGCCGTTGATCGCGGCGACAGTCGGGACGTTGAGGTCTTCGAAATCGCTGAAAATCTTGTTGGCTTCGAGGTTGCCAGCGACAAGCTCTGCATCCGGCAGCTTGAAGTTCTCGACAAATTCGGTGATGTCGGCGCCGACGATGAACACGTCCTTGCCGCTGCTGACGATCACACCCTTGATCGAAGCATCTGCCTTGATGGTGTCTACGGCCTGACGCAGTTCGTTCAGGGTTAGACGGTTGAACTTGTTGACGGACTCACCCTTGAGGTCGAATTTCAATTCGACGATGCCACTTTCAAGAGCCTTAACCGTGATGGCTTTACCTTCGTAAATCATCAACTGATCTCCACGATATGGAAGCTGAACAGTACACGTCGGAAGCAGGCGAATGGCTTGGCAGTGACGTTTATCGTCGATGCTACGCCAATCCACCCGGCACACCCGCCAACGCGATAGTCGGGATTCTGTAGGAGCGATCTGAAATACAAACGCTCAATTCATACGCCCGTTTGATTTGGGTACGTCACCTTCACGGAATTTCCGACAATTGTCAATCGCCCAAAACACGGGTTGAAACGCGACTTTCCGGTCATTTCCGTAACACGAAGACCTGCAACACCCGGCTGCATGTGAGGCCATTCATAGAATCAATAGTTAGAAAAGTCGCCCTAATTCACGGCAGCCTTTGTTTAACGGGCTACGCTGGGCGGGAGATTGAGGAAAAAATATGAACGCGTCGGCGAATGCCCGGCGTAAGATCAGTGCACAGCGAATTACCGGCCTGCCTGGCCAACTCCAGCCCGATGTTGAATGTCGGGCTTTTTATTGCCTGGACAATCGTAGGAGCGAGGCTTGCCCGCGAAAGCGGTGTGTCAGGTTGGACGCCTTCGCGGGCAAGTCGGATCGCCGCACCGCTCGCTCCTACAGGGGATCGGGGGTCAGGCGAGGGCCTTGAGGGTCGCATCGATTTGTTGCAAAACTGTCGCTTCGCCCTTCTCGCCCCAGTACAACGTGATCATCTGCTTGTCCGCTTCGACCTTGTAGACGTTGGCCGGCAACTTTTCGAAATGAATCAGCAATGCCGGATCCTCGCAGACCTCCTGCCATTGATTCACCCATACGCCCGGCGACTTTTGCCAGTAACTCCAGCAAGCAGGCTGATTGCCGCGACGCGGTCGATGGTACTGCGCGCAAGGGCTCGGCGGTTCCTGGCTCAGCCAGTGCGGCCACTCCTGAGGCGCCAGCTGCATGGCCAGCCCGATACGCCGCGCCTCCATGCGCAGGGCCATGCGGCCGCTCTGCCCACGGGACGGACGCAACCACGCCAGCGGACTGAGAACCACCAACAGGATTGACACCACTATCCAGACCGTCATATCTGTACTCCCGATTCTTGATGAGCGCTTTGAGTCACTTTGAAAACACTGCGCTTGAAACCAGCCATACTTACCAATATTGCAATCCTCAGGAGGAGCACCTCATGCCCTACAACCACATTCTGGTCGCTGTAGACCTGACCGAAGAGTGCGACCCTGTCATCCACCGAGCTCGCGAACTGTCGGTGAGCAACGGCGCGAAACTGTCCCTGGTGCACATTGTCGAGCCGATGGCCATGGCCTTTGGCGGCGACGTGCCGATGGACCTTTCCCAGTTGCAGCAGCAACAGTTCGATCAGGCCAAGGAACGTCTTGACCGGCTGATCGTGAAGTACCCGGAACTCTCCAAAGAGTACAGCCACCTGACCTACGGCCAGCCACGCCAGGAGATTCATCACCTGGCCAAAGAGCAGACCTGCGACCTGATCGTGGTGGGCAGCCATGGCCGGCATGGCCTGGCATTGCTGCTGGGCTCCACCGCCAATGACGTACTGCACGGCGCACCTTGCGACGTACTTGCCGTGCGCCTGCAAAACAAAAGCTGATAACCGATCCTTGTAGGAGCCGGCTTGCTGGCGATCACGGTGCATCAGTCGACATCAATGCCAGCTGACAAACCGCGATCGCCAGCAAGCCGGCTCCTACAAGGGATCGCATACGAAAAGCCCGGCGTTCATCACTGAGCGCCGGGCTTTTTTATTGCAGGATCAATCAGGCATCCAGCTCGGCCCAACGCTCGACCATCACGTCGAGCTCAGCCTGCAACTGCTCCAACTGAGCGATCACAGCGGCCGTCTCGGCAGCAGGACGCTGATAGAAGCCAGCATCGGCCATCTGGGCCTCAACGACGGCGATCTGCTGCTCCATGGCTTCGATCTGGCTCGGCAACATTTCCAGCTCACGCTGCAACTTGTAGCTGAGTTTCTTCTTCGCCACCGGCGCTTCGACCGCCGCCGCAACCGGTGCAGGCTCAGCCGTCACGACCGCCGACGTCAGGTCGGCCTTGCCAGACTTGCTCTCGGTCACGCCCAGCAGGCGCGGCGAACCACCCTGACGCAGCCAGTCCTGATAACCACCGACGTATTCGCGAACCTTGCCTTCACCTTCGAAGACCAGCGTGCTGGTGACCACGTTGTCGAGGAATGCCCGGTCGTGGCTGACCATCAGCACGGTGCCGTTGAAGGTCAGCAGAACCTCTTCCAGCAGTTCAAGCGTTTCCACGTCGAGGTCGTTGGTCGGTTCGTCGAGGACCAGCAGGTTGGCCGGTTTGCTGAACAGTTTCGCCAGCAACAGACGCGCACGCTCACCACCTGACAGCGCCTTGACCGGCGTGCGGGCACGCTGCGGGCTGAACAGGAAGTCGCCGAGGTAACTCAGCACGTGACGGCTCTGACCATCGATGTCGATGAAGTCGCGACCTTCGGCCACGTTGTCGATCACGGTCTTTTCCAGGTCCAGCTGATGGCGCAACTGGTCGAAGTACGCCACGTCGATGCGCGTGCCCTCTTCCACTTTGCCGCTGGTCGGTTGCAGACCGCTGAGCATCAGCTTCAGCAGCGTGGTCTTGCCGGTACCGTTGGCGCCGAGCAGGCCGATACGGTCGCCGCGCGTCAGGACCATCGAGAAATCCTTGATCAGGAACGGACCGCCCGGGTGAGCGAAACTCACGTTCTCGAGGACCATCACCTGCTTGCCGGACTTGTCAGCGGTGTCCAGCTGAATGTTGGCCTTGCCGGTGCGTTCACGACGCTCGCTACGTTCAACGCGCAATGCTTTCAGGGCGCGGACGCGGCCTTCGTTACGGGTGCGACGGGCCTTGATGCCCTGGCGGATCCAGACTTCTTCCTGGGCCAGTTTCTTGTCGAACAACGCGTTGGCGGTGGCCTCGGCGGCCAGTTCGGCTTCTTTGTGCACCAGGAAACTGGCGTAGTCGCCATTCCAGTCGATCAGGCCACCGCGATCCAGTTCAAGAATGCGGGTCGCGAGGTTTTGCAGGAAGGAACGGTCGTGCGTGATGAACAGCACGGCGCCCTGGAAATCCTTCAGCGCTTCTTCGAGCCAGGCAATCGCACCGATGTCCAGGTGGTTGGTTGGTTCGTCGAGCAGCAGCAGATCGGGCTCGGACACCAGCGCCTGCGCCAGCAGGACGCGACGACGCCAGCCGCCGGACAATTCGGCGAGGGTCTTGTCGGCCGGCAGTTGCAGGCGGCTGAGGGTGCTGTCGACCAGGGTTTGCAAACGCCAGCCGTCGCGGGCTTCGAGGTCGTGCTGGACGTGCATCAGCTTGTCCAGGTCGGCGTCGGTGACGATGTTCTGGCTCAGGTGGTGATACTCGGCAAGCAGTGCACCGACACCGTCCAGGCCTTCAGCCACTACGTCGAACACGGTCCGCTCGTCGGCTACCGGCAATTCTTGCGGCAATTCGCCAATCTTGAGGCCGGGTGCGCGCCACACGGAGCCGTCGTCAGGCTTCTGGTCGCCCTTGACGAGCTTCATCATGCTGGACTTGCCAGTGCCGTTGCGGCCGATGATGCACACCCGCTCACCACGGGCGATCTGCCAGGACACCTTGTCCAACAACGGCATAGCGCCGAAAGCAAGGGACACATCGCTGAATTTGAGCAGGGTCATGAGCTTCTCCAAAAACCGGGCGCGCATTCTACCTGACTTGAGGCTTCAGAAGGCCGGCAATTTCACCTTCGGGGCACTCTGCATGACAAATGTTGCGAACTGATGCTGACAGGCCCGCAAAGCTTTCGCCGGTTGCTGGCAAAAGGCTAAGCTACAGATTATTCAGTGCGGGCATGCCTCGCACTTGTCATGATTTCTCTGCCCGGACGTCTCATGCGCAGTCGCCTTTTCAGTCTTTTATCCTGCTTTCTTCTCTCTGCCGCTGCCGTTCAAACTGCCCAGGCGGTGGACCTGTCCACCCAACGCCAGTATTACGATGAAGCCAAGCGCGCCCTGGCCAAGGGTGATACCGGCCCGTACTTCCGTTATAGCAAGGCGCTCAGCGACTACCCGCTGGAGCCGTACCTGGCCTATGACGAACTGACCGCACGCCTGAAAACGGCGAGCAACGCCGAGATCGAAAAATTCCTCGCCGAACACGGTGACTTGCCGCAAGCCAACTGGATGAAATTGCGCTGGTTGCGCTGGCTGGCCGATCGCGGCGAATGGGCGACTTTCGTCAAGTACTACGATCCCAAGCTGAATTTCACCGAGCTGGACTGCCTGAACGCGCAGTACCAGATCGGGCACAACCTGAAATCCGAAGGCTACGCCAACGCCAACAAGCTCTGGCTGACTGGCAAATCCCTGCCTGCGGCGTGCGACGGCTTGTTCGGAGTCTGGGCTGCCGAAGGCCAACTGACTGAACAGAAACGCTGGGAACGCACCAAGCTTGCCGCCCAGGCGCGCAACTATCCCCTGGCCAACAGCCTGGTCAACGGCCTGACCACCCTCGCCCCTCGCGGCCGTTTGCTGGTGGACGTGGCGCAGAAACCCGAACTGCTCAACCAGCCGTCGCGTTTCACACCGGCCGACGAACCGATGTCCGACATTGTCAGCCTCGGCCTGCGCCGCCTGGCCAAGCAAGACCCGGACAAGGCCATGGCGTTGCTCGACGGTTACGCCAGCAGCATGCATTTCTCCCGTGACGAAAAAGTCGCGATCGCCCGGGAAATCGGCCTGACCCTCGCTCGCCGTTTCGACAGTCGCGCGTTGGACGTGATGACCAAATACGACCCGGAATTGCGTGACAACACCGTGTCCGAGTGGCGCTTGCGCCTGCTGCTGCGCCTGGCCCGCTGGGACGATGCCTATCAGTTGACCCGCCGTTTGCCCCAGGACCTGGCGACCACCAACCGCTGGCGTTACTGGCAGGCCCGCAGCCTGGAACTGGCGCAACCGCAAAATCCGGAGGCGCAGACGCTGTACAAAGGCCTCGCTCGTGAACGTGACTTCTACGGCTTCCTCGCTGCCGACCGTTCGCAGTTGCCTTACTCGCTGAACAACAAGCCGCTGGTATTGAGCCAGGCGCTGATCAACAAGGTTCGCAACACGCCGGGCGTGCGTCGCGCCCTGGAATTCCATGCGCGCGGGCAGATCGTCGATGGGCGTCGCGAGTGGTATCACGTCAGCCGCCACTTCAACCGTGACGAAATGGTCGCCCAGGCCAAACTGGCCTACGACCTGAAATGGTATTTCCCGGCGATCCGCACCATCAGTCAGGCGCAGTATTGGGACGATCTGGACATCCGCTTCCCGATGGCCCACCGCGAAACTCTCGTGCGCGAAGCCAAGGTTCGCGGCCTGCATTCGAGCTGGGTATTCGCCATTACTCGCCAGGAAAGCGCGTTCATGGCCGACGCCCGCTCAGGCGTAGGCGCCAGCGGCCTGATGCAACTGATGCCGGGCACCGCCAAGGAAACCGCACGCAAGTTCAGCATCCCATTGGCCTCGCCACAGCAGGTGTTCGATCCGGACAAGAACATCCAGCTCGGCGCCGCGTACCTCAGCCAGGTGCACAGCCAGTTCAACGGCAACCGCGTCCTCGCCTCCGCCGCCTACAACGCCGGCCCGGGGCGCGTGCGTCAGTGGCTGCGCGGTGCGGATCACCTGAGCTTCGACGTCTGGGTGGAAAGCATTCCGTTCGACGAAACCCGCCAGTACGTGCAAAACGTGCTGTCGTACTCGGTGATCTACGGCCAGAAGCTCAACTCGCCACAGCCGTTGGTGGATTGGCATGAGCGGTATTTTGATGATCAATAAGCCTGTCTGAGGCGAAAACGAAAATGCCCGCATTGAGAAATGCGGGCATTTTTTATGGCGCATCTACCTGGATCTGCACCGTGCTGCAACAAGCTCGCCCTGCGCGGTCAAGCGGTAGCGTTGCACCGGGCTACGGGGGGAATCAGGATCAGTCATCTCAATCAAGCCTTCTACCAATGCAGGCTTGAGGTAGTTGGCCCGAAATGTCGCCTTGTGAGCCAATCCGAGCTCGGCCATCAGATCGTTAACCTTCACAGGAGCGCTTCCGCAAAGAGCACGAAGCAGTTTCGCTACTTGGTCGGTTACTTGGTCGGCTACTTGGTCGGTTACCGGCTCGGTTCTAACCGCCTCATCAAGCGCAAGGCTCAACGCTTGCAGCATGAACTCGACAAAAGGCGTCGACTCGGCCATTTGGTCGGCTGCCGATAACGCCGCGTAATAAGCATCCTGCTGCTCTCGAATCACGGCTTCGACCGGCAGATAAGCCAACACCGGGCGCCACCGACTGAGAATCAATGTCTGCCAAAGACGCCCCATACGTCCATTGCCGTCGGCGAAGGGATGGATGAACTCGAATTCATAGTGGAAGACACAACTGATAATCAACGGATGCCAATCAGAATCGCCGAGCCACGCCAGCAAATCATCCATCAAATGCGTAATGCGGCTCGGTGGCGGTGCCATATGAACCAATTTCTCGCCACGGTAAATGCCCACACCGGCTCGGCGAAACTGCCCACAGTCGTCAATCAAGCCGCCCATCAGTAACTCATGCGCCCGAAGCAGATCAACACGACTACTCGGCTGCCAATCCGGCATGGCTTCGTAAGCCGTGAAGGCATTACGCACCTCCTGGATTTCCCGAGGCAATCCCAGCACTCGCTGCCCTGCCAAAACAGCAGTCACCTGCTCGATGCTCAGGGTATTGTTCTCGATCGCCAATGAAGCCTGAATCGTGCGAATCCGATTACCCCGCCGCAGTTGAGGCGTCTGCCGTCGATCATCCACAGCCGAAAGTTGACCGATCCGCTCACTGATTTCGGCAATCAACGTGAGCATCTTGGTGGTCAGGGTCAACGGTGGTTGATAACGGCTCATATCCTCATCCATGCTCGCACTGAGCTCGACATAATGCCCGAACCCGGCAGTATTCAGCAGCGTTCATTCATGCCGCTTCATGCCCGTCGTTGAACTGCAACGCCGCCAACCGCGCATACAGCGCATTGCTCGCAATCAGCTCTTGGTGCGTGCCCACCGCCACCAGTTTCCCCTGGTCCATCACTGCAATCCGGTCGGCGTTTTTAACCGTGGCCAGACGATGAGCGATGACCAGGGTGGTGCGGTTTTTCATCAGGCTGGGCAGGGCTTGCTGGATCAGGTGTTCGCTCTGGGCGTCGAGGGCGCTGGTGGCTTCGTCGAGCAGCAGGATGGGCGCATCCACCAGCAGCGCTCGGGCGATGGCCAGGCGTTGGCGCTGGCCGCCGGACAAACCGAGGCCTGCGTCGCCCAAATGAGTCTGATAACCGTGGGGCATCGCCTCGATAAAGTCATGGGCGTAGGCGATTTTCGCCGCTTCCTGAACCTGTTCCAGCGTCGCTGTCGGGTTACCGTAGCGGATGTTCTCTTCGATGCTGCCGAAGAACAGCGCCGGGGATTGGGAAACCAGCGCGAAACAACGGCGCAAGTCCAATGGATCGAGTTGAGTCAGCGGCACGCCGTCGAGCAGGATGCGCCCTTCGGCAGGATCGTAAAAACGCAACAGCAGGTCGTACACCGTCGATTTTCCAGCACCGGACGGCCCGACCAGCGCGAGGGTTTCGCCCGCCTTGATGGTCAGATTCAAACCATCGACGGCGTAGCTTTCCGGGCGCGACGGGTAGGAAAAGCGCACGTCCTGCAGAACGAGATTGCCCGTCACCCGCTCGGGCAACGTCACCAGGCCAGTCGCCGGTGGCTGGATGATGTTTTCCGAGCGCAGCAATTCGGCAATCCGCTCAGCGGCCCCGGCGGCGCGCTGCAACTCACCAATGACTTCACTCAACGTGCCGAATGCACTGCCGACAATCAGGCTATAGAAGACGAACGCCGCCAGTTCCCCCGCTGAAATCCGCCCGGCCATCACGTCCATGCCGCCCACCCAGAGCATCACACCGACCGCCCCCAACACCAGCACGATCACCAGGGTAATCAGCCAGGCCCGCTGGAAAATCCGTTTGCGTGCCGTGTTGAACGCCTCTTCCACGGTCACGGCAAAACGTTGTTCGTCCTGGGTCTGGTGGTTGTAGGCCTGCACGGTTTTGATCTGGCCCAGGGTTTCGGAAACATAACTGCCGATATCGGCAATCCGGTCCTGACTCAGGCGTGACAGGCTGCGCACCCGGCGACCGAAAATCAGGATCGGCGCAATCACCAGCGGCAAAGCCACAACGACGATGCTGGTGAGTTTGGGGTTGGTGATAAACAGCAACACAATCCCGCCGATCACCATCAGCAGATTACGCAGGAACAGGGACAGCGATGAACCGATCACTGATTGCAGCAGCGTGGTGTCGGCGGTCAACCGCGACTGGATTTCGGAGCTGCGGTTGTCTTCGTAAAACCCGGGATGCAGATAAACCAGATGGTTGAACACCTGACGGCGGATGTCGGCGACCACACGCTCACCGATCCACGACACCAGGTAGAAACGCGCGAAGGTGCCAATCGCCAGGCCTATCACCAGCAACATGAACAAACCAATCGTCTGGTTGAGCAGGTGCGGGGACTGGGTCATGAACCCCTGATCCACCAGCAGGCGAATCCCCTGCCCCATGGACAAGGTGATGCCGGCCGTGACGACCAGCGCGAGCAAGGCGCCAAAGGCCTGCCAACGATAGGGCGCGAGAAAAAGGCTGGCCAGGCGAATCGCGCGGCGGTGACGGGCAGAGAGCATCGGGTTCATCCAGTTACACAATTGATAGGGCCAGCCTGACGGTTCAATGGGGTTGAACGCTGTAAATCACAATGAGTCAGGTTAATTATGACCGCGATGACTAGCTCCTAGACGCTATTGGTCTAAAGTCCGGGTGGCAACGTCTGGGTATTTCTGGTGGACTGGTGCTGCCGCTCTGGAAAGATCGCAGGGAGTTGTCATAGCCCGGTCACCTGACGGTTCTACAGTAAGCACACACCTGAAGAGGAGACAGGCCATGTCCTTGCAAAATAGCAGCGATGACAAGATTCAAGTGATCCGCACACAGCCAGATCAGTCTCTGGGTTGCTCAATCATTGACGAAAAAGGCCGCGAAGTACCGATCACTGAGGGCATGATCCAGGACGCTTGCCGCGAACTGGAAAAGCGATTGGTCAAGCCTGCCAAACAAGATTGATATAGCCCCGTCTTCTTGACCCGGCCCTGATGGCCGGGTTTTTTGTGGGTGTTGATCCGGAATTGTGGTGTGACCATTCGCGGGCAAGTCGGGATGCCGCACCACTCGCTCCTACAGCGATCGGCGCCATTTTCAACATTACGCCTAACCTGTAGGAGCGAGGCTTGCCCGCGAATGGGCCAACTCGGTTTTCAGACAGCCGATGCGCCCAAAGCCGCCACAATCTTCAGCAACTCAGGCGAATCCCCCTCAATCCGCACCTGCAACCCGTCAATCTCGCGCCGCGATGGATAATTCTTGCGCAGCGCATCAAACGCCGCGCGCTGCTCACTCACACTGCCCACAAGACTGCGGCGGAAATCCGCGTCGTCGCGGCGCGGGTCGTACACGCCACGGCACATCATCGCCAGCGCCCAGGCAGGATCGCTCTCAGCGTTCAAGGTCACCTGCGACAACCACGGTGCAGGCAGCAAATCGCTCAAGCGGACCTGCGCCGGTTGCCCGAGAAAATCGCAGTAGGCTTGGTAGATCTGCGCCGTCCCGCGTTGCTTGCCGTCGAGGCTGTAACCGGCAATGTGCGGCGTGGCCAGCACGCAGAGCTCGGCCAGTGCCACATCGACCTCAGGCTCGCCCTCCCAGACATCCAGCACCGCTTGCAGGTCTTCGCGTTGCAGCAGCACCTCGCACAGGGCGGCGTTGTCCACCACCGGGCCACGGCTGGCATTGATCAGCCAGGCACCGGGCTTGAGCTGGTTCAAACGGTTTTGGTCGAACAAATGCCAGGTCGAACCGGCCCCGTGTTTTTTCAACGGTGTGTGCAGGCTGATGACATCGCACTGCTCGATGATCTGCTCAAGGCTGACGAAATCGCCCCCTTCAGCAGCTTGCCGTGGCGGATCGCAGACCAGCACGTTCCAGCCCAGCCCTTGCAGCACCTTGACCAACCGCCCGCCCACTTCGCCGGCACCGACCACGCCGTACGTGCGCCGGGTGAGATCGGCGCCTTCGATTTCGGCAAGGGTCAGCAAACTGCCCAGCACGTAGTCGACCACGCCACGGGCATTGCAGCCGGGAGCGCTGGACCAGGTGATGCCGGCCTGCTGAAAGTAATCGAGGTCGAGGTGATCGGTGCCGATGGTGCAGGTGCCGACAAAGCGCACCTTGCTGCCTTCGAGCAACCCGCAATTGACGTTGGTCACCGAGCGCACCAGTAGCACATCGGCCTGCTCGACGGTGGCGCGGTCGATTGAACGTCCCGGCACCCGGCGGATTTCGCCGAAACCTTCGAAGAAGGCATCGAGCAGCGGAATATTTTCGTCGGCAACAATCAGCATGGCAGGCTCCTTTGGCGGATCGGCAGTGTAGGCGCAGATGACACTTCACGCCTAGCACACACCTCTAATGTAGGAGCGAGCTTGCTCGCGATGGGCGTCAACGATGACGAGGGTTGTCTGAATGAACGCGGCGTCCTCACGTCCATCGCGAGCAGGCTCGCTCCTACAGGTTTTTGTGTGATTACAAATGGGTAACACAGGACTTTTCCTGACCGTTGCGTCAACGCGTAGAATGCGCCGCCTCGCGCATCAAAACCTTTTGGACGTTTTGCCTTTGAATTCCGTGACTGACCGCCCCGCCGCCATTTCCCTCAACCGCCCCGCCCGGGTTCGCCTCGAGCTGAAGAACCTGCTCGGCCTGGCGTTGCCGATCATGATCGCGCAACTGGCCACCACGGCGATGGGCTTCGTCGATGCGGTGATGGCCGGTCGCGTCGGGCCACGGGATCTGGCGGCGGTGGCGTTGGGCAACTCGATCTGGGTCCCGGTGTTTCTGTTGATGACCGGTACGCTGCTGGCCACCACGCCGAAAGTCGCCCAGCGCTTTGGTGCCGGCACCCACAGCGAGATCGGCCCGATCGTGCGCCAGGCGTTGTGGCTGGCGCTGGTGGTGGGCGTGATGGCGACTGGCATGCTGTTCAGCGCCGAACCGATTTTGCACCTGATGAAGGTCGATCCCGAGCTGATCGGCCCGTGCATGCAATACCTGCACGGCATCGCCAGCGGACTGCCCGCCGTCGCGCTTTACCATGTGTTGCGCTGTTTCAGTGACGGCCTGGGACGCACGCGCCCGGCGATGGTCCTGGGTTTGTGCGGGCTCGCGCTGAACATTCCGCTGAACTATGTCTTCATTTATGGCCACTTCGGTGTACCCGCCATGGGCGGCGTCGGTTGTGGCTGGGCCACGGCGATTGTGATGTGGGTGATGGCGCTGGGCATGGCCGGCTGGGAACGCTGGGCGCCGGCGTATCAGTCGAGCCAGTTGTTCAGCCGTTTCGACTGGCCACAATGGGCGGTGATCAAACGCCTGCTGAGCATCGGCTTGCCGATCGGCATCGCGGTGTTTGCCGAATCGAGCATCTTCGCGGTGATTGCCCTGCTGATCGGCAGCCTCGGCGCCACGGTGGTGGCCGGGCATCAGATTGCCCTGAATGTCAGCTCGCTGGTGTTCATGATCCCTTACTCCTTGGGCATGGCTGTGACCGTACGCGTCGGTCAGGCACTGGGACGTGAAGAGCCGCGCGAAGCGCGTTTTGCGGCGGGTGTCGGCATGGGCACCGCGCTGGCCTACGCCTGCCTGTCGGCGAGCATGATGTTGCTGATGCGCGAGCACATCGCTGCGATCTACACCGCAGACCCGACGGTGATCCATATCGCGGCGATGCTGATTGTGTACTCGGCGCTGTTCCAGTTTTCCGACGCCATCCAGGTGACAGCGGCCGGCGCCCTGCGCGGTTTTCAGGACACTCGGGTGACGATGATCCTCACCCTGTTCGCCTATTGGGGCATCGGCTTGCCGGTGGGTTACGCCCTCGGCCTGACCGACTGGTTCGGCGAACCCCGTGGCCCGAGCGGGCTGTGGCAGGGTTTGATCGTCGGCCTGAGTTGCGCGGCGCTGATGCTGTCGATTCGCCTGACGCGCAGTGCACGCAAGCGGATCCGCATGAGCCATTCGATGGGTTGACCGCACAAAAAAGGCCTGCAAATGCAGGCCTTTTTTTCGAATCGATTAATCCGATTTCTTGCGAATCCAGTACAGGTAAGTGCCGGCCTCTTCGTGCTGCGCGATCAGCTCGTGGTCGAGGAACACGCAGAACTTGGGAATGTCCCGACGGGTCGACGGGTCGGTGGCGATCACCTTGAGCAGGCCGCCGGGCGCCAGGTCACGGATGTGCTGGTGCAGCATCATCACCGGCTCCGGGCAGTTGAGGCCGGTGGCGTCGAGGGTGCCGTCTACCGGCGTATCAAGCATTTCACTCATGATTCACTCCTGAAACTGGCCGGCATTGTCGCGCATTGCCGGGTGTTCGGTCATCTGTGGCATGACGCCATCCCTGTAGGAGCGAGGCTTGCCCGCGAAGAGGCCCTTAAGGACGCCAAAAGCTTCGCGGGCAAGCCTCGCTCCTACACGGGTTGTGTACATCAGCGGGATTTTGGTTTCTTCACGTCCAGGCGGCGCAGGTGGCACGTCACTTCTTCGCGGTCGTGATACAGCTGCTTGCAGCCGATCTCGACGCGAATCCCGCGCTCCTTGAAACCGTCGGCAATGCGCTCCAGCAAGCGTTTCACTTCGGCGTAACGCTGCTTCATCGGCAGCTTGAGGTTGACCACCGCTTCGCGGCAATGCCCTTCGCCAATCCACTCTTCCAGCATCGCCGCGTTGCGTGCCGGTTTCTCGACGATGTCGCAGACCATCCAGTCCACCGGTTGCCGTGGCTTGAAGGTGAAACCGTCGGCCATCAAATGCTGCACCAGACCAGTGTCCATCAGGCTTTCAGCCATCGGGCCATTGTCGATGGCGGTCACTAGCATGCCACGATTGACCAGTTGCCAGGTCCAGCCACCCGGCGCCGCGCCGAGGTCGACGCCGGTCATGTCGCTGTGCAGACGCTCGTCCCACTGATCGCGCGGGATGAAATGGTGCCACGCCTCTTCCAGCTTCAACGTCGAACGGCTCGGCGCCTCGCGCGGAAACTTCAGGCGTGGAATGCCCATCGGCCACATGGCCGAGTTGTTCGACTCGGCCAGCCCCATGAACACTTCGCGGCCACTCTTGAACGTCAGCAGCAAACGCGGCTTGTTCGCGTCTTCCACCAGTTTGCCGGCCGCCATCAGCGCCTTGCGCAGGTGCACTTCGAATTTCTTGCAGAAGTTCGACAGCTCTTTGCCGTCGTTGGTGTCGACCATTTCCAGCCACAGGCTGCCGCACAGCGGGAAGTCGGCCATGTGCGCGAGAATCACGCTGATACGGTCGGTTTCCGGCAGGTCGATGAAAATCCCCCGCGCCCATTGGCGCGGGAAGATCAGATCGGCGAAACGCTGACCGCGCATCAGGCGCTCGGCGCCGTCTTCTTCGGTGCAGATGAATTCGGCGCAGGCGCTGGCGGTTTTTGCCTTGGCATAACCGGCCACGTTCAGCCGTGCGGCGTGTTCGGAAATCTCGGAACAGACTTCGCCTTCGAAGCCCGGCCGGCAATGCATAAAGAGGGTGTTCATTCTTACTCCTGGGCAGTTGGCGAAGAATTCAGCCACTGCGCGATGCCCAGACTTGCGTTGAAGCAAAGCCTGTCACGAAAACCGGCGCATGATAGCCGAGTTCGGAACCTCGGACTTGCCCATAGAGTCCGGTTATTAGCTTTAACGTTCAAACGGGGCTAGGTTGAAAGCTCTGTCCGTCCCCTCAGTCCGTAGCCGTGCGGACTTTAAGGAGTGATCGTAATGCCGTCCCTCGATAGCCTGAAAACCCTTAAAACCCTGCAAGTCGACGACAAGACCTACCATTACTTCAGTCTGCCCGATGCCGCCAAGAGCCTCGGTGATCTCGACAAGCTACCTATGTCGTTGAAAGTGCTGCTGGAAAACCTGCTGCGCTGGGAAGACGAAAAAACCGTCACCGGCGCCGACCTGCGAGCGATTGCCGCCTGGCTCAAGGAGCGCCGCTCCGACCGCGAGATCCAGTACCGCCCCGCCCGCGTCTTGATGCAAGACTTTACCGGCGTTCCCGCCGTGGTCGACCTGGCCGCCATGCGCGCCGCCATGGCCAAGGCCGGCGGCGACCCGCAGCGGATCAATCCACTGTCTCCGGTGGACCTGGTGATCGACCACTCGGTGATGGTCGACAAGTTCGGCAGCGCCAGCGCCTTCGAACAGAACGTCGACATTGAGATGCAGCGCAACGGCGAGCGTTACGCCTTTCTGCGCTGGGGCCAGAGCGCCTTCGACAACTTCAGCGTGGTGCCGCCGGGCACCGGGATTTGCCATCAGGTGAACCTCGAATACCTCGGCCGCACGGTCTGGACCAAGGATGAAGACGGCCGCACCTACGCGTTCCCCGACACGCTGGTCGGCACCGATTCCCACACCACCATGATCAACGGCCTCGGCGTACTTGGCTGGGGCGTCGGCGGGATCGAGGCGGAAGCGGCGATGCTCGGCCAACCGGTGTCGATGCTCATTCCAGAAGTGATCGGCTTCAAACTCACCGGCAAATTGAAGGAAGGCATCACGGCCACCGACCTGGTGCTGACCGTGACCCAGATGCTGCGCAAGAAAGGTGTGGTCGGCAAATTCGTCGAGTTCTACGGCGACGGTCTCGCCGACCTGCCGCTGGCCGACCGCGCGACCATCGCCAACATGGCCCCGGAATATGGCGCTACGTGCGGCTTTTTCCCGGTGGATGACATCACTCTGGATTATCTGCGCCTGTCCGGTCGTCCACTTGAAACCGTGAAACTGGTCGAGGCCTACAGCAAGGCGCAAGGCCTGTGGCGCCAGTCGGGCAAGGAACCGGTGTTCACCGACAGCCTGGCGCTGGACATGCGCAGCGTCGAAGCCAGCCTCGCCGGGCCGAAACGCCCACAGGACAGGGTGTCGTTGCCGAATGTCGCGCAAGCATTCAGTGACTTCACCGACCTGCAATTCAAACCTGCCAGCAAGGAAGAAGGTCGCCTCGAAAGTGAAGGCGGCGGTGGCGTTGCGGTGGGCAATGCCGACTTGGCCGGTGAAGCCGACTACGATTTTGAAGGTCAAACCTATCGCTTGAAAAACGGCGCGGTGGTCATCGCCGCAATCACCTCCTGCACCAACACCTCCAATCCGAGCGTGATGATGGCCGCCGGCCTGGTGGCAAAAAAAGCCGTGGAGAAAGGCCTCAAGCGCAAACCGTGGGTGAAAAGCTCGCTCGCTCCCGGTTCCAAAGTAGTGACCGACTACTACAAGGCTGCCGGGCTGACGCAATACCTGGATCAACTCGGTTTCGACCTGGTCGGTTATGGCTGCACCACCTGCATCGGCAACTCCGGGCCGCTGCCGGAGCCGATCGAAAAAGCCATCCAGAAAGCCGACCTGACCGTCGCTTCGGTGCTGTCGGGCAACCGCAACTTCGAAGGCCGCGTGCATCCGCTGGTGAAAACCAACTGGCTGGCCTCGCCGCCGCTGGTCGTCGCGTTTGCGCTGGCCGGCACGGTGCGCATTGATATCAGCAGTGAGCCATTGGGTGACGACAAGGACGGCAACCCGGTTTACTTGCGGGACATCTGGCCAAGCACCCAAGAAATCGCCGATGCGGTGAATCAGGTCAACACCGCGATGTTCCATAAGGAATACGCCGAAGTGTTTGCCGGCGATGAGCAATGGCAGGCGATTGAAGTGCCTCAAGCGGCGACCTACGTCTGGCAGGACGATTCGACTTACATCCAGCACCCACCGTTTTTCGACGACATCGGCGGACCGCCGCCCGTGGTCAAGGACGTCGCGGGCGCACGGGTCCTTGCGCTGCTCGGCGACTCGGTGACCACCGACCACATCTCCCCCGCCGGCAACATCAAGACCGAGAGCCCCGCCGGCCATTACCTGCGCGGTAAAGGTGTGGAGCCGCGGGACTTCAACTCCTACGGCTCCCGTCGCGGCAACCATGAAGTGATGATGCGCGGCACCTTTGCCAACATCCGCATTCGCAACGAGATGCTCGGCGGCGAGGAAGGCGGCAATACCCTTTACATTCCTACCGGGGAAAAACTGGCGATCTACGATGCAGCCATGCGTTACCAAGCCTCGGGCACGCCGCTGGTGGTGATTGCCGGGCAAGAATACGGCACCGGTTCGAGCCGCGACTGGGCGGCCAAGGGCACCAATCTGTTGGGCGTGAAAGCGGTCATCGCCGAAAGCTTCGAGCGGATTCACCGCTCCAATCTGGTCGGCATGGGCGTGCTGCCCTTGCAGTTCAAGCTGGATCAGAACCGCAAGAGCCTCAATCTGACCGGCAAGGAGACCCTGGACATTCAGGGCCTGAGCGGCGTCGAGCTGACGCCGCGAATGAACCTGACGCTGATCATCACCCGTGAAAACGGCAGCCGCGAGAAGATCGAAGTGTTGTGCCGGATCGATACGCTGAATGAAGTCGAGTACTTCAAGTCAGGGGGGATTTTGCATTACGTGTTGCGGCAGTTGATTGCGTCGTAAGTGTTTGCAGAAAAAGACACCGCCTTCGGGCGGTGTTTTTGTTTGCGGACACGCCTCTATAATCGCCGCGCTTTTATAGCCCCACACAAGACCACTGTGGGAGCGAGCCTGCTCGCGATGGGGCCGTAACATCCAATATCAGTGCCGCCTGACACTCCGCCATCGCGAGCAAGCTTGCTCCTACAGTGGACCGAGGCGACCCGCAGAATTTCGAACACAAGGACTTCAGATGTTTGCTTTGCCATGGACCTTCCTGGCCCTGCTCTCCCTCGGTTATGCCATGGCGCTGTCCTACGGCCATCTCGGCTGGCTGGCGCTTATCTCGGTCGCATTGCTACTGATCGCCGGTTTCGCCGTGCGTCAGCAACAACTCCGAATCGGCCATTACCTCGGTCACGGCCTGTTTATTTTCATGGCGCTGGCACTGGCGATGCACTGGCTCCCCGGCTTCTACAACGGTCGAGGTATCAATCCGCATCGTATTACCGACGATGCCGTACCGTTTGCGCTGTACCTGAATCTGGACAAACCGCTGATTGGTTTCTGGCTGTTGCTGGTCTGCCCGTGGATTGTCGGCCGGCATTCGCTGCGGCTTTCCATTCCCGCCGCGCTGCTGGGGCTGACACTGAGCAGCGTGCTGGCATTGGGTGGCGCGCTGTTGTTGGGTGTGATCAGTTGGGCCCCCAAATGGCCTGATCAGGCCTGGCTGTGGCTGTTCAACAACCTGTTGCTGGTGACGCTGGTGGAAGAAGCGCTGTTTCGCGGCTACCTTCAGGGCGGCCTCAGCCGGTACTTTAAACACCTGCCTTATGGTGAAAACCTGGCGCTGCTGCTCGCCTCGCTGTTGTTTGGCCTGGTGCATGCGGGCGCTGGCTGGCAATGGGTGTTGCTGGCGAGTCTGGCAGGTGTCGGCTATGGTCTGGCCTACCGTTTCGGCGGGTTAGGTGCGGCCATTGCCACGCATTTCGGTTTGAACCTGCTGCATTTCAGCCTGTTCACCTATCCGATGCTGGCGGGCTGACGCAACGGTCGTTTTGCGACGCGCCGCTGATTATTGAAAAATATTCTTCAATAAATCCCTGACGGTGCCGACAACCTCTCAAAGCCTTGCGGATTGAAAAAAGCCATGCGTAACAACCAGCCCATTACACAACGCGAACGGACCTTCCCGGCTCAGCAACGGTTGATCTCCACCACCGATGCCAAGGGCGTGATCACCTACTGCAACGACGCTTTCGTCGAAATCAGTGGGTATTCCCGCGAGGAACTGATCCGTGCACCGCATAACCTGGTTCGTCACCCCGACGTACCGGCCGCGGTGTTCGCGCACATGTGGGGCACATTGAAACAAGGCTTGCCATGGATGGGCATTGTCAAGAATCGCTGCAAGACCGGTGACCACTACTGGGTTAACGCCTACGTCACACCGGTGTTCGATGGCAACCAGGTGATCGGTTACGAGTCGGTGCGGGTCAAACCCACCGCCGAGCAGATCCAGCGTGCCGAAGCGCTCTACCAACGCATCAACCAGGGCAAGTCAGCGATTCCTTCCACCGATAAATGGCTGCCGGTCCTGCAGGACTGGTTGCCGTTCATTCTGGTCAGCCAGCTGAGCTTCATGATCGGTGCCACGCTCAACTCCCAATGGGGTTTTGCCTTGGCCGCCGGTCTTTCGGTGCCATTGGGCCTGCTGGGGTTGAGCTGGCAACAGCGTGGTCTCAAGCGCTTGCTGCGCCTGGCCGAGCAGACCACCTCCGACCCGCTGATCGCGCAGATGTACACCGACAGCCGTGGTGCCCAGGCGCGTCTGGAGATGTCGATCCTCAGCCAGGAAGCCCGCCTGAAAACCTGCCTGACCCGTCTGCAGGACACCGCCGAGCACCTGAGCGACCAGGCGAAACAGTCCGACACACTGGCTCACAGCAGCTCCACCGGCCTGGAACGTCAGCGCGTCGAAACCGAGCAGGTGGCCACCGCCGTCAATCAGATGGCCGCCACCACCCAGGAAGTCGCCAGCCACGTGCAACGCACGGCGGACGCGACTCAAGAAGCCAATCGCCTGACCGGGCGCGGCCGTGACATCGCCGGGGAAACCCGCGAAGCCATTCAGCGCCTGTCGGAGGTGGTCGGCGAAACCGGCCTGACCGTGACGCAACTGGCCAAGGACAGCGATGAAATCGGCGGCGTGGTCGACGTAATCAAAGGCATCGCCGACCAGACCAACCTGCTGGCGTTGAACGCCGCCATCGAAGCGGCGCGTGCCGGCGAGATGGGTCGCGGCTTTGCGGTGGTTGCCGACGAAGTTCGCCAATTGGCGCAACGCACCAGCGAATCCACCGGGCAGATTCACGCCCTGATCGCCAAGCTCCAGCAAACCGCCAGCACCGCCGTGCAAACCATGGAATCCGGGCATCGCCAGGCGGAAGAAGGTGTGGCGCGGGTACTCGAAGCGGATCAGGCACTGGTCGGGATCAGCGAAGCGGTGGCACACATCACCGACATGACCACCCAGATTGCGGCCGCGACCGAAGAGCAAAGCTCGGTGGCCGAAGAAATCAGCCGCAACATCAGCAACATCTCGCAACTGGCCGACCAGACGTCGGAACAGGCGCAACACTCGGCGTTGTTGAGTGAAGAGCTGACGAAAACGGCGAATACCCAGTATTCGTTGGTGGAGCGGTTTAACCGCTGATTGATGCTGGAAAAACAAAACCCGGACGGTGAAAGCCTCCGGGTTTTTTATTGCCTGATGAAAGTCAAAAATCGACAGCGCGCATTTGGCCGCCACTGCGCGAAATCCAGCTGAAAGTACGCACCCAACTGTCAGTTATGACAGTAGACACGCCAGTACGGTGGGGTAGCATTTAAATGCCGTTACACCCGGCATTTACTTCCTTCGACTTTAAACAGAAAAGGATTTTTTCGATGAGTGCTTTTCCTATTTTTTTCCCGGACGACCATAAAAGTCAGGCAGCTGGTAACGATTTTCACTGGAGATTCACAGGGGAACCGATCTACGCTGAATCTACTTTATTTACGGCGTTTCGTGGCGGACCTGGTATCGACCATTGGGTTTTCCAAGGTTCTACCGGCAAGACTGAAGACGGTACGTTCTTCGCGCTTCAATTCTCAGTGCCTTATGAGGGTGAAGACCTGCTAGAGAAAACCTACAAGATTGGGGATGGGCAGTGGTTTTACGTATTCCATATCCATTCAGTTCCCCCCGCACCTAACTTCACATCCACCCTGGCAGACAAAGCGGAACTTACTATCAGGCTCGATCCAGCCAAGGGGACAGTGCATGGCGATTTCAATGCAATTTTTTATAGCGGGGGCTATCGAATGAATCCGATAGGCACATTCGATTTGAAAAGAGCCGACCAATAACACATGAAGCAGGAAGGCAAAAGTGCCGATCCAAGAACGATGGCTCTCATGACCTCTTCGTGATCAGGCTCCTCGCACGTTTTTGTTGAGCGCACATGTGTGTGCGTGGCAAAACTTCGGAGCACCTGCTAGCGATGAGGTCATTTCTGTAAGGAATGACCTCGCTGAAGAAGCTCAGCCACCCTCCCCACCGCAGCCGCCAAATGCTGCTCATGGCTAAACCCCGAAGCCTTCAACGGCTTCAAATCATGATCCCCCGCCACCAGCCAGAACACCTCGATACTCGGCGCCAACGCATAGGCCTCTACCGCCTCACGATTCCCCAACGCATCGCGCTCGCCCTGGACAATCAGCGTCCGGGTCTTCAGCGCAGCCAGATGTTCGACCCGTGGCTTCTCCGGTTTGCCTACGGCATAGAACGGATAGCCGAGGCACACCAACGCATCGGCTTTGAGCTCATCGGCCAAAAGACTGGCCATCCGCCCGCCCATGGACTTGCCGCCAATGGCCAGGCGGCCAGTGACACGGCGTCGCACCACGGCATACACCTCACGCCAGCACTCCAGCAGTTTCGGCGCCGGGTTCGGGGGACGCTTGCCGCCATCGACACGTCGTTGCGCCATGTAGGGGAACTCGAAGCGCAGCACGTTGACGCCCTGCGCAGCAAGGCGCGCGGCCATGTCGTTCATCCAGGCGCTGTCCATCGGCGCCCCGGCGCCATGCGCAAGAATCAGCGTCACAGGTTCACCCGAAACCGTTGAAGCGGCTTCATTCCACAGCCATCCATGCTCCCGCACACACTGCGCCCATTGATCCCCGTCAATACTGGCCTTGTGCTCTTTGTCCATGCTTGCCTCGCTTTTAGTCTGCCTATAACTCCAGGCGAAGGGAGCGTCTGCCTTGCGCGAACGCCCTTTCGGCTGAACCGTGGATGGGGAACCATGAACACTTCTATCAGTACCGCCTACAACTACAAGGTGGTCCGCCAATTCGCCATTATGACGGTGGTGTGGGGCATCGTCGGCATGGGGCTCGGGGTTTTTCTCGCGGCTCAATTGGTCTGGCCCGAACTCAACTTCAATTTGCCGTGGACCAGTTTCGGCCGCTTGCGCCCGCTGCACACCAACGCGGTGATCTTCGCGTTCGGCGGTTGCGCCCTGTTCGCCAGTTCGTTCTATTCGGTGCAACGCACCTGCCAGACGCAACTGTTTGCGCCGAAAATCGCCGCGTTCTGCTTCTGGGGCTGGCAACTGGTGATTCTGCTGGCGGCGATCAGCCTGCCGCTGGGTTACACCAGTTCCAAGGAATACGCCGAGCTGGAATGGCCGATCGACATCCTGATCACCATCGTCTGGGTCGCCTACGCCATCGTGTTTTTCGGCACGCTGGCCAAGCGCAAGACCAAGCACATCTATGTGGGCAACTGGTTCTTCGGTGGTTTCATCATCACCGTGGCGATTTTGCACATCGTCAACAACCTTGAGCTGCCGGTGAGTTTCACCAAGTCCTACTCGCTGTACGCCGGTGCGACCGATGCCATGGTGCAGTGGTGGTACGGCCACAACGCCGTAGGCTTTTTCCTTACCGCCGGTTTCCTCGGGATGATGTATTACTTCGTGCCGAAACAGGCCGAGCGTCCGGTGTATTCCTATCGCCTGTCGATCGTGCACTTCTGGGCGCTGATCACCCTGTACATCTGGGCCGGCCCGCACCACTTGCACTACACCGCGCTGCCGGACTGGGCGCAGTCGCTGGGCATGGTGATGTCACTGATCCTGCTGGCGCCAAGCTGGGGCGGCATGATCAACGGCATGATGACGCTCTCCGGTGCCTGGCATAAGTTGCGCAGCGACCCGATCCTGCGCTTCCTCGTGGTCTCGCTCGCGTTCTACGGCATGTCGACCTTCGAAGGGCCGATGATGGCGATCAAGACCGTGAACGCCCTCTCCCACTACACCGACTGGACCATCGGCCACGTACACGCCGGCGCACTCGGCTGGGTGGCGATGATTTCCATCGGCGCGCTGTACCACATGATCCCGAAAATCTTCGGTCGCCCGCAGATGCACAGCATCGGCCTGATCAACGCGCACTTCTGGCTGGCCACTATCGGCACCGTGCTGTACATCGCCTCGATGTGGGTCAACGGCATCGCCCAGGGCCTGATGTGGCGCGCAGTCAACGAAGACGGCACGCTGACCTACTCCTTCGTCGAAACCCTGGTGGCCAGCCACCCAGGCTTCATCGTGCGACTGGTGGGCGGTGCGATCTTCCTCAGCGGCATGTTCCTGATGGCTTACAACACCTGGCGCACCGTGCGGGCCTCGCAGCCTGCCGAAGTCGCCGCTGCCGCGCAGATGGCCTGAGGAGTCCGAGATGAAACACGAAACAATCGAAAAAAACGTCGGCCTGCTGATGCTGCTGATGGTCCTGGCCGTGAGCATCGGCGGCCTGACGCAGATCGTCCCGCTGTTCTTCCAGGACGTGACCAATAAACCGGTGGAAGGCATGAAGCCCTACACCGCGCTGCAACTGGAAGGTCGCGACATTTACATCCGCGAAGGCTGCGTCGGTTGCCACTCGCAGATGATCCGGCCGTTCCGCGCCGAGACCGAGCGCTACGGTCACTACTCGGTGGCCGGGGAAAGCGTCTGGGATCACCCGTTCCTGTGGGGTTCCAAGCGTACCGGCCCGGACCTGGCCCGTGTCGGCGGTCGCTACTCCGAAGACTGGCACCGCGCGCACTTGTACAACCCGCGCAACGTGGTGCCGGAATCGAAGATGCCGGCCTATCCATGGCTGGTGGCCAATCAGCTCGACAGCAGCCACACCGAAACCAAGATCAAGGCGATGCGCACCCTCGGCGTGCCGTACACCGATGCCGACATCGCAGGCTCGGTCGAATCGCTCAAGGGCAAGACCGAAATGGACGCACTGGTCGCCTACCTGCAAGTGCTCGGCACTGCCATCAAGAGCAAGAGGTGAGCCATGCCCTTTGAAATAATGAGCGTAATGAGCAGTGGATTGATTCGCGGCCTGGGCACGGTCGTGGTGTTCGTGGCCTTTGTCGGCCTGACGTTGTGGGTGTTCAACAGCAAGCGCAATCCGGAGTTCGCCGAAGCACGTTTGCTGCCGTTCGCCGATGAGCCACAAGCCGATAGCACCCAAGAACCTGAAGCAAGGAGTACCCGGTCATGACCACTTTCTGGAGTACGTGGATCTGCGTACTGACCATCGGCAGCCTGATCGGCCTGACCTGGCTGCTGATCGGCACCCGCAAGGGCGAAACCAAGGGCAGCGTCGACCAGACCATGGGCCACAGCTTCGACGGCATCGAGGAGTACGACAATCCGCTGCCGCAGTGGTGGTTCATGCTGTTCGCCGGCACGCTGGTGTTCGCCGTGGGCTACCTGATTCTTTACCCGGGCCTGGGCAACTGGAAAGGCATCCTGCCGGGTTACGAGAACGGCTGGACCGGCGTTCACGAATGGGAAAAGGAGATGAACAAGGCCGACGCTAAGTTCGGACCGATCTTCGCCAAATTCGCCGCCATGCCGGTGGAAGAAGTGGCCAAGGACCCGCAAGCGCTGAAAATGGGCGGTCGCCTGTTCGCCTCGAACTGCTCGGTGTGTCACGGCTCGGATGCCAAGGGCGCTTTCGGCTTCCCGAACCTGGCCGACAGCAACTGGCGCTGGGGCGGTGACGCCGAGATGATCAAGACCACGATCATGGGTGGACGCATGGCGGCGATGCCGGCCTGGGGTGAAATCCTCGGTGAAGCCGGCGTGAAAAACGTTGCAGCGTATGTGCGTCATGAACTGGCCGGCCTGCCATTGCCGGCTGGCGACACCGCCGACCTGCAAGCCGGACAGCAAGCATTCAGCACCACCTGCGTAGCCTGTCACGGGGCAAACGGCCAGGGCACTGAAGCCATGGGGGCGCCGAACCTGACGCAACCGGCCGGTTTTATCTACGGTACAAGCCTGGCGCAACTGCAACAAACGATCCGCCATGGCCGCCAGGGCCATATGCCAGCGCAGAACGAACTGCTCGGCAACGACAAAGTGCAACTGCTGGCCGCTTATGTGTACAGCCTGTCCCACGGTCTGAATACAGAGCGTTTGCAGGCCGAAGGCAAAAGCGAATAATTCTTGACCGCTCTGCTGCCGCATTCTTCTCGGATGCGGCAGTTCCCTGCCCCTTTGCGACCCATTGTCGCACCCCTCCGTTAGTCCGCCTTTCGGTTCACCAGATTCGGGTCTAAGCTTGCCCCGATGCGGACTGGCTTGAGCCGGTTCCAGGTCGACCCGACCCGATGTGTTCGACGAATCAGCTCGATGACAAGCCGCAAAGGCTGGTAGATACCGGCTGTCGTGCCAATTGCCATCGGTCACCCGATCGTTGCGTTTGAACACACCCCGTTACAACTGACCTGACCCTCTCATCATTTTCGTTCGCTGCGACATTTTGTCCGAGGGCGATTTTGTCCTTACGCGGCGCATGGAAAGGCCGCAGAATCAGCTTTTGAAAGCATTGACCCAGGTCATGGCGCGTTGCAATGACCCCCTGCTTTCTCCATACTTGCGGCCGATTTTTACTCCTAATAAAACACCCAAACCGTGGAACCTTAGAATGAGCACAGCAATCAGTCCGACTGCTTATAACTATAAGGTAGTCCGCCAGTTCGCCATCATGACGGTGGTCTGGGGGATCCTTGGCATGGGGCTCGGTGTCTTCATCGCCTCGCAACTGGTCTGGCCGGAGTTGAACTTCGGTCTGCCGTGGACGAGCTTTGGACGCCTGCGCCCGTTGCACACTAACCTGGTGATTTTCGCCTTTGGTGGTTGTGCACTGTTTGCCACTTCTTATTACGTCGTGCAGCGAACCTGCCAAACGCGACTGATTTCCGACAGCCTCGCGGCCTTCACCTTCTGGGGTTGGCAAGCGGTGATCGTCGGCGCCATCGTTACCTTGCCGTTGGGTTACACCACCACCAAGGAATACGCTGAGCTGGAATGGCCCCTGGCTATTCTGCTGGCCATCGTCTGGGTCACCTACGGTCTGGTGTTCTTCGGCACCATCACCAAGCGCAAGACCAAGCACATCTATGTGGGCAACTGGTTCTACGGTGCCTTCATCGTCGTGACGGCGATGCTGCACATCGTCAACCACGCCTCGCTGCCGGTCAGTTTCTTCAAGTCCTACTCGGCCTACGCCGGTGCGACGGATGCGATGATCCAGTGGTGGTACGGCCACAACGCCGTAGGTTTCTTCCTGACCACCGGCTTCCTCGGGATGATGTACTACTTCGTTCCGAAGCAGGCCGAGCGTCCGATCTACTCCTATCGCCTGTCCATCGTGCACTTCTGGGCGCTGATCACCCTGTACATCTGGGCCGGTCCGCACCACCTGCACTACACCGCGCTGCCGGACTGGGCGCAGTCGCTGGGCATGGCCATGTCGATCATCCTGCTGGCACCAAGCTGGGGCGGCATGATCAACGGCATGATGACCCTGTCGGGCGCCTGGCATAAGCTGCGCACCGACCCGATCCTGCGCTTCCTCGTGGTATCGCTGGCGTTCTACGGCATGTCGACCTTCGAAGGTCCGATGATGGCGATCAAGACCGTCAACTCGCTGTCGCACTACACCGACTGGACCATCGGCCACGTACACGCCGGCGCTCTTGGCTGGGTAGCGATGATCTCGATCGGCGCGATCTACCACATGATCCCGAAACTGTTCGGTCGCGCGCAGATGCACAGCATCGGCCTGATCAACGCACACTTCTGGCTCGCGACCATCGGTACCGTTCTGTACATCGCTTCGATGTGGGTCAACGGCATCACCCAGGGTCTGATGTGGCGTGCAATCAACGACGACGGCACCCTCACCTACTCCTTCGTCGAAGCGCTGCAAGCCAGCCACCCGGGCTTCATCGTTCGCGCATTGGGCGGCGCATTCTTCGCCACCGGCATGCTGCTCATGGCCTACAACGTATGGCGTACCGTACGTGCCTCGAACCCGGCCGAAGCTGAAGCCGCCGAACAGATTGCTGTAGTTGGAGCTCACTGATGAAGCATGAAGCAGTCGAGAAGAATATTGGCCTGCTGGCCTTCTTCATGGTCATCGCCGTCAGCATCGGCGGCCTGACCCAGATCGTTCCGCTGTTTTTCCAGGACGTCACCAACAAGCCGGTCGAAGGCATGAAGCCTCGTACCGCCCTTGAACTGGAAGGCCGCGACATCTACATCGCCAACGGTTGTGTCAGCTGCCACTCGCAGATGATCCGCCCGTTCCGTGCTGAAACCGAACGCTACGGCCACTACTCGGTTGCCGGTGAAAGCGTCTGGGACCACCCGTTCCTGTGGGGTTCCAAGCGTACCGGTCCAGACCTGGCCCGTGTCGGCGGTCGTTACTCCGATGACTGGCAGCGTGCGCATTTGTACAACCCGCGCAACGTAGTGCCCGAGTCGAAAATGCCGGCCTACCCGTTCCTCGTGGAAAACAAGCTCGACGGCAAAGACACCGCCAAGAAAATGGAAGTCTTGCGCACGCTCGGCGTCCCTTACACCGACGAAGACATCGCCGGCGCCAAGGATGCTGTGAAGGGCAAAACCGAAATGGACGCGCTGGTGGCCTATCTGCAAGGCCTGGGCACCATCATCAAAAGCAAACGGTGATTTAGATGGATATCGGGATGATTCGTGGCCTGGGCACCGTTGTTGTGATGGTGGCCTTCATCGGTCTGGCGCTGTGGGTGTTCAGCCCCAAGCGCAAGTCGGAGTTTGAAGACGCGACCTTGCTGCCTTTCGCGGATGATCCCGAAGCCATCAAGCACGTCGAGCAAGCTTCTAGGAGTAACAAAGAATGACTACGTTCTGGAGTCTGTACGTCACAGTCCTCAGTCTCGGCACCATCTTCGCCCTGACCTGGCTGTTGCTGTCCACCCGCAAGGGCCAGCGCAGCGAAGCCACCGAAGAAACGGTTGGCCACTCCTTCGACGGTATCGAGGAGTACGACAACCCGCTGCCAAAATGGTGGTTCATGCTGTTCGTGGGCACCATCATTTTCGCCCTGGGTTACCTGGTGCTGTACCCGGGCCTGGGCAACTGGAAAGGCCTGCTGCCGGGTTACAACTACCTGGATAACGAGAAGCAGACCGCGTTCGCCAACGGCCAGAGCGGCTGGACCGGCGTTCACGAGTGGGAAAAGGAAATGGCCAAGTCGGACGCCAAGTTCGGCCCGATCTTCGCCAAATTCGCTTCCATGCCGATCGAAGAAGTCGCCAAGGACCCGCAAGCCCTGAAGATGGGTGGCCGTTTGTTCGCCTCCAACTGCTCGGTTTGCCACGGCTCCGACGCCAAAGGCGCTTATGGATTTCCGAACCTGACCGACGCCGACTGGCGCTGGGGTGGCGAAGCACAAACCATCAAGGCCACCATCATGGGCGGCCGCCACGCGGTCATGCCGGCGTGGGCTGAAGTGATCGGCGAGCAAGGTGTTGCGGACGTTGCTGCGTTCGTCCTGACCAGCCTCGATGGCCGCAAGCTGCCGGAAGGCACCAAGGCTGACCCGGCTGCCGGGCAGAAACTGTTCGCCGCCAACTGCGTGGCGTGCCACGGTCCGGCCGGCAAAGGGACGCCAGCGATGGGCGCACCTGACCTGACCCACCCGGGTGCGTTCATCTACGGTTCGAGCTTCGCTCAACTGCAGCAGACCATCCGTTACGGCCGTCAGGGCCAGATGCCTGCGCAAGAACAGCTGCAAGGCAACGACAAGGTTCACCTGCTGGCCGCTTACGTCTACAGCTTGTCTCACGGCGAGAAAGCTCCGGCGGCGGATGCCCAGTAAGGCAAACGCTTGATGCAAAAAAAGGCCCCGCCAGTGATCTGGCGGGGCCTTTTTTATGGGCTATTGGCCAGAATTCATGACACCGGCACTGTCGCTATCAGCTCACGTTTTTGCCACTGGTTGTTATCGACCGCATAGACGTGCAGGTTTTTGCGATCCTCGGAAAAACTGGCGATCAGATAGGTCTGCTGGGATGCACTGCCGCTGATGAAACCGGGCACACCGTTCGTGTACCACATGGAGCCGCTGTTCCCATGGAGATGACCGGCGAATATTGCAGTCACTTCATACTTATCGATCATATCCCTGAACCGTTTTTCCTGACTCCAGTCACCCATAAAATCATTGGGTTTATGCATGTTCAGTAGAATGATTTTCCCCTGCGCGCGTGCCTGCTGAAGGTCACGCTCAAGCCAATCGAGTGCAGGGGTAATTTCAAAAACCGTCGGACTGAAAAAAGTCCCCGAAGAGAAGGTCACCGAGTAAGTTGGCTCGTTATGTAACTGCACCAAGTGCACATCGCCATAATCCCTGGAGTACGCGAGACTTCCGTAATAAGTGGTGCTCGGCCATGAAGCCCGCGCTGCCAGATCCATACTGCCGACTTTTCCCCAATAGCGCTCCTTCAGATTTTCAATGCTTCCAGCGGCGCAACTATTCAGAAAACAATCATCCACGTTATTTTGATAGTCATGATTACCCAACCCGTAGTCATAATCCCCTTGAAGTTTCGCATCCAGCGTCTGCTGGACATAGGAACGCTCATCCGCATGACCGAAGGCAGTCATATCGCCATTGATCATCACGGGAACCGCCGCGCTCCCACCCTGTTGCCGCCTGAAGTCGGCAATACTGTCGTACTGCGTTTCGATCAGCCAACGGGAGCGCTCCCGCTTCTGCGAATCGGACTCCGGCAACCGGGCGTCAGTGTTATCGGTCCAGGGAAACTGCGGGTCCGAAGCGAACACGATATGCCGTGGCGTTTGCGCCGACGACACAACAGGAACTACCCACACACCTACCAGCAACATCAACAACTGCCATCCTTTGCTTAATTCCATCTTGTCTTTTTCCCTAATATTTAATAGTGAGCGCACTCACACAAATCCAATTTAAAAAATTACTTGCGACAAGCAAACTACAACAACACCCACCCAGACACCAACAAACAACATATTTGGAATCATGAAACATCAACTATAAAAACAAACGAACTTACCAGTTGAGCCCACAAACTTATTTAATCTAAATTCTGCCAAACCTTCAACGCAACCATCACATCAATGAAAATGGACTTCTATGAACTTTTATACATTACCGACCGCCCTGATATTGGCGCTCTCTGTAACGACCACCTTTTCCATGGCCTCTGACTTCGCGCCGCAACATATCGTCTTTGCCTCGGACCCCAAGTTCCCCTCAAGTGAAAAGTCCGACAATGGAGAAAGTGAATCCACCTCAAGCAAAGAAGAGCGTTCACGCTGGCTGATCGATGCGCAGTACTCCAGCATCGCTGACTTGCGCAAACAATCGGGCGGCGCCTCCGCTGTTCCCGTCATGATCAACGGCAACATGACTGCGTCGGGACAACCCGGCGAACGCACCTACCTCAACGCGGTATTGCAGAACAAACTGAGCAACCTCTATGACTACGGCCTGGGCAATCACGACTACGACTTCAATGTCGCCAGTTGCGCAAGTTGCGCCGCTGGAAGCGTGGACGACCTCAAGGACCGGTACTGGGGAAAAGTCGCCAACATGGACCTCGCCGCGCGGGCTTCCGGCCTGACGAAAACCTGGTACGGCAGCCTGGCTTACTCCCGGGATTACGGTGATGTTCACGTGGTTCAGTTGCACAACGAACCCACTTACACCACCAACTTTTCCACCAGTTCGTTCTTCCAGACCACCGCCTATGAAATCACGGCATCCCTCGACTGGCTGGAACGCGATCTGCAGCAGGCGCGGGCGCAAGGCAAAATCATTTTGCTGAACTTGCATCAGCCGTTTCACTGGCCGGTCAGGGAGACCGAGATTTTCCGGTTCACAAAGATGATCGAGGACTATGGCGTGACCGCTGTGTTTTCCGCGAATGCGAACAAGCAAAGCGGGAAATATGAGTCGAGCAACTACATCTACGGCGACATTCCCTTGTTCATGAGTGGCTCGGCGGTTCAGCAAAGCTGGTTGTATGCCACGTTCTCTGCCGATAGAACGCAAATGACAGTGAACGTCGTCGCGGGCAATGACTGGCGCAACCCCGTCGCGACTCACACTGTCCCGGTCAAGTAAGCGGCGATCGGCGCCAGGCATACAAGATGCTGGCGCCGATGAACAACCCCCAGCCGGCTATACTCCACAAGTCAATTGACCTGAATCATGTTTTGTTACATCTGCTACACCATTCATGATTTTTCCCCAACGCGACCAAAGGTCGCACCCTTGATCTAGAGCTACAGGCGTATCATTGCGCCACTGCAACACCCCTTTTTGACCGCGGTCGGCATGTACTGACCGAGGCATTTTTCCACTGCCGTGGGATGCAACTGATGAGCAACCAGATTCCGGTACACGACGTTACCCCGCCTGCCAAGAACGCGAACAACAGCGTCGACCTCTACGCCTCTCGAGAAAAGATCTACACCCGCGCCTTCACTGGCCTGTTCCGTAACCTGCGGATGATGGGCGGCGCGTTTTTGTTTCTGTTGTATTTCGGCACGGTCTGGCTGAACTGGGCCGGTCATCAAGCCGTCTGGTGGAACCTGCCGGAGCGTAAATTCTTTATTTTTGGCGCAACGTTCTGGCCGCAGGATTTCATCCTGCTCTCGGGCATTCTGATTGTCAGCGCGTTCGGCCTGTTCTTCATTACCGTGTACGCCGGTCGTGTCTGGTGCGGTTATACCTGCCCGCAGAGCGTCTGGACGTGGATTTTCATGTGGTGCGAGAAGGTCACCGAAGGCGATCGCAATCAGCGCATCAAGCTCGACAAGGCGCCGATGAGCGCCAACAAGTTCCTGCGTAAATTCAGCAAGCACTCGATGTGGCTGCTGATCGGCTTCGCAACCGGCATGACCTTCGTCGGTTACTTCTCGCCGATCCGCGAACTGACCATCGAATTCTTCACTGGCGAAGCGGATGGCTGGTCGTATTTCTGGGTCGGGTTCTTCACCCTCGCCACTTACGGCAACGCCGGCTGGTTGCGCGAGCAGGTGTGCATTTACATGTGTCCGTATGCGCGCTTCCAGAGCGTGATGTTCGACAAGGACACGCTGATCGTTTCCTACGATCCGCGTCGCGGTGAAAGCCGCGGGCCGCGCAAGAAAGGCATCGACTACAAGGCTCAGGGCCTGGGCGATTGCATCGACTGCACCATGTGCGTCCAGGTCTGCCCGACCGGCATCGACATCCGCGACGGCCTGCAAATCGAATGCATCGGTTGTGCTGCGTGCATCGATGCCTGCGACAGCATCATGGACAAGATGGATTACCCGCGCGGCCTGATCAGCTACACCACCGAGCACAACCTGTCCGGGCAAAAAACCCATAAACTGCGCCCGCGCCTGATCGGCTACGCCGCTGTATTGCTGGCGATGATGGCGTTGCTGGCGACGGCGTTCTTCATGCGTTCGCTGGTCGGTTTCGACGTCAGCAAAGACCGCGTGCTGTACCGCGAGAACGCCGAAGGCCGGATTGAAAACGTCTACAGCCTGAAGATCATGAACAAGGATCAGCGCGACCACACCTACGTGCTGGAAGCCGCCGGCCTGCCGGATCTCAAGCTGCAAGGCAAACGCGAGATCAAGGTCGCCGCCGGCGAAATTTTCAGCCAGCCGGTGGAACTGTCCATCGCGCCGGAAAAATTGCCATCGAGCACCAACGAGGTGAAATTCATCCTCAAGGATGCCGATGACGAGAGCATCCACGTTGAAGCCAAGAGCCGGTTCATCGGCCCACAAATTCGTTAAGAGAAGTGATCATGCCCGCAGCAAACGCCGCAAGTCCCTGGTACAAGCATCTTTGGCCGTGGATCATCATTGCCATCCTCGCCTGTTCGGTGACTTTGACCTTGTCCATGGTGACCATCGCGGTGAACAACCCGGACAACCTGGTCAACGACAACTACTACGAGGCCGGCAAAGGCATCAACCGCTCCCTCGACCGTGAGTTGCTGGCGCAAACCCTGCTCCTGCGCGCCAGCGTGCACCTGGATGACGTGACCGGCGAAGTCGACCTGCGCCTGAGCGGCAACAGCCAACCGAAAACCCTCGAACTGAACCTGATCTCGCCGACCCAGCCGGAGAAGGATCGCAAGATCACCCTCGCCCAAAGCGAAACCGAACAGGGCCGCTACATCGGCCAGTTGAGCGACAAGGTGGAAGGTCGTCGTTTTGTCGAATTGCTGGGTACTCAGGACGACCACATCTGGCGTATGTTCGAAGAAGAGCTGGTCAGCCATGACAAGGATCTGCTGCTGGGTGACGAACCGCTGCAGGGCGCCGAAGACCTGAAAAAGTAACAACCAGCGCTTCGCGCATCGCGAGCAGGCTCGCTCCCACATTAGATTTGTGGCGTTCACAAAACCCTGTGGGAGCGAGCCTGCTCGCGATGAGGCCCTTCCAGACGACATAGATCCAACATCATGACCACCCCAACCCCCTGCTACCACTGCGCCCTGCCCGTCCCGGCCGGCAGCCGCTTCACCGCGGCCGTCCTCGGTGAAACCCGCGAGTTCTGCTGCCCGGGTTGTCAGGCAGTGGCCGAAGCGATTGTCGCCGGTGGGCTGGAAAGCTATTACCAGCACCGCAGCGAAGCCTCGGCCAACCCCGAAGCGTTGCCGGTGCAGTTGGTGGATGAACTGGCGCTGTACGATCGCGCCGACGTGCAAAAACCCTTCGTGCGCCACGAAGGCGAACTCGCCGAGACCACGCTGCTGATGGAAGGCATCAGTTGCGCGGCCTGTGGCTGGCTGATCGAGAAACACCTGCGCGGCTTGCCGGCGGTGGCCGAAGCGCGCCTCAACCTGTCCAACCATCGCCTGCACGTACGCTGGGCCGATGCGCAATTGCCGCTGAGCCAGGTGCTCAGCGAGTTACGCCACATCGGTTACGCCGCCCATCCCTATCAGGCCGACCGCGCCAGCGAACAACTGGCCAGCGAAAACCGCCTGGCCCTGCGCCAACTCGGGGTTGCCGGGCTGCTGTGGTTCCAGGCGATGATGGCGACCATGGCCACCTGGCCGGAATTCAATATCGACCTCAGCCCCGAGCTGCACACCATCCTGCGCTGGGTCGCGCTGTTCCTCACCACGCCGATCGTGTTCTACAGCTGCGCGCCGTTCTTCAAAGGGGCGATGCGCGATTTGCGTACCCGCCACCTGACCATGGACGTCTCGGTGTCGCTGGCGATTGGCAGTGCCTACATCGCCGGGATATGGACTTCGATCACCGGGGTCGGCGAATTGTATTTTGATGCCGTCGGCATGTTTGCGCTGTTCCTGCTGGCCGGGCGCTATCTGGAGCGTCGTGCCCGCGAACGCACCGCCGCCGCCACCGCACAACTCGTCAATCTGCTGCCCGCCTCGTGTTTGCGCCTGAGCGCCAACGGTCAGAGCGAGCGGATCCTGCTCAGCGAACTGCGCGTCGGCGATCAGGTTCTGGTGCATCCCGGTGCGATCCTGCCGGCCGACGGTAAGATCCTCGACGGCCAGTCGAGCATCGACGAATCCCTGCTGACTGGCGAATACCTGCCACAGCCGCGCACGCTCGGTGATGCCGTCACTGCCGGCACCCTGAACGTCGAGGGCGCGCTGACCGTGGAAGTCCTCGCCCTCGGCCAGGACACCCGACTGTCTGCCATCGTCCGCCTGCTCGACCGCGCCCAGGCCGAGAAGCCACGACTGGCAGAGATCGCCGACCGCGCCGCGCAATGGTTCCTGCTGCTGACGCTGATCGCCTCCGCTTGCATTGGTCTGCTGTGGTGGGAGCTGGACTCATCGCGCGCCTTCTGGATTGTCCTGGCGATGCTCGTCGCGACCTGCCCGTGCGCCTTGTCCCTCGCCACACCGACCGCCCTCACTGCCGCCACCGGTACGCTGCACAAGTTGGGTTTGTTGTTGACCCGCGGCCATGTGCTGGAAGGCCTGAACCAGATCGACACGGTTATTTTCGACAAGACCGGCACCCTCACCGAAGGGCGCCTGGCGCTGCGCTCGATCCGCCCGCTCGGCGCGCTCGACAGCGATCAATGCCTGGGCCTCGCCGCCGCCCTCGAAAACCGTTCCGAACACCCCATCGCCCGTGCGTTTGGTCGCGCGCCACTGGCCGCCGAAGAAGTCCACAGCACGCCGGGGCTGGGCCTGGAAGGCGTGGTCGGTAAGCAACGCCTGCGCATCGGCCAACCGGGTTTTGTCTGCGAACTCAGTGGCGCTGCCATCCCGTTGATGCCGGATGAAGCCGGCCAATGGCTGCTGCTCGGCGACAATGCCGGACCGCTGGCATGGTTCGTCCTCGACGACCGTTTGCGCGCCGATGCACCCGCGTTGCTGGAAGCCTGCCGGGCGCGCGGCTGGCGCACGTTGCTGCTGTCGGGTGACAGCTCGCCGATGGTCGCCAGCGTCGCCGCCGAGCTGGGCATCGACGAGGCCCGTGGCGGTTTGCGTCCGGACGACAAATTGCAGGTCCTGCAACAGCTGCACAAGGAAGGACGCAAGGTGTTGATGCTCGGTGACGGCGTGAATGACGTGCCGGTGCTGGCCGCCGCCGACATCAGCGTCGCCATGGGTTCGGCCACCGATCTGGCGAAAACCAGTGCGGATGCGGTGCTGTTGTCCAACCGCCTGGACGCGCTGGTGCAAGCCTTCAGCCTCGCTCGGCGCACCCGTCGGGTCATCATCGAGAACCTGTTGTGGGCCGGGCTGTACAATGGCCTCATGTTGCCGTTCGCCGCCCTCGGCTGGATCACGCCGGTGTGGGCGGCGGTCGGCATGTCCATCAGTTCGTTGACCGTGGTGCTGAACGCCCTGCGCCTGACTCGCCTGCCGAGCACGCCGGCCGCCAGCGCCACGCCAGAAACCCGCCCGCTGCCGGCCTGAGCCGCGCGGGCATGGAGCCTCACCATGCCAGCTCTCTACGTGATGATCCCGGCCGCACTGCTGATCGTCGCCATCGCGGTCTACATCTTTTTCTGGGCGGTCGACAGCGGTCAGTACGACGACCTCGACGGCCCGGCCCACAGCATCCTGTTCGACGACCAGGACCCGAACCACACCGCGGCGGTCGACGAGGCCAGCGGCCATCCGGCCAAACCGGACGACAAGGCGCCCCCGCATGTTTGAGCTGGCGCCCCTGCTGGTGTCGGCGGTCATCCTGGGCCTGCTCGGCGGCGGGCATTGCCTGGGCATGTGCGGCGGTTTGATGGGCGCGTTGACCCTGGCGATTCCCAAGGAACAGCGCAGCCGCCGGTTTCGATTGCTGCTGGCCTACAACCTCGGGCGGATTCTCAGTTACGCAGCGGCCGGCCTGCTGATCGGCCTGGCGGGTTGGGCGGTGGCGAACAGTCCGGCGGCGATGTTCATGCGTATCCTCGCCGGATTGCTGCTGATCGCCATGGGGCTTTATCTCGCCGGCTGGTGGAGCGGCCTGACCCGCATCGAAAGCCTCGGTCGCGGTCTGTGGCGGCATATTCAGCCCGTCGCGAACAAGCTGTTGCCAGTGTCGAGCCTGCCGCGGGCCTTGTTGCTCGGCGCGCTCTGGGGCTGGCTGCCGTGTGGGCTGGTTTACAGCACGTTGCTGTGGTCGGCGAGCCAGGGCAATGCGCTGGACAGTGCATTGCTGATGCTCGCGTTCGGGCTGGGCACCTGGCCGGTGTTGCTTGCCACGGGGCTGGCGGCCGAGCGGGTCACGGCGCTGTTGCGCAAACGGTACGTACGCATGACGGGGGGGTTGCTGGTGATGCTGTTTGGCATCTGGACCTTGCCGGGGCCGCATCAGCATTGGCTTATGGGGCATTGATCGGCGGCGCGGCCTTCGCGGGCAAGTCGAATCGTCGCACCGCTCGCTCCTACAGGGGAATGTAATTCAACGTAGGAGCGAGGCTTGCCCGCGAAGAGGCCCGCACCGAAAACACAAATCCTGACCGTTGATGCAAATCAAGATGCCCCAACGCCGCACCCCATAGACTTGCCGACACTGCCAGCCTATCCGGGGGAATGCCCGCATGATGCTCGACGCCATTCGTTGGGATACCGATCTGATCCGCCGTTATGACCTGGCGGGACCGCGTTACACCTCCTACCCGACCGCCGTGCAGTTCGATGGTCATGTCGGCACCTTCGACCTGTTCCATGCGCTGCGCGAAAGTCGCAAGGCCCTGCGGCCTTTGTCGCTGTATGTGCACGTGCCGTTCTGCGCGAACATCTGCTACTACTGCGCCTGCAACAAAGTCATCACCAAGGATCGCGGCCGCGCCCTGCCCTACTTGCAGCGCCTGGAGCAGGAAATCCAGCTGATCGCCTGCCATCTCGACCCGGCGCAGAAGGTCGAGCAATTGCATTTCGGTGGCGGCACACCGACCTTTCTCAGCCATGACGAACTGCGTCAACTGATGGCCCAGTTGCGTAAAAGCTTCAATTTGCTGGAGGACGATTCCGGCGACTACGGCATCGAGATCGACCCGCGCGAAGCCGATTGGTCGACCATGGGCCTGCTGCGCGAACTGGGTTTCAACCGGGTCAGCATCGGCCTGCAAGACCTCGACCCGGCCGTGCAACGCGCGGTGAATCGCCTGCAAAGCCTGGAAGAAACCCGGGCGGTGATCGACGCCGCACGGACGCTGCAATTTCGCTCGATCAACATCGACCTGATCTACGGTTTGCCAAGGCAGACACCGGAGAACTTCGCCCGCACGGTCGACGAAGTGATCAACCTGCAACCGGACCGCCTGTCGGTGTTCAACTACGCGCACTTGCCGGAGCGCTTCATGCCGCAACGGCGAATCAACAGCGACGAATTGCCGACGCCGGCACAGAAGCTGGAAATGCTCCAGCGCACCATCGAACAGCTGACCGCCGCCGGCTACCGTTACATCGGCATGGATCACTTCGCCCTGCCCGACGATGAGCTGGCAATTGCTCAGGAAGAATCAACCCTGCAACGCAACTTCCAGGGCTACACCACTCACGGCCATTGCGACCTGATCGGCCTCGGCGTCTCGGCCATCAGCCAGATTGGCGACTTGTACTGCCAGAACAGCAGCGACCTGAATCAGTACCAGAACGCACTGGCCTCAGCACAACTGGCCACCAATCGCGGCCTGCTGTGCAATGCCGATGACCGCCTGCGGCGAGCGGTGATTCAACAATTGATTTGCAGTTTCAACCTGGAATTCGCCGAGATCGAGAAGGCTTTCAACATCGATTTTCGCGGTTACTTCGGCGAATTGTGGCCGCAACTGCAACGCATGGCCGAAGACGGACTGATCGAACTGAACAATGAACGGATCACCGTATTGCCGGCCGGGCGGTTGCTGGTGCGTTCGGTGTGCATGGTGTTCGACGCGTACCTGGAGCAACAGAATCGCCAGCGGTTTTCGCGTGTCATCTAACGTTCCAACAGCAGGGAAGTCGTCTTCAGCACTTGCTCAGGGCTCAGGCTCGCCTGCGAGATGGCTTTGGACAGCACCATATTGGCCGTGATCAGCCCGCCATTGAGGGTGGTGATGGTCGCTTGCAGCGCGCCGAGCTTGGCCCTGCGTTCTTCGGCAGAAAGTCGCTTGTCTGCCATTACCGCTTGCATGCTCGCGACTTTCTCGGCGATCTGCTTCTGTATTCGGCGAATCATTTTCAGGATCTGTTGAATGTTTTCCGGCAACCCGCTTTCTTCAATGTCCTTGTTGTCATCGTGGGAACTGGCAGCCTTGGTCAAACCGGCGCCAGACAACGAGACTTTGATGCCTTCAGCCACGGACGAAGTGGCCGGGCCAATGGCGATTGCCGAGTCTTCGCCGGCCAGGCCGTTTGCAGGCTCATGCAGTGTTTGCACACCACTGTTGCCGGGGTTGAGCACGCCGATAGTGGCCATGAAACGAGTACCTGCGCATAGGTTGATGCCAGGTTATCGGCCACCGGCAGCGGCGCTTTACCATGGCGTGACAAATCGGCACAGCGCTGGCCTGAACGTCTTCCGGTGAGGTACCCTTACGTCTTATGTGTGCTTTCCCACAAGGATTTAAGAAATGTCCGAGCCAGTAAAACTGCGCGCTCATAACCAGGCCCATTGCAAGGACTGCAGCCTGGCTCCCCTCTGCTTGCCACTTTCTCTGAATCTGGAAGACATGGATGCGCTGGACGAAATCGTTAAACGTGGCCGCCCACTGAAGAAGGGCGAGTTCCTGTTCCGTCAGGGTGACGTTTTCGACTCCGTTTATGCAGTACGTTCTGGCGCCCTGAAAACCTTCAGTCTCAGCGATGGCGGTGAAGAACAACTCACCGGCTTCCATCTGCCGAGCGAGCTGGTTGGCCTGTCGGGCATGGACACCGAAAAGCATCCGGTCTCGGCGCAGGCGCTGGAAACCACCTCGGTTTGCGAAATTCCGTTCGAACGCCTCGACGAACTGGCGCTGCAACTGCCACAACTGCGCCGTCAGTTGATGCGCGTGATGAGCCGTGAAATCCGCGACGATCAACAGATGATGTTGCTGCTGTCGAAAAAAACCGCTGACGAGCGCATCGCCACCTTCCTGGTCAACCTGTCGGCACGCTTCCGCGCTCGCGGCTTCTCGGCCAATCAGTTTCGCCTGAGCATGTCGCGCAATGAAATCGGCAACTACCTGGGCCTGGCGGTGGAAACCGTGTCGCGGGTGTTTACGCGCTTCCAGCAGAACGAGCTGATCGCCGCCGAAGGCAAGGAAATCCACATCCTCGACCCGATCCAGCTCTGCGCCCTCGCCGGCGGTTCGATCGAAGGCTGATTACGACCACGGCGGCTGAGCGAAACGGTTCAGCCGCCGTTATACTGCGACGTTTGCAGCCTGCCAGGACACCTAGACAATGGTCTTCGACTCCTTCGACATCAAATCCCTGATCCGCCCGGTGATCGACTTCCCGAAACCGGGCGTCATTTTTCGCGACATCACCCCGCTGTTCCAGTCGCCCACGGCTCTGCGTCTGGTGATGGACAGCTTTGCCCACCGTTATGTCGAGGCTGATTTCACCCACATCGGCGCCATGGATGCCCGCGGCTTCCTGATCGGTTCGGTGCTGGCCTATCAGTTGAACAAGCCGCTGGTGCTGTTCCGCAAGCAAGGCAAACTGCCGGCGGATGTGCTGGCCGAAGGTTATGCGACCGAGTACGGCGAAGCCTTCCTCGAAGTCCACGCCGACAGCTTGTGTGAAGGCGACTCGGTGGTGATGTTCGATGATTTGATCGCCACCGGCGGCACGCTGATTGCGGCGGCGAACCTGATTCGACGCATGGGCGCGCGGGTGCATGAAGCGGCGGCGATTATTGATCTGCCGGAGTTGGGTGGGTCGCAACGCCTGGAAGACATGGGGATTCCGACGTTTTGCCTGACGCAGTTTGCCCTGGCTGATAAATAAGCGGCGTCTGTACTGGCCTATTCGCGGGCAAGCCTCGCTCCTACAAGGGAACGCATAATCCTGTAGGAGCGAGGCTTGCCCGCGAAGGCGTCAGCCGCAACACCGCAGGATTCAAAGCCCCATCTGCTTACTGATGATCTCGTTCATCACTTCCCGCGTCCCGCCACCAATCGACAGAATCCGGTTATCCCGGTACAGCCGCTCCACCAGACTTTCGCGCATGTAGCCGAGACCGCCAAGAATCTGCACCGCATCCGTGGTAATCCGATCCGCCGTGTCCGTCGCGAAATTCTTCGCCATGGAAATCTCCTTGATCACACTCTGCCCCGCCGCCATTTTCGCCGCCTGGCGGTAAGTGAACTCCCGTGACACTTCCAGCGCCGTGGCCATTTCGGCGAGGCGATGCTTGAGCACCTGAAACTTGCCGATGGGCTTGCCGAATGCTTCGCGCTGACGGGCCCATTTCAGGCTTTCCTCCAGCGCCAGTTGCGCGGTCATGTTGGCCATCAGCGCCAACGCCAGGCGTTCGCTCTGGAAGTTGCCCATGATGCAAGCGAAGCCCATGTTCTCCGCGCCGATCAGATGGCCTACAGGTACGCGGCAATCATCGAAGAACAATTCAGCGGTGTCCGACGCCCACCAGCCCATTTTCTTCAACTGACGGCCTACGGTGAACCCTGGTGTGCCCTTCTCGATCAGCAAAAGGCTGATGCCACCAAAACCGGGCGCACCGGTGCGCACCGCGACGGTGTAGTAATCCGCACGCACGCCACTGGTGATAAAGGTTTTGCTGCCACTGACCCGGTAGACGTCGCCGTCACGCACGGCGCGGGTTTGCAGGTTGGCCACGTCGGAGCCACCGCTGGGCTCGGTGACGGCCAGGGCGCTGATCTTCTCGCCAGCCAGTACGGCCGGCACGACGCGATCGCGAACGTCCGGCCTGGCCCATTTGAGAATGGGCGGCAGACCGATGTCCAGCGAACCCAACCCGGCGACCAGACCGCCAGAGCCGCAGCGCATCAACTCTTCGCTGGCGGCGATCTTGGCGAACAGATCACCTTCATGGCTGCCACCCAGGGCTTCGGGGTAACCGATGCCCAGGATCCCCGCTGCACCGGCCTTGAGGTAGAGTTCGCGGGGAAAGCTTTCGGCTTCTTCCCACTGGTCGATGTCCGGAAGAATCTCGCGCTCGACGAAACGTCTGACGCTGTCGCGGACCAATTGGTGGCTGGGGTCGAAGTATTCCTGGAAGGCAGGCATCGGCGAACTCCATGGAAGGGTTCAGCGACGTTAACCGAGCGCTTGCTTGGTTTTCAACAGGATTGTGTGAATCAGATGGACCGAGGTGCTCCCTTCGCGGGCAAGCCTCGCTCCTACAGGTTTTGCATAGCCCCTGTAGGAGCGAGGCTTGCCCGCGAAGGCGTCAGTCCAGACGCCACACACTACAAAGCGATCGGCTTACGCCCCGCAAACGAATGCGCCAACGTCCCGCCATCCACCAGTTCCAGCTCGCCACCCAACGGCACGCCGTGGGCAATGCGCGAGGCGATCAGGCCTTTGTTGCTGAGCAACTGGGCGATGTAGTGCGCCGTGGCTTCACCCTCGACCGTCGGGTTGGTCGCAAGGATGACTTCGGTAAAAGTGCCCGCCTCTTCGATCCGCGCCATCAATTGCGGAATCCCGATGGCTTCCGGCCCGAGCCCGTCGAGCGGCGACAGGTGGCCCTTGAGCACGAAGTAACGACCGCGGAAACCGGTCTGCTCCACCGCGTAGACGTCCATCGGCCCTTCCACCACGCACAGCAAGGTGTCGTCGCGGCGGTTATCGGCGCATTGCGGGCACAGGTCGTCTTCGGTCAGCGTGCGGCACAACCGGCAATGCCCCACCCCTTCCATCGCCTGGCTGAGTGCCAGGGCCAGTCGCGAGCCACCGCTGCGATCACGCTCGAGCAGCTGCAACGCCATGCGTTGGGCAGTTTTCTGACCCACACCTGGCAAAATTCGCAGGGCATCGATCAGTTGGCGAATCAAAGGGCTGAAGCTCATGGGGAAACGTCCGACAAAACAACGAGACGCGGTTTATACCCGCGCCTCTCTTTAGCGTCAAATACTCAGTCCTGCGCGACCCGCACCACCAGTTTGCCGAAGTTGCGTCCCTCCAGCAGACCGATGAACGCCTCAGGCGCATTCTCAAGACCCTCGACCACATCTTCGCGGAATTTCACCTTGCCGTCGCGCACCCACGGCGCCATGGCGCTGACGAATTCCGGCTGACGATCACCGTAGTCGTCGAACACGATGAAGCCCTGAATCCGTACACGCTTGGTCAGCAAGGTGCGCTGCAACTGCGGCAGGCGATCCGGGCCGGTCGGCGCCTCGCTGGCGTTGTAGGAAGCGATCAGGCCGCACAGCGGAATCCGCGCCTTGGGGTTGAGCAACGGCACCACCGCGTCGAATACCTTGCCACCGACGTTCTCGTAATAAATGTCGATGCCCTGGGGACACGCCTGAGCCAGCTCATCGGCGAAGTCGGGACTCTTGTGGTCGATGCAGGCATCGAAACCCAACTCATCCACAACATAGCGGCACTTGTCCGCGCCACCGGCCACGCCGACCACACGCAGGCCTTTGATCTTCGCCACTTGCCCGACCACTGAGCCCACCGCGCCGGACGCCGCCGCGACCACAAGGGTTTCTCCAGAGGCTGGCTGGCCGATGTCCATCAAGCCCATGTAGGCGGTCATGCCCGGCATGCCGAGCACACCCAGCGCCATCGACGGGCTCGGCAGCCCGGACGGCACCGGAATGATATTGCGACCGTCGCTGATGCTGTGGCTCTGCCACCCGGTAGCGCCGACGACCAGGTCACCTTGCTGAAATTTCGGATTCAGCGAGCGCTCGACACGGCTGACGGCGCCACCGGTCATCACTTCGTCGATGGCCACCGGCGCCGCGTAGGACGGCGCGTCACTCATGCGGCCGCGCATGTAGGGGTCCAGCGACAGGTAAAGGGTTTTGAGCAATATCTGGCCATCCGCCAGGTCCGGCAGTGCTTCCCGCTCCAGGCGAAAATTCTCCGGTGTCGGTGCGCCCACCGGGCGGGACGCCAGGACGATACGTTGGTTGAGGGTCAATGCTTGTGGCATGTGAGCGTCTCCTTTGATCGATGAATTTGGCGGTATAGGGAAGCAGACCTTTGTGGCGGTCGGGTGTTCGATGTTTCTGTCGGGGACCGCGTCGCTTTCTTCGCGGGCAAGCCTCGCTCCTACAGGTATTGCATAGCACTTGTAGGAGCGAGGCTTGCCCGCGAAGGCAGCGTATCAGGCGCCGCATGACCAACAGACAGAAACAAAAATGCCAGGCGCAATGCCTGGCATTTTTTTGTAGCTCATCCGACGCGCTTTGGCGAATCAGAACGGCAGCTTCATCCCCGGCGGCAGTTGCATGCCAGCGGTCATGCCGGACATTTTGTCCTGGCTGTTGGCTTCGATCTTGCGCACGGCGTCGTTGACGGCGGCGGCGAATACGGCCTCCAGCATCTCTTTGTCGTCTTCACTCAGGCCTTCGACCAGGCTCGGATCGATGGTCACGCGCTTGACGTCGTGACGACCGGTCATCACCACGGTGACCATATCGCCACCCGCCTTGCCGGTGACTTCGGCGTTGGCCAGCTCTTCCTGCATCTTGGCCATTTTTTCCTGCATCTGCTGCGCCTGCTTCATCAGGCCGGCCATGCCACCTTTCATCATGGGAATCACCTCAAAGTACTTGGATAAAAACAGCGCCCGGCCCTTTCGGCCGAACGCCTTCAGTTATTAGCCCTGACTGACCAGGGCTTCGACAGGTTCAATAGTATCGTTACGGACCACCGCACCGAACTGCTGCATCATTTGCTGGATGAACGGATCACCGTGGATCGACTCTTCCGCCTCGCGCTGACGGTTGGCACGACGCCGGGATGCAGCCTGGGCCGGGGTCTCCTGCTCGGGCTTGATCAGTTCCATGCTCAGGGTCAGCGTGCGCCCGTGAAACTGGTTCAGCGCATCGTTGAGACGACGTTGCTGGGTCGCGTTGAACAAGGCGCTATGGGCCGGGTCCAGGTGCATCAGCCAGTGGTCACCTTCCACGGAGATCAGCGTGCAGTTGGCGGCGATGCTGCCGGTCATACCGGAAATCGGCAGTTTCGGGAACAGTTCCAGCCATTGCAGGGCCAGACCGGTGGCGGGCATCGCGGCCGGCTCAGGTTCAGGTTCCGGCGCGGGTTCGGCGGCGTGCTCACTCGCCAGTTCGTCGAGATAGCTGTACGCCGAATCCATGTCCGGTTCGATGTAGTCCTCGTCCAGCGGCGGCTCGTCGTCGGGGTCGATGCCCCGTGTCGCGGCGTCGACGTCGGCCACGGAAGGTTCCGGGATCGGCGCAGCGGCCCATTCCGGCGCGTCTGGCACAACGCTGTCAGGCGTCGGCAACGGCATCGGGGGCAATTCGGGTTGTTCAGCGGCGGTTTCCAGCACCGGCTCGACGGCTGGCTGCTGGACGACTTCGGGTTCGACCGGATCATTCCACGGCAGGTCGACGACGGCTTCGACCGCTACCGGCGCAACAACGGGCTCCGGCACGATGACCGGTTCCGGCACGACAACGGCCGCAACCGGCTCAGGCTCGGGAGCAACCACCGGCGCGACCGGCGCGGCAACAACCGGTGCAACTGCCGCAGCGACTACCGGCGCAACAACTGGCGCGGCAGCCACTGAGTTTGCGGAATCAACTGTGGCCTGGCTGATCCCCACTGGCTTTAGCGGTTGCCTCGGCGCATCCGCGGTGTCCGCCGGGCGGAACGCGAGCATCCGCAGCAAGACCATTTCGAAGCCGCCGCGCGGGTCCGGCGCCAGCGGTAAATCGCGGCGGCCGATCAGGCCCATCTGGTAATAAAACTGCACGTCTTCGGCCGGCAAGGCCTGGGCCAGCGCCAGCACCCGATCACGGTCGCCGTGACCGTTGTCGACGCCTTCAGGCAAGGCCTGGGCGATGGCGACACGGTGCAGTACGTTGAGAATTTCCGAGAGCACGCCGTTCCAGTCCGGGCCTTGTTCCGCCAGATGGCGGACGGCCTCGAGCAACGCCTTGGCGTCGCCTTCGATCAGCGAGTGCAGAACGTCATAGACCTGACCGTGATCGAGCGTGCCGAGCATCGCCCGCACATCGGCGGCCATGACCCGACCTTCACCGAAGGCAATCGCCTGGTCGGTCAGGCTCATGGCATCGCGCATCGAACCGTCGGCGGCGCGGCCCAGCAGCCACAGCGCGTCGTCTTCGAACGGTACGTTTTCGACGCCCAGCACGTGGGTCAAATGCTCGACCACCCGTTCAGGGGTCATGTTCTTCAGCGAGAACTGCAGGCACCGCGAAAGAATCGTTGCAGGAAGTTTCTGCGGGTCGGTGGTCGCCAGGATGAACTTGACGTAGGGCGGCGGCTCTTCGAGGGTTTTCAACAGCGCATTAAAGGAATGGCTGGAGAGCATGTGCACTTCGTCGATCAGGTAGACCTTGAAGCGACCGCGGCTCGGGGCGTACTGCACGTTGTCGAGCAGCTCGCGGGTGTCCTCGACCTTGGTCCGGCTCGCGGCGTCGATCTCGATCAGGTCGACGAAACGGCCTTCATCGATCTCGCGGCACACCGAACACTCGCCACACGGCGTCGAAGTAATACCCGTTTCACAGTTCAGGCATTTGGCGATGATCCGCGCGATGGTGGTCTTGCCGACCCCGCGCGTGCCCGTAAAGAGGTAAGCGTGGTGCAGCCGCTGGCTGTCCAAGGCATTGATCAGAGCCTTGAGCACATGGGTCTGGCCGACCATTTCGCGGAACGAGCGCGGACGCCATTTACGTGCAAGAACCTGATAACTCATCGAAAACCATCGCCACTGGGAAGCAGAAGCGGCTAATGCTAGCGGAGCAAGGCCAAAATTGCATCCGGCGCGCTCGTCTAATCTGGCTAAGCTGCACTTGCGGTGATTTTTATCGGCTCGATTTTCATCGATAGCGGAGCGTTTATGCGGCTGGCCTTGGGGGCACTGCTGTTGATGAGTCTGAACGTCATGGCTGCCAACGCGCCGCTGCGCTTCGTGGTGCCCGACAGTTGGGCGATGCCGATGGTGCAGCTTTATCAAGGCCAGCCGACCCAAGGCATCCTGCATGACGTGATGGTCAGCCTCGCGACCCAGGTTGGCGTTCCGGCCGAGTTTCACGTACTGCCACGGGCCCGGGTGCAAAATGCCATGGAGCACGGCGAGATCGATGTCCGCTGCTACGCCGCGCAAACGTGGTCGCCAAACCAGTCCGGGGACTACATCTGGAGCATTCCGCTCTGGACCCAGCCGGACGTGCTGATCAGCCGGCACGAGTTGCAGACCTCAATCGATCCGGTGAATTTGCCACAACAATCCATCGGCACGGTGCTCGGCTACAGTTACCCCACCCTGCAACCGCTGTTCGATGCCGGGCGCCTGCTTCGCGAGGACGCGCGCAATCAGGAACAGGTCCTGGAAAAACTCATGGCCGGACGCTACCGCTATGCCGTGAGCAACCAATGGACGCTGGACTGGTTCAATCAGCGCCTGCTACCTGAGCAGCAACTGCAAGGCGTGGCGGTGCTGCAAGTGCAGAGTGTCGGTTGTTACGTGCGCAATGACCCGAAAGTGCCCGTGCAACGCATCCTGCGCACGTTGCTGAGGATGAAAATGTCCGGGGAGATCGATGACATTATCCGGCTTTATGTCGGCAAACCCTGAACCTGTGGGAGTGAGCCTGCTCGCGATTGCGTACTTTCAGCCAGCACTTGCGTGATAGACACACCGTCATCGCGAGCAGGCTCGCTCCCACATTTGATCTTCATAGGTCTGACAGCCTCAGGCTGTTTGATCGAGCGCTCGCCATTGCGCCGGCGCGACAAAACCTTCGACCCAGCCCGGCACATCAACCGCCGGCATCGGCCGGGCGATGAAATAACCCTGGGCAACGTCGCACCCCAACTGCATCAACAGCTCGCCATGCTCGATACTTTCCAGCCCTTCGGCGATCACTTGTCGGCCAAACGCGCGGGCCAGGCCAATCACTGCGGTGGTGAGGGCCAAGTCGTCGCGGTCATGCAGAATGTCGCGGATAAACGACTTGTCGATCTTGATGGTCTGGGTGCGCAAGCGCTTGAGGTAGTTCAAGGACGAATAACCGGTGCCGAAGTCGCCCAGTGAAAACTGCACGCCGAGCGCCTGACAGGCCTGTAGACAGGCGCTGACATGCTGGATGTTTTCTATCGCCACCGACTCGACGATTTCCAGATCGAGCATCTGCGGCGCGACCCGGGCATGCCGGGCGAGCACCTGCCTGAGCCGGTCGACGAAATCCGCTCGCTGAAAATGCCGGGCGGCGATGTTGACGCTGATCGGCCAGCCCTGCCCCGCTTGCTGCCAACGGTCCAACTGCATCAACACCTGATCCATCACCCATTCACCGATATCGATGATCAGGTCCGTCTCCTCCACCATCGGCAAAAACTCTCGGGCCGGCACCATGCCATTTTGCGGATGCTCCCAACGCAAGAGCGCCTCGAAGCCGACGACGATACCGCGACGCATGTTCACTTTTGGCTGGAAATGCACACGCAGCTCGCCGGCGGCCAACGCCTGCCGAACCCGTTCGACGGTCTGGTGAGTGGCCTTGACCTCTCGATCCCGGAACACGTCGAATAAATGAAAGCGATTGCGCCCGCTCTGCTTGGCCACGTACATCGCCTGATCGGCGTGACGCAGCAAAGTTTCGGCATCTTGATTGTCATCGGGGAACAGGGTGACGCCGATGCTGGCAAATACATTCAGGGTCTTGCCCCGCAGCTGGTACGGCGCCGAAATCGCACCCAGCACACGGTTCAGTGCCGCGCGCAGCTCCGGCACATCACGCACGTAGCGCAACACCAGCACGAACTCGTCACCGGCCAGCCGCGCCACCACATCCTCGCCGCGAACAATGTCGCGCAAACGCTTGGCCACCTCCACCAGCAACAGATCGCCACTGGCATGCCCGTAGCCGTCGTTGACCGCCTTGAAGCCGTCGAGGTCGAGCATGCACACCGCCAGCGGGATGTTTTCCTCACGCGAGAACGCCAGCGCCTGATCCAGCAGGTCCGAGAGAAACGCGCGATTGGGCAGCCCGGTCAGCACGTCATGGCCGACCCGCCATTGCAGGGAATGCAGCAGTTGGCGTTTTTCGCTGATGTCGAAACGGATCGCCAGGTAACGATGAATCCGCCCGGTGGCGTCATCCAGCAGCGGCACCAACGTACTTTCTACCCAATACAGGCTGCCATTCTTGGCGCGATTGCAGATCTCGCCCTTCCAGACATTGCCCAGCGCAATGGTGCGCCACATGCCGGCGAAGAAATCGGCAGAGTGCAGGCCGGAATTGAGCAGGCGATGGTTCTGCCCGAGCAGTTCTTCGCGGCTGTAACCGGAGACGGCGCAGAACTGATCGTTGACGTAGGTAATCCGGCCGGTCAGATCGGTCTCGGAAAAAATTGCGGCGGCGTCCACGGCCCTGCGGTATTTCTCATCCATGAGTCAGGCTCACTGTCGCTAGCGGTGGTACCGCTCGACCAGCGCAAAATGCCCGGAAGAGATGTTTTGATTCGTACTGCGCAGAGCCACGTGATCACTCCAGGAACAGCGATTGATGGCCCTTTGGCCGCCGAAGATCAACTAGGCTCAAAGACCCGGACAAAGGGCAGCAACAACGATTTCGATAACATTTTGCAAGGCTTCAGGGAGGCTTCGGCACTCCACATATTGTTCAAGGGAGCACCGTACTGGCTCTTTCGCATCAGCCAAACTTACGCAAACAGGTCACAAAATACCCTTTGGAGGAGGCAATTCTACGAAATGCATCACATTTTGCAAAGCAAGGTGATGGATCATGCAGTTGTCTAATGCAAAAATCTATCGTTAAGTTCTTGATTCTAAATGGGAATTGAGCGATGCAAATTTCAAGTTTGGGTTCAGCCATTCGGCGTTACCGCAAGGTCGCGGGGCTTACTCAGGCTGAACTCGGCGAAAAAACCGGTTTTGACCCGAAAACCATCAGCCGTTTTGAAACCGGCACCTACACCCCCAGCGTGGAAGCCCTGTTCCTGCTTGCCGGCGTGCTGGGGGTGAAACTGAAAGCCTTCTTCGCAGATTTGGGCGATGAGGATGAACAGCGGGCGTACCTGTTCGGAGTCATCCACAAAGCCACCCCGAAGGATCTGGGAAAGCTGATTGCAGCGGTTGACCAGGCCATGTCCAAGCCTTAGTGGCAGAAATGAAAAAAGGAGGCCGACTTGTCGTGATTCGACAGGTCGGCCTCCTTTTTTGCGCCTGCTTTCAAAACGGAAACGACGAAAAATCCGCCCTGGACGAAATCCATGGCAGAGCAACAAGACGGTATTTTTTGATGAAAAACGCGAGAGAAGGCTCGCGGTGCGTTATGGAGGCAACCCCACCAGCCACACCCCGGCACACAATGTTCCCGCTGTGGCTGCTTCCTTCCGGATCTGACCAGGTTCACGGGTAATCGTTGCGGGGGGACCGATGGGGTCAAGGTTTCAGGCCTTGGAGGTTGCAGGATATCTACCGTGCGGACTCGCAGCACGGACAGTCAAAACTCTGGGGTGTAGCCAGCATTGTCACACTTTGCTGTAACACTTTGGTGTCACACCCATGGCCTACCTGATCAAACGCGAAGCCGTCTATTACCTGAATCTTAAGCTACCCAAGCACCTCTTCCCGAGGTGTCACACTTTACGCTTGAGCCTGAACATCCGACAGCGGCAGAGCGCCCTGTTCCTCGCCGCTTCGATCGCCCAGCAAGTCCACAGTCACTTGAAAGAACATCCCATGGCAGACCTTCAAACTCTCCGTGCGTTGTGTTCCCAGTGGCGAGACTCCGCCCCCTTGCCAACCATCCAGCCTGCTACAAACAAGCCACGAACGGCTACGGTAAAGCAGAACAGCAACGGCCCTACCCTCGCCACTTTGTCCAAGCTCTATATAGAAGAAGGGAAACGTGGCGGCACATGGCGGGAAGTCAGCACCTTCGAGGTGGAACGTGCCATTCGGGATTTGTTCGATCTGATTGGCGACATGCCTGTTTCAGCCTTCGACGCAGGACAAGCACGTACGCTCAAGGACCGGCTGAGTCGGTGCCCGCAATACTTCGGGCTCTTGCCGAAGTTCAAGGGCAAGACGTTGGGGCAGGTGGTCGATTCAAACATCACATACAAAACCATCAGCGCCGTAACGGTGAACAACCGACTCCGAAAGCTTTCTGCTTTTTTTAACTGGTGCAAGGTCAACGGTTACACCAGTGAAAATCCGTTGGCTGGTCTTCGGGTCATGACCGGTGCTGCGAAAGATGCACGGATTTCGTTCGATCAAGATGACTTAGTCAAGCTGTTAAACCTGAAAACATTGACATTTGAAGCACGAAAGCATTCGTGGCGCTACTGGCTCCCTTTGCTAGGTCGTACTACAGGGGCAAGACTTGAAGAATTGTGTCAGCTTCATGTCGATGACTTTATTCTGCAACAAGGTATTCACTGCATCCGTATTGATGACAACCGTGAAGATCAGAAACTAAAGAATTCCAGTAGCCGCCGCGTGCTACCGATCCATCCCGCGCTGATTGCACTCGGACTACTTAACCATATCCAGGCTATTCGCAGCAGTGGTGCCACTCGTCTTTTTTCAGAACTGGAACCGACGCGCGGCAAATTAGGGCATGCCCCAAGCAAATGGTTCGGTCGATACAAAACGAAGCTGGGCATTACCGACTCCAGAAAGACCTTCCACAGCTTCCGCCACACGCTCATTGATGAAATGCGGGATGCTGGGGTACAGGACTCTCTAATTAAACGCATAGCAGGTCATGAAGACAGCTCAGTCACTTTTGGCATCTACGGAAGCCGCACCCCGATGAACGCCATGATGGACGCAATGAAACATATTGAACTGCCCATATCCCAATTCAGCTGAGCGATCAATCCAACCCATAAAATAACGACAACGGAATGCCACAGCCCATTCGAACTAAAAATTTTAACAAGGACATATTCATGAAGGTCCAGCCATACGCAGTCTTGTTAACTAGAACCACACACCCACAACATGAAAATTTTTTCAATTGGATAATGCAATAAAATAATTTTATAAAATAAGGCTTTGGATACTTTCAAAGCCTTCCCCCTCGGTAAATTTGATACAACCCGAGCGCATAATATAAAGGGCAGCCCATTGATAGGCGTCGACATTTGACACAATGAATTTGACGCTTGATGGAATTACAAAAAATTTATTGATAAGTGTAAATTACAGCCCGTAAAACATTCATCCTAGTCAATGTTTATTGAGGCCGAAAATCATGCGAAGATGATGGCAAGCAATAACGCTTTCGATCGAATTCATGATGAACAAAATTATCAACATCGCTTTAGCTCGTCCCGGAACAGGAAAAACCACCAACGCGTGTCAGATCATTCCCCAGTGGATGGCCTCGGGCAACCGGGTATTATTTGTGGTGCCGACAATGGCTCTTGCAGATGACGTTTGCAGTAAGTTACTTGGCTTGGGACTTAAGCCTTTGAAAGTTGATAGTCGCAATGGTATTGCCGCGATTGCAACGCTGAATCAGAGCCTTGATCCGGCGGAGCTTAACAATTTAATAGTATGCCAGCATGCATCGTTTCACCAGTGCAAAGCCAAACATCTTAGCAATTGGACGGTGATTGTTGATGAGTTGCCTTCGCCTGTAAGGCCGCAAGCTATGAAGGTCAAACAATCCCAGCTGGCATCATTACAGCACCTTGATATTGATTTGTCCGGCAGCGTAACAATCAAATCAGGTTGCAGAAAAAAAGTGGAAGATGAGCTGCGTTTATTTAATGCCAATTCAGATGGGTCAGGTCCGACCTCGTTGCTGTCGAAGGATGCCCTTCAAATATACGAAGCAACGCTTGCTGGCCATAACGTTTTTATTTCTAGTGACGATGATTCAAAGTATGGCGTAGTGTTCTTTGCTGATGAAGCTGGTTTCTTCGATCGATTCAAACACTGCCGCGAAGTACATTTACTTACTGCTACATGGACCGGATCGCTTTTTGAATGGTTCGCAAACGCCCATGGCTTTAACAACCGAAAATCAATCCTGACCCCAAGCAAACCACCGAAACACAAAAATAAAGTAACAGTTTATCCTATGCTTACTTCGGATCAATGTAGCAAATCGGTTTTGAACGCTACATTCAAACCAAAAAATGAAATTGAGCAGGCAAACGCAGGAAAACGCAACATTCAAATTATCGCTGATTCTGCTTCTCATATCGTCGGCCCTGATCGTGAATGCTTGGTATTCGTACAAGATTGGGCAATACTCGACTACCAAAACAACTTGATTAAATGCCCTATGGATAGCCGTGGTCTAAATGATTGGTTATACGTATCGAACGTGTTGTGTATGTTTCACGGAAACCATGTCACTACCGCTACAAAATGCTTGCAGTACTTATCAGAAAAATACAATAAGTCTTATGAATCATTGCGTGAAGCATGGAAGCAAACGTACCTGTTCGACGCAACGCTCCAAAACGTATACCGTTGTTCGTTGCGGGATAATACATCCATCGCAGATGTAAACCTGTATGTTCAAACATACGAGGTCGCCGAATATTTGGTGGCTATGTACCTGGATGATGCGACCATCGATATGAAATACGCCCGAACGTATAGGCAGCATGAGACCCCAGGACCCAAACCGGAAGACCGGAAGATCGAAGCAATGCGTTTGCTGGCATCTGGTTTGAAGCCTGCCATCGTGGCGTTGACGACGGAAATCTCCGTGAGGAAGATATACAACTACAATAAAACGGTAAAAAAGCTTGTTTCGGCTAGCAGGACATCATAATTAGTTCGGCGATTCAAAAAATTAGTTAATTCTCTTATGTACTTTAAGGGAATAGACTAAAATTAAAGTCCTAGAACGTATATTCGCATAGCGAATAATTCGGAAGCGTAGCGGACGAATTCATTCACCATACATTACGGTTGAGGTCTAAATGACGATGTACGATCCCTTGCGATGCAAGGGATACTCCGCTTCGCGTCGGACTTTCTTTATTCGAGCAATATCTTCTACCGCCTTTCTAGCAGCGTTTCAGCAGCAGTTAAGCCTGTACAAGACCATCAGGCTTCGGCTAGGGCTTGATCGAAACTAAAACGCCACTGGGTTACCCCAAAGCAGTTTCGGGCTCCAAAACGCTGTATAGACGCTCACAGGACATGCTGCGCATTGCATGCTGTTCCAGATAGCTGATCTTTGATAACTCGAACTGTTGAAGGATCAGCTGCGCTTAATTACCGTGAAAGCCGATCCAAACCATAGGATTCACAGGCCCCGTGTTCCATCTCATCAACACATACAAAGCCTAGATAATTAAAAAAATGCAACGCGGTTGTCACAAAGACAAATCGTTTGGCGTAAATCTCATCTTGAATGACCGATACCGGTTGATATCCGACGGTTTCATTGTTTGCATTTCCGTTAAACGACCAATATTTTTGACGGCCGCAACAGCGGATTTATCAAATGGTGTATCACCACTGGTGCTGACCACACTGACCGATGTAACTGTACCGTCCGGTGTCATGCTGATTTCCAATTCAACTACCATTTCTTTCTTTGTAGATGGTGGTCGGGCCCAGCCTTCTGCGGATCGCGCCTTAATCAGTTCATCAAAGTTATCAGTTAAATTAGGATAGTCTGGTTTGACAGGGTTAGGGCTTGGTTGTATTGCTATCTGGTTAACCCGCTTTTTGTGCAGGTTCAATCTGGTAATAATCATGGTTCCGTATATGTCTGTACCGATAACCCGAACCAACTGTCCTTGGAGCTTTCGCCCGTTGAAGTCACCTTCCTCTTGCTCTACGGCAATCAGCGTCGGCCCATTACTTTCTCGGATGTAACACAGGTCGTCACCGCACATTCTGATGGTGAACTCTTTGTCGAGTTCAAACGCCTTGTTTTTGAACCAGTTCAACCCCTTGTCTTGATTGCTCGTAAAAGCATTTGAAAGTCCCCCTGCGTATTTAACGCCGTTAGCGTTTTCCAGCGCTTTCAAGTCGGATTGATTCAATGCCTGTCCGAAGGTAACCGCTGGCAAAAAGGCCAAGACCAAAATAGCATTTCGCATAATTTTTCCGTCGTTAAAGTTGGAAGATGTCCTTTCTTTCAGTGGGGTCAACCACCGTCAGGTAACAGCCCTGCTGACAACCATAAGCATCTAGTGCTATGTGTTGCATACCGAAAAAAGTATTTGGTTATTGATACGCATCGTAGGGGTCATTTTTTGTGTATAAACCACGCAAGCCCCATCACAATTGCCACCCAGACAGCGGCTATCAATGACCACTTCAACGCGGATAGAAATCCTGCACCGCTTGCAGCACCAAATCTAAAGCCTATCCCCCAACGCCACCACTTGTTCCCCGCATAAGCCACTGGTGGGGCCACCAGCAAGAATGCCCAAAGCATTTGGTCAGATGTGTCACTGCCAGTTGGACTAGCGGATACAGCATTGGCGGTGGTTGCAATGGCTACGATTGCCAGCCAACACCGCCGTCTAAACATGTACAAGCAGTTCATCCTTGAAAGTCAGTTGCTGGCGTTGGTCTGGGCACGTATACGCTGCAAGGTTGATGGAATGCCGCAAAGGAACATGATCAACGCCAGTAGAATCATCACCGAGCCCACGACGACGCCAATTCCAAGGGCTTGCCGTATATTCCAGACGACTTCGAATTCAAGGGCACACACGCCCGCTAGACTGGCTAGCGGCATGCTCAAAGCAGCCAAAAAAAGCCCAAAGTACAATTTCATTTCCGTTTCCCTGTGGTGCGCTTGATTTGCATGCCAATCATGATGGCAAATGGCAACACAAAATATCATCTAATGATATATTTTCAATAATTACTATCTTTCAGTGTCCTTCATGGCGACGGTTTCCGGTGTGAGCATCCTGCTTTTGATTTGGATTGTTTATGACTCGGGATGCGTCCATGGTTCTCGGCCAACGGATCAGGGCATTACGAAAGGCTTTGGGGTTGACCCAGGCACAGCTTGCAGAATCGCTGGACTACGAACCGATGACCATAAGTAGGTTTGAACGTGGTGAGTATTCGCCGGGATTTGATGCGTTGCATCAGCTTGCAAAGGCATTGGGTGTTTCGCTGGCGTCACTTCTTCAATTTGAAGCCAAAGAACCATTGGGTGCTGGCGAGCTTCGGCATCAGCTTTGCGACATCATTTATGAAACCGAAGACCCAAAAGTACTGATGGGCATGCTCAAAGCGATTCGAAAGGCTAAGGGCGACGGATGATTGTCACGGGCATAGGTCACAAAGTGAGCCCCTACAAGCCAGCCCTTTGCGGACACCCGATAAACTTAACACCCTGCTGACTGTTGGCGCTGATCGAGGGCACCCACACCTTGCCGATTGAAATTGGACCCAGGGCGGATGCTGATTTTGCATCAGCAGTGTGGTCGTGATACGGAGCGTGGATACCCTACCGCAGGCAGTCATGCAGCAGGACATCTCCCCGACGATAGTCTGTCTTTAGTGTCATGAATACGCGACGTTGAAAAGCGTTGCATTTCCTTTTTCTTTGACACTGATTATGTTGATTTTATCGCCCGCCAGAACTTCCTTGATCTCTTCAAGGACGTTGCCATCTATGCCAGTCGCATCCGCTTCGTAGGTCAGGGAGAAACCTTCCGGGTCTTGGGTTTTCTTAGTCTCGACCAAGGATTTTATCTCGCTTACGACCCGCTGGTTCAGCGTTTTCCGATTGATTATCTTTTCAAAGTCCATTGCTTGAACCATCTCTGTCGGTAGGATCATCCAGACTGGATAGCCTGTGGAGATGGGACTGCCTTTGGTTACCTTGTTGGTTTTTTTATCGGTGTGTCCATTCCAGCGAAAGCCGTGCGCGTCCCTACCGTCCCACTCCAACTTCGCGAGGGAGAAGGACCCTGCGCCACCGTCATACAAAATTTCCAGGTTTTTTACGCTTCCGCGTGGGCTTAAGACGGTTTTCGGGTCGGTGTATGAGGTTTCCATTATCTCTATCCTTGGCATAAATAAAATAATTACGTAACTACATTAGCATAGCTACGTTAATGATCAAGGATGCTCAATATTTTTTCGTTTTGGACGCACCGAGCGCGGCTGAAGGGCAGATCGCAGCAGGATGCCCCCCCTTTTTCGTGGCTTTGAAGCGAACAAGACGATTTGAGTCGAATCGGGTCGTCGCATCCAGATCTGCTTTGGGCGTTCTTTGCTGGTCGTCACTACGACATCCTGGGTGGTCAATAGGAGCGCAGATGAGTGGCTGCATCGGACGTAATATCGCATCGTTACCGCGCCACCCAGAGAACGACCAAATTGCAGAATGTAAAGTAGAGCATCACTAAACGACCGATTTAGGATGCCAACCAAACCCTAGAGAAGGCAGTATCATAAATATAGGGCTTGACACTGATACCAGCAATGACATGATACCTACATGTTTAATGATACCGGAACCATCATGTCCAGAACCTTCGCGTATGTCCGAGTCAGCACCCATGACCAAACAACCCAAAATCAGGTTTTGGAGATTCAATCCGCAGGCTTTAGCATTCAGCCACAACGATTGGTGTCCGAGACAATCAGCGGCTCTGTAGCCACGTCAGAACGCCCGGTATTTCAAAAGCTACTTGAACGTATGGAATCAGGTGATGTGCTTGTGGTGAGCAAATTGGATCGCTTAGGTCGCAATGCGATGGACGTTCGTCAGACAGTTGAACAACTAGCTGAAAACGACGTTAGGGTTCATTGCCTGGCCTTAGGTGGTGTAGACCTTACTAGCCCAGCAGGAAAAATGACGATGCAAGTTCTTTCAGCAGTTGCCGAATTCGAACGTGATCTATTGATTGAAAGAACACAAGCGGGATTGGCACGAGCCAAATCAGAGGGCAAGAAGCTTGGCCGCCCAGCCGCACTGGAAACAACCAAAATGGTGCAAGAACTGAAAACACAGAAGTTCAGTCAATCACAAGTGGCGATGAAACTAGGATTGGGTATCGCGACGGTTAAACGACACTGGAAAAAATGCAGTCAGCAAATTTGATGCTGCCCTATACATATACGTGTAAAAATAGTGCAAGGTGCCCTGTCAGTATAGTGTGTGCGGATAAACCGCCGTCCCAATATATGCAAACGATGCTCCAGCTCGGCCTATTGAAGAACCATCCCAGGCTCTTTGACCAAACTCTGCCGGAGCGTTCTGACAGTATCGTAGCCACTGCCATCAAGCTAAAAGGTACACCTTGCAAACCAATACTAAATCGTTAGTAACTTTTCAGCAACTCTTTTTTCTCTAGCAACGTCATCAGCTCGGCACCATTCCAAGATATAAACCAGGGAAATTTTCCAAGATTCGTTCTAGCTCCATCTATCTCAATCTTCGTAGGTTGACGCTTCTTAACTTGCTTCAGCAATCTCTCAACTAAAGTTTCTTTCAACCTATCCGGGACGTGAGGACAAGTGAATACATCCATCAGCAAATGGACTTTTTCGGAATTCTGTCTGATATCATCAAGCTCCAAAAGCTTCTTTTTTATATTCTTAATGACATATTCCTTAATTTGGGGGTACATGTTCGACGAGCCAATATAATACAACAGCGTGACAATTTCAAAGTATGTAAGATCACGCCCCTCCGACACGTCGACGACAGCCTTCAATGTTTCCCTTGGCAAGCTAAAATCATCACCAAGCTCCTTCAATGAAATCAGAAGATTCAAAGCCTCTAACAAAGCATAGTCTTTATTAGGCTTCATCTTGATGAAGTCGCTACTTTTGAAAAATTCGTTTCCAAGGATGTATATCAGACTTCTAATCGAATTTGACTCCTCTGATATGTGAGCATCAAAGAATGAACAAGCCAGATTCGTAGCCATGCAAATTTTAACAGACCCCTTATGACTTGGACTAACGGTATAAAAATGAAACATCAGCTCAATTACAATATGAAAAAAATCCTCGTACTTACCTTTGTTTTCGGAGTCATCAAAAACACGACCAATATTTTCGTCTGTAACTTTAACTAAAAGATTACAAAGCGCAGATATCACATACCCACATGCTAAATCATATGCATCAGGGTCATTAATGCATGAAGACTTAACATCATTCAAAAAACTGACCTTTAGTTTATTCCGATTAAACACCCTCTTAGGAATGAAACCTTTTGCATCTTCGCCCACTTTTTGACCAACCAAACTATCAGTAAGCCTCGCCAGTGAAGCCTTCACACTTCGTAACGACTTAGTTTTTTGAGTAACAAACGGCCTAGCCGCCTTAACCGTTTTGCTAGTATTTAGATTAAGCTTGTACTCTTTAAAACAAGAAGCAACAACCTTTGATATTTTTGAAGAGTCTGCCTCGCTAGTTGTGAATATAAAAATGTCATCCACATACCGCTTAATTACATATGAATCCCCACAAACAAAATCCATAGCACTTAGTTTTTTCTCAATATCCAGGTCGACTTCCTGAAAAATTATTTCGGCAAACACCCTGCTTGTTTCAGGACCGATAACAATACCCGCCGTCTCATTATAATTACAGGCCTGCATAAGCCGGTCAAGAATGCTACCAAAAGAGTTTTTCACCCTAGCATTACTTTTCGAATACACCTTCGTCTTCAAAGCCCAAGTAATAGAATGAGTATATATACTGTCGAAACACTTCGAAATATCAAGAGACCAGAATGATGAAAACCGTTGTTCCAGACGAATAAACTCCTGCGAATCGAAAAATTTGTAAAGCCTGGTATATCCATTATACGAAAAGTAAGAAGAGAGAAATCGATGTCTAGATTCATCACCTAGACCAGCAACATTTTCTGAACGGTATTTATTGATGTTTTGCCTAGGATTCTTAACATAATACTTGCTTGCTATCCTAGATGGAGCACGAATGCTGAACACACTCTTTCTACACTCCAACAATATTTGTTGATCGAAGGCCTGATAAAAGTCAACAAATCTTATCTGCGCACATGGGTGCAACAAAGATAATGTTCGGAAAGAGTCTTCATCCTTCCGGATTTTGTAGATAAGCGGAATTGAGTATTCAGAATGATCATAATCAGTAAACAGATATTTTATTACATCAGCAACGTCGCTCTTCCCATCTTTAAACTTTCTAACATGCCAATAAAAACCCAAATTACTAAACAACACCGGAACTTCATATGGACAAGTTTCTGTAAGAAGAACTCGTGCAAAATCTTCTTTCCTTACCCTACGTAGATTCCCTTTCATTTCCGCCAGCACTCCTTGATCGTCTTCAAAACTTGATAAGTAAATGAATGAAAACGCGCACCAACAAATCCGGAAACAAAACTATATCCCGCCAATTGTCGACGTTGCTGAAGCGTTAAGCTCCTGCATATTCTTTGAGACAATGAATGGGTTTTAGAAAAAAGCAGCCCATGTAAAAATCCATCAAGCCCGCTCAAAGTACATCGATGAGCAAAGTTCTTATGAACGTAATTATAGTATATTCCCGTCTTTATATTGATCCCAGAAATCGGATCAGTAATATAGTAATTTCCTGCCAGAGCCATTACCCGAAATTTAAGAATAGCGTAGTCATCCTGACCTTTGGCACTTGCCATATAACTGCAAAAAGAATTAATCAATCTAGATTTAATTTTCTCAACCTTAGATGACGACAGATCAATCAACAACTTTCTTCTTTTAAATCCACACTTAAAATCCGACTCGTTACGACTGAATACTTTGAATTCATATCCCAAGAAATCAAATGACTGAAACTCATTGCGACCAACATCATCTCTTGACCTTGGAATAGCCAAGTAATTTCTCTTGCCACCACCATGAAACTCCAGCCCCTGAAACAAACACTCGGACAATTCTTTTTCAAATACAGCTCGCGGGATATTTGCAGAAGTAATGATCAGAATATCATCTACAAATCTACCGTAATAGAACACCTCAGGCATGTGCCTTATCTTGGCATCGAACTCACTTAGAGCCAATTCTGATAATGCTGAACTTACACCCAACCCACGCGGTAGACCTTGAATATCCCAAACTTCAAAAGCTTCAAACAGCTCTGAAACCAACCGCAAAGTTTGCCAAGAACACTTTGCATCACTTATAAGCTTTTGCAACACCAGCTTTCTATCAACATTCTCATAAAAATTCTTGATATCGAAACGGTACACATCATAGGCACCACCTTCTTTCAGCAAAGATATAGCATTAGCTATAACCGTTTGTCGATCAGACTGCTTTATCTTGTAATTAACCTTTATGTTTTTTGCAACTAGACGTGATATCAACTCAGATTGCAAACCCGTAAAAACATACCCTTTCTTACTTGCAATCAGGACCGGGCGCAGAGCGTTATGAAATGCCGTTTTATTTTTAATTTTTTCCAAAGATACTTTTACGGCGGATAGACGAGATTCAGTATCAAGCAGTGACTTGTCTGCCAGAATATCTTTGTAACCTACACATCGAAGAAGGTTTTTTTGCGTGTATGGGATTTCTATCATTTGCCATCCTTGGTCAAGGCCAAGATCACGGAGTTCCTGTCGAGCCTTTCGAAAGCACTGACCCTCAATGTCAAAACAATATCACACCATAAGTGCATCGCCCATGATGCCAGCGCATTTCGAATTGGACAGGACGGCGTTTAGACGAAACATCTACAGATCAATTGGATATGTTCAACGCCGCTACTGAGTCGGCGCGTATACGCCCTAACGAAGCCAGAGCGGAAATGCTGCATGGAAATGGGGGGGCGGGACCACTACACGCTGCCAGAACGGCCTAAAGGGGCTTATGGGTCCCCTTTTGATGGATAATTCCAAACTAAAAAATTGGAATCAAAAATTTTCCAGCACCTAAAATTTCCACTGGCAAATTTTACTTACAATCGCCACGTACAATGCAAAAACAAAAAAGCCCCGTAGACCTTGATCTACGGGGCTTTCATTTGTATGGCGGGTAGCTTGGAACCTGAACCATGCGCACCATCGAAAGCACGATAAAACCTATCCACTCCCCTCGCTCAACCACAGATTTAAGCAATGACAATGCGGCCTAAACGGCTTTGATGGCGAGAGATAAATGATCAAGGTAAGATCGCCAGCAAGGTGCACCACTTAGGTGTACCTATACGCTGTCACACTTCGAGATTTTTTACTGATAAATCCTTGAAAAATCAAGGACTTAGAGATAGGTGGTGAACCCACCAGCCACACCCCGGCACACAATGTTCCCGCTGTGGCTGCTTCCTTCCGGATCTGACCAGGTTCACGGGTAATCGTTGCGGGGGGACCGATGGGGTCACCATAACGACGCTCACCTGACGGCGAGCCGCGCCATTGTACCTATCTGAGGCGAAGTTACAACCGTTCGGACGGATTAAAAAATATGAGCGGCTTCAAGGACATGCGCAGTCCTGAAAAGAGCGCAGGCGCCTACAGGTCCTGCACCACTTCATCCGCCCTGCCGCCCTCCTGCTGGATCACCAGATGAATGAAGTGCAACTTGGCAATCACCGCCGGCGGCAATACGAACGGGTAGAAATCCGGCTGGCCCATGCTGCGCGACAGTTCGTTGAGCATGCCGGCGAGTTCGATCCACGCATTGACGAATGACAGGAACGCCGCGCCGCCGGGATGCTGCGGATCATAGAGGGTGCTGGACGGGAATGGCTGGTAGTCGAAATCCATTTCCCGCGCACTCATGCCGAAGCCGAGGGCGGTGTCCACCGCGTCCATCATGTGCAGGTAATGCGCCCAGGTTTCGGCCCAGTCTTCCCAGGGATGCATGGTGGCGTAGGCGCTGACGAAATGTTGCTGCCAGTCGAGCGGCGCGCCTTGCTGGTAATGCCGGTCGAGCGCCTCGGCGTAACTCGCGCGCTCGTCGCCGAACACACCACGAAATGGCTCCAGCCACTGGCTGTTGGCGATCAGCCGGTCCCAATAATAATGCCCGACCTCATGACGGAAGTGGCCGAGCAACGTGCGATACGGTTCGTGCATCTGCACCCGCACCTGCTCGCGGTGCGCGTCGTCGGCTTCTTTGATATCGAGGGTGATCAGGCCGTTGGCATGGCCCGTGGTCGGTGGCTTGCCTTCGAGGTCGACGCCAATGAAATCGAAGGCCAGCCCGCTCTCTTCGTCCACGGTTTTGGGGATGACCTGCAAACCCAGGCTGACCAGTTGCGCGACCAGCCGACGCTTGGCGATTTCGACCTTGCGCCAGCGGTCGTGATTCTCGGGAAGCGATAAATCAGGAATGGTGTGATTCAGGCTACAGGCGATGCACAAGGTTTCGTGATTGTTGGCCGGCAATAGCCAGTTGCAGGCGGCCGGGGTGTCTAGATTGGCGCAGCGCCGGAAGATACCCGCGCCGGGGTCGGCATCGAGAATCCAGGTGTCGGCTTGCGAAGCGGGCTGTAACGACGATAAGCGACTCAGTTCAGGCTGATAGCCCAAGGCCGCCGAACAGGCCAGGCACTGACTGTTGCGAAAGAACAGCGACTGCCCGCAGCGACAATGCCAGACCTTACTGTTGCGCGAGCTTTCGCCAATGAAAGGCGCGGCGATGCGTGAACTGAGCTGTTCGAAGAAGCGGTGCATGGCGATCTCTCCCTGGGCTTGCCAAGACTAGATCATGATTGGTTGTCGATCGTTCCCGGATTTTGCGTGATGGCGAATATCGCCTTCGCGAGCAGGCTCGCTCCTACAGGTAACCGCGTTCTTCCAGTAGGAATGCGGTCAAATGTGGGAGCGAGCCTGCTCGCGATTGGCATCAAACAGAAATACCGTGTGTACTCAAAAACGCGACAAACGCCTCTTCATCCAGCACCTTCAACCCCAGCTCATTGGCCTTGGCCAACTTCGAACCGGCACCCGGCCCGGCCACCACGCAATGGGTCTTGGCCGACACCGAACCGGCCACTTTGGCGCCGAGGCTTTCCAGTTTGTCCTTGGCAACATCGCGGCTCATCAATTCCAGCGAGCCGGTCAGCACCCAGGTCTGCCCTGCCAGCGGCAAGCCTTCGACGACCTTCTTCTCGCTCTGCCAATGCATGCCGAAATCGCGCAGCTGCTTTTCAGCGGCTTCAGCGATCTGACGATTTTCGGCGACGGCAAAGAACTCGCGAACCGAATTGGCCTGTTTCTCTGGCAAGGCCTGGCGCATGTCCAGCCAGTCAGCAGCAAACACACCTTCCAGCGAACCGAATTTTTCCGCCAGCTTCTGCGCCCCGCCCGGCCCGACCGAAGGAATGTGCAGCTTGTCGAGGAAACCGCCCAGCGTGGTACTCGCCGCAAACTCGGCGCCCAACTCGCCCTGATCCTGAATCTGCAGGCCATGCTTGAGCAGATCGGCGATCACCTGCTGGTTATGCGCATCTTCGAAGAAGCTGTGAATCTCGTGAGCCACTTCCAGGCCGACATCCGGCAAGTACGTGAGCACTTGCGGCAACGCCTGCTGAACCCGCTCCAGCGAGCCGAGGGAGCGTGCCAGCACCTTGGCCGTCTCTTCGCCGACATCGGGAATGCCGAGGGCGTAGATGAAGCGCGCCAGGCCCGGCTTTTTGCTGTCTTCGATGGCGCTGAGCAGGTTCTTGCTCGACAGCTCGGCAAAGCCTTCGAGATCGACGATTTGCTCGAACGTCAGGGCGTACAGATCGGCCGGCGAACTCACCAGACCTTCATCCACCAACTGCTCGACGCTCTTCTCGCCCAAACCTTCGATGTCCATGGCTCGACGGGAAACGAAGTGAATGATCGCCTGCTTGAGTTGCGCACCGCAGGCCAGGCGACCGACACAGCGATACACCGCGCCCTCGCTGATGGTCTCGCGACCCTTGCTGCGCTTGACCAATTGTGTGCGTTCGACATGCGAACCGCAGACCGGGCACTGTTCAGGGATCTGCACTGGCCGTGCGTTTTCCGGGCGGCGCTCCATGACCACTTGCACCACCTGCGGAATCACGTCACCCGCGCGGCGGATGATCACGGTGTCGCCGATCATCAGCCCCAGACGCGCCACTTCGTCCATGTTGTGCAGCGTCGCGTTGGCCACGGTGACGCCCGCCACCTTGACCGGCTTCAAGCGCGCCACCGGCGTTACGGCACCGGTTCGCCCGACCTGGAATTCCACGTCGAGCAATTCGGTGAGTTCTTCCATCGCCGGGAATTTATGGGCAATCGCCCAGCGCGGTTCGCGGGCGCGGAAGCCCAATTCACGTTGGGAGGCGATGCTGTTGACCTTGAACACCACACCGTCGATTTCATAGGCCAGACTGTTGCGACGCTCACCGATGTCGCGGTAGTAATCCAGGCATTCATCGATGCCGTGTGCCAGTTTCAGCTCGCGACTGATCGGCATGCCCCATGCCTGAAGCTGCTTCAGATTGCCGATGTGGGTGTCGGCAATCTCCGCCGAAACCTGGCCGGTGCCGTAGCAGCAGAATTCCAGCGGACGGTTGGCAGTGATCTTCGAATCCAGCTGCCGCAAGCTGCCCGCCGCCGCATTGCGCGGGTTGGCGAAGGTCTTGCCGCCGACTTCCAGTTGCGTGGCGTTGAGCCGTTCGAAACCGGCCTTGGACATGAACACTTCGCCGCGCACTTCCAGGGTCGCCGGCCAGCCGGTGCCTTGCAGCTTGAGCGGAATATTACGCACGGTGCGTACGTTGACACTGATGTCTTCACCGGTGGTGCCGTCACCGCGCGTTGCGCCGCGCACCAGCACACCGTCCTGATAAAGCAGGCTGACCGCCAGGCCATCGAGCTTCGGTTCGCAGCTGTACTCCACCGCCGCCCCGCCGCCAAACAAGTCACCGGCTGGCAGGTCGAGGCCTTCAGTCACCCGACGATCGAACTCGCGCATGTCGGTTTCTTCGAAGGCGTTGCCGAGGCTGAGCATCGGCACTTCGTGACGCACCTGGGTGAACGCCGACAGCGCCGCGCTGCCGACGCGCTGGGTTGGCGAGTCGCTGGTGATGAGGTCAGGGTTGGCTGTTTCGAGGGCCTTGAGCTCATGGAACAACCGGTCGTACTCGGCGTCCGGAATGCTCGGCTCGTCCATCACGTGGTAGCGATAGTTGTGCTGATCCAACTCAGCGCGCAGCTCTAGAATGCGGGTTTTGGCGGCGGTCATGGGTGTTCTCTCATAAAGCAAAAGAGCAGCCGAGGCTGCTCAATCTGTAAATACGGCGGTGATTTAGTTGTAGGAGCCAGGCTTGCCGGCGAAGGCGTATTTGAAATCGCCTTCGCCGGCAAGCCTGGCTCCTACAAGGTGCGGGAGTCGCGTCATGAACGCCCGCACATTGCCAATATCAGCGCTTCTGGGTCAGGGCGCGGCGTTCGAATTCGACGATGCGCTGACGGTAATGCTCGATCGTCTGCGCGGTCAGTACGCTGCGCTGGTCGTCTTTCAGTTCGCCGTTCAGCTCCTGGGACAGTTTGCGCGCCGCAGCCACCATCACGTCGAAGGCCTGCTTCGGATGACGCGGGCCTGGCAGGCCGAGGAAGAAGCTCACGGCCGGTGTGCTGAAGTGGTCGATGTCGTCCAGATCGAAGACGCCCGGCTTGACCGCATTGGCCATGGAGAACAGGACTTCGCCGTTGCCAGCCATGCTTTCGTGGCGGTGGAAAATGTCCATCTCGCCGAAGCGCAAGCCGCTTTCCAGAATGTTCTGCAACAGCGCCGGGCCTTTGAAGCCAGCGGCGTCGCGGCAGATCACGCTGATCACCAGCACTTCTTCGGCTTGCGGTTGTTCCTTGTCGCTGACCGAAGGCGAAGACTTGGCGTCAACCGGGAAATCGTCGTCACGGCTGCTGAAGCTCGGGCCGCCGTCCAGGTCCAGGCTGAGGTTCATATCGCCTTGCGACGGCTCGCCATGGCCACGCTTGCCGCGCTTGGAACCCGACTCACGGGGCTCACGGGCAGGCATGCTCACCGACGGCAGATCGTGCTCGTCCAGCTGCGGTTCTTTGTGGGTATCCAGAACGCGCGGCGGGCCCAACAGCTCGGCGCTGGTGTCCTCGTCCGGCAAATTGGACAGACTTCGATCAAGACGGAACTTCAGTTTTCCCTTGCCGCCGCGCATACGGCGCCAGCCATCGAAAAGAATACCGGCAATGACAATAATGCCGATGACGATCAGCCACTCGCGCAGACCGATTTCCATGTAATCCCGTGCCTCTATAAAAAATGCTGAAAAATAAGGGGTTTACAACTCGTAAACCGCTTTAAAACGTGGCGCCAACTCTATGTTCTGACAGGCGTTTTGCCCACGTATACGAAAAATTGACATTAAACTAGCACGACCAAAGGCAACTTTACACCGTCTGTCACAATGGCTTGCGCGAATATGTCGATTGGCCAGCAAGTCAAGGAAGGTAAATAAGTCCTACGGACAAAAAATACTCAACCTACAGACGTCGACTCAGGCATCCACCATCGCCATCGCCTCCTCGACATCCACTGCCACCAGACGCGAGCAACCCGGTTCGTGCATCGTCACCCCCATCAATTGATCGGCCATTTCCATGGCGATCTTGTTGTGGGTGATATAGATGAACTGCACCGTCTGCGACATCTCTTTCACCAGCCGGGCGTAGCGTCCAACGTTAGCGTCATCCAGCGGCGCGTCAACTTCATCGAGCATGCAGAACGGCGCCGGATTCAACTTGAAGATCGCAAAAACCAGAGCCAATGCGGTCAGGGCTTTTTCGCCACCGGAGAGCAAATGGATGGTGCTGTTCTTCTTTCCGGGCGGCTGCGCCATGATCGTCACCCCTGTATCGAGTAGATCTTCGCCCGTCAGTTCCAAATACGCGCGTCCTCCACCGAAAACTTTTGGGAAAAGCGCCTGTAAACCGCCATTGATCTGATCAAAGGTATCCTTGAAGCGGTTGCGTGTTTCCTTGTCGATCTTGCGGATCACGTTCTCGAGGGTGTCCAGCGCTTCGACCAGATCGTCGTTCTGCGCATCCAGATAACGTTTACGCTCGGATTGTTGCTGATATTCGTCGATGGCCGCGAGATTGATCGCGCCGAGGCGCTGAATGCGTGCGGCAATGCGTTCGAGTTCCTCTTCGGCGTCCTTCTCGCTGGCTTCGGTCGTCAGCGTGGCGAGTACGCCGTGCAGGTCGTAACCGTCTTCCAGCAACTGATCTTCCAGGGTCTTGCGGCGCACGGTCAGGGCTTGCCATTCCATGCGCTGGGTTTCCATCTGGCCACGAATCAACTGCGATTGCTGCTCGGCCTGGTGGCGGCGTTTTTCGGCGTCACGCAATTCGCGGTCGGCGTCTTCGAGGGCAATCTGTGCGGTCTTGAGTTCTTCGTCGACGGTCATGCGCTTGTCGAGCAACTCTTCCAGCTTCAGGCGCAGCTCTTCCAGCGGCGCCTCGCCCTCCTCCAGATTGAGGCTGAGCTGTTCGCGTTTTTCGGTGAGGCGCTCGGACTGCATTTCCAGCCGTTCCAGCGCCTGACGCGTCGAGTCGTGTTGCGCCTTGAGCGAACCCAGACGCACCGCCAATTGATGCGCGTGATCCTTGTGCTGCCGGGCTTCCTGACGCACGCGATCAAGGCGCTCGCGCAAGCTGTCGCGCTGGGCCAGCAGCAGCTCACGCTGCTCGGTGTCCAACGCCATGGCGTCGAGAGCTTCCTGCAATTGCAGACGTGCTTCGCCGATGTTTTCGTGTTCCAGCGCGCGCTGCTCGGCCAGTTCGGTGAGCTCTTCATCGAGCCGCGTACGGCGCAAGGTCAGTTGCTCGACCTTGGCTTTGCCGGCGGACAACTGGGCTTTCAATTCACCTTGCTGACGCGCTTCGTCCTGCAGCAAACGGCGCAAATGTTCGCGACCGTTTTCCTGCTGACGCTGCTGCGCCCGCAGATTCTGAAGTTGGGTTTCGAGGGTTTCGACCGTGGCTTCACGCTCTTCGCGCTCAACGCTCAGTCGCTGGATTTCCTGACCGCGAGCCAGCACGCCACTTTCCGCTTCGCTGGCGCGGCGCACCCGTAAAAAGTGCCGGCCGACCCAGTATCCATCGCGGCTGATCAGGCTCTGACCGGCGCTCAACTGACTGCGCAATGCCAAGGCCTGTTCGAGGTTTTCAACCGGCTTGACCTGCCCCAGCCACGGCGACAGATCGATCTGCGCCTCGACCTTGTCGAGCAAGCTGCCTGGCACACGCACGCCATCGCTGGCGGGGCTGAGCAATCGCAAATCGCCTTGGGCAAAACCGGCCAGATCGAAACCGCCGAAATCGTCCACCAGCACCGCTTGCAGATCGGCGCCGAGCACGGTTTCCACCGCCAGCTCCCAGCCGGCTTCAACCTTGAGGCCTTCGGCCAGGCGTGGACGGTCCGCCAAGTGTTGCTCGCGCAGCCATTCAGCGGTGCCGGTGCCCGGGTCGAGCGCGGCTTGCTGCAAGGCTTCAAGCGAAGCGAGACGCCCGTTGAGACGCTGCAAATCGCCCTGCGCCTGTTGCTGCGCTGACAACGCTTGCTGCAATTCCTGACGCAGTTGCTCAAGTCGCTCGACCTGCGCTTCTTCACTGGCCTGCAAGTCTTCGAGCGTGGCCTCGGAAGCGGCCAACTGCTCGCTGAGCTCCATGATCGCCGCGTCTTCCGGGTCCGCCGAAAGCAAGGCGCGTTCTTCGCCGAGGCGCTTCTGACGATCAGCCAAACGCTCCATGCTGGTTTCCAGCTGCTGGATGCGTGACTGCTGGACTTCGGACTGGCGACGCGGTTCGGCGGCGGTCAGGTTGAACGTGTCCCACTGCTCCTGCCAGCCGTGCATGGTGGTTTCGGATTCTTCCAGCGCAGCGGCGGCTTCTTCGGCGGCGGCGCTGGTGACTTCCTGCTCCGGCGTGAGCATGTCCAGCTCTTCGCCGAGGGTCAGCAGCAACGTGCGGTCGTGGCCCAGATGCGACTCGGTTTCCAGGCGTGCGCGCTCGGCTTCTTTCAGATCGTCTTGCAGCTGACGCAGGCGCTGCTGCCCGTGCTGGATGCTCTGCTCGACCCGGGCGATGTCGCCACCGACCGAATAGAAACGCCCCTGCACCAGATTGAAGCGCTCCGACAGGTCATGGTGCCCGTCGCGAAAGCGTTCGATGCTCGCGTCGGCGTTGCGTTGCTCGGCCACCAGCGCTTCGAACGTGACTTCCTGGGTGCCAATGATCGCTTCGCGCTGGCCGACCTGTTCGTTCAAGGCTTGCCAGCGCAGGGCCGACAGTTGGGCCTTGAGTTGACGCTCCTCGCCCTTGTATTCCTGATACTTCTTGGCCGCCTCGGCCTGGCGGTGCAAGCGTTCAAGCTGACGCGTCAGCTCTTCGCGCAGGTCCGTCAGGCGCTCCAGGTTTTCGTGGGTGCGACGAATGCGGTTTTCGGTCTCGCGCCGGCGCTCCTTGTACTTGGAGATGCCCGCCGCTTCTTCAATGAAGTTGCGCAAGTCTTCGGGCTTGGACTCGATCAGCTTGGAGATCATCCCCTGCTCGATGATCGAGTAGCTGCGCGGGCCCAGGCCGGTACCGAGGAAGATGTCGGTGATATCGCGGCGACGGCACTTGGTGCCGTTGAGGTAATAGGTGGTCTGGCTGTCGCGGGTCACTTTGCGGCGAATGGAAATTTCCGCATAGGCGGCGTATTCGCCAAGCAGGGTGCCGTCGGTGTTGTCGAACACCAGCTCGATGCTGGCCTGGCTCACCGGTTTACGGCTGGTCGAACCGTTGAAGATGACGTCGGTCATCGACTCGCCGCGCAAGTTCTTGGCCGAGCTCTCGCCCATCACCCAGCGCACGGCGTCGATGATGTTCGATTTGCCGCAGCCATTGGGCCCGACCACCGCCGCCATGTTACTGGGGAAGTTCACCGTGGTCGGATCGACGAAGGATTTGAACCCCGCCAGCTTGATGCACTTGAGCCGCACGCTTAAGCGTCCGTCAGGGCAGAAATCACCAGATCGCAACTGCGCTGGCAATACGCGGTCAGCACGGTGCGAATCAGCGCATGGTCACGGGCGATCACGGCCGCGAGCAAGCGTTCGAACAGTTCCAGATACTCGCTCATCGAGGCCTTGCGCTGCTCCAGGGCGAGGAAGTACGCACGGCTCATGGCCGGTTGCAGATTCTCGACGGTTTCCTGCAAGTACGGGTTGTTGGCAAACCCGTACGTGGCGCGCATCACATTGAAACTGTCGTCGACGAAGGCATGGATGTCCTGGCGCTCGTAGCTCGCGGTCAGGCGCTGCTGGATCTGCACGAACGGCGCCAGGTCGGCCTGGACTTGCCAGCCAGTGGCCACGGCATTGGCGAGCAGGATGTACATCTCGCCCATCAGCGCGCACAGGCTCTGCACCTTGTGGGCGGTGAGTTCGGTCACATGCGCGCCGCGTCGCGGCAGGATCGCGATCAGGTGGCGACGCTCGAGGATCAGCAAGGCTTCGCGGACCGAGCCGCGGCTGACATTGAGGGCCAGCGTGACCTTCTGTTCCTGGATGCGCTCCCCGGGCTTCATTTCGCCACGAATGATGCGTTCGGCGAGGTGGTGAGCAATTTGCTCGGCGAGGCTGTCCGGCGCCTTGAACGTCATGGGTGTCCTTCAAATTCTTCGATCTGTACAAGCGGCGCAGTGTAGCGCACATGAGGGGTCATGGCGGAGTGCCCACTCGGCGGTTTTTGGCACGAATCCCGCAAAAAGCAGGCTAACCCGCAAGGGTCAATAATGAAGGAACGAGTCGTTGATCGACAAAATGCTATTTCCTGACCTTTAAGTCAGAAAATCATTGACCGCAAAGTCAGACCTGATAAATTCGGTCCAAGTCGGTTAACAACAATAATGAGTCTGCGAGGCCTTCCGTGATCCAGTTTTTACTTAACCAGGAACTCCGTAGCGAGCACGCCCTGGACCCAAACCTGACCGTGCTCAATTATCTGCGCGACCATGTGGGCAAACCCGGCACCAAAGAAGGTTGCGCCAGCGGTGACTGCGGCGCCTGCACCGTGGTGGTCGGCGAGTTGCAAACGGATGACGATGGCCGCGAACACATTCGCTATCGCAGCCTCAACTCGTGCCTGACGTTCGTTTCGTCGCTGCATGGCAAACAACTGATCAGCGTCGAAGACCTCAAGCACCAAGGCGAACTGCACAGCGTGCAGAAAGCCATGGTCGAGTGCCACGGCTCGCAATGCGGCTTCTGCACCCCCGGTTTCGTGATGTCGCTGTTCGCGCTGCAAAAGAACAGCGAACAACCGGACTCGCATAAAGCGCACGAAGCACTGGCCGGCAACCTCTGCCGCTGCACCGGCTATCGGCCGATTCTGCAAGCCGCCGAGCAATCCTGCTGCGGCAAGCAACCCGATCAATTCGACGCTCGCGAAGCCGAGACCATTGCACGTCTGAAGGCCATCGCGCCGACCGATATCGGCGAACTCAACAGCGGCGACAAGCGCTGCCTGGTGCCGCTGACCGTCGCCGATCTGGCCGACCTCTACGACGCTTATCCACAGGCCCGGCTGCTGGCCGGCGGTACGGACCTGGCGCTGGAAGTCACGCAGTTCCACCGCACGCTGCCGGTGATGATTTACGTCGGCAACGTCGCCGAGATGAAGCGCATCGAACGCTTTGACGATCGCCTGGAAATCGGCGCCGCCACCGCCCTCTCCGATTGCTATGAAGCCTTGAACGCCGAGTACCCGGACTTCGGCGAATTGCTGCATCGCTTCGCTTCGTTGCAGATCCGCAACCAGGGCACCCTCGGCGGCAACATTGGCAACGCCTCGCCGATCGGTGACTCGCCACCGCTGCTGATCGCCTTGGGTGCGCAGATTGTGCTGTGCAAGGGCGAAACCCGCCGCACCCTGGCCCTGGAAGATTACTTCATCGATTACCGCGTCACGGCGCGTCAGGAAAGCGAGTTCATCGAGAAGATCATCGTGCCGCGTGCCAGCGCCGAACAACTGTTCCGTGCGTACAAGGTTTCCAAGCGTCTGGACGATGACATTTCCGCCGTTTGCGCCGCCTTCAACATCCGCTTGGAAAACGGTGTGATCGCCGACGCACGCGTTGCCTTCGGCGGCATGGCTGCCATCCCGAAACGCGCCGCCAACTGCGAAGCCGTATTACTCGGTTCACCGTTCAACAACGCCACCGTCGAACGCGCCTGCGCCGCACTGGCCGAAGATTTCACGCCGCTCTCGGACTTCCGCGCCAGCAAGGAATACCGCCTGCTCAGCGCGCAAAACCTGCTGCGCAAATACTTCATTGAACTGCAAACGCCGCACATCGAGACTCGGGTGACCGCTTATGTCTAATCATCACGCTGTAGAGAAGACCCAAGCCGAACTGGCTGAACTGTTCGCCAAGGACCTGACCACCGGCGTCGGCCGCAGCGTCAAGCACGACAGCGCCGCCAAGCATGTGTCCGGTGAGGCGCAGTACATCGACGACCGTCTGGAATTTCCGAACCAGCTGCACGTTTACGCACGGCTGTCGGACCGCGCTCACGCGAAAATCATCAGCATCGACACCAAGCCTTGCTACGCCTTCGAAGGCGTGCGCATCGCCATCACCCACGAAGACGTGCCGGGGCTGAAAGACATCGGCCCGCTGATGCCCGGTGATCCGTTGCTGGCCATAGACACGGTGCAGTTCGTCGGTCAGGTCGTCATGGCCGTGGCCGCCCGCGACCTGGAGACCGCACGCAAAGCTGCCATGGCCGCGGTGATCGAATACGAAGACCTGGAACCGGTGCTGGACGTGGTCGAGGCCTTTCGCAAGAAGCATTTCGTGCTGGACAGTCACACCCATGAACGTGGTGATTCAGCGGGCGCGTTGACGACAGCGAAAAATCGTATCCAGGGCACGCTGCACATTGGCGGCCAGGAGCACTTCTACCTCGAAACGCAGATCTCGTCGGTGATGCCCACTGAAGACGGCGGGATGATCGTCTACTGCTCCACGCAAAACCCCACCGAAGTACAGAAACTGGTGGCGGAAGTGCTGGACGTGTCGATGAACAAAATCGTCGTCGACATGCGCCGCATGGGCGGTGGTTTCGGCGGCAAGGAAACCCAGGCGGCGAGCCCGGCATGTTTGTGCGCCGTCATCGCGCACCTCACCGGCCAGCCAACCAAAATGCGCCTGCCGCGCGTTGAAGACATGCTGATGACCGGCAAGCGTCACCCGTTCTATGTCGAGTACGACGTGGGCTTTGACGACAGCGGGCGCCTGCACGGCATCCAGCTGGAACTGGCGGGTAACTGCGGCTGCTCGCCGGACCTGTCGAACTCGATTGTCGACCGTGCGATGTTCCACGCCGACAACTCGTACTACCTCGGCGATGCGACCATCAACGGTCATCGCTGCAAGACCAACACCGCGTCGAACACCGCTTACCGTGGCTTCGGCGGCCCGCAAGGCATGGTCGCCATCGAAGAAGTGATGGACGCGATTGCCCGGCATCTGGCCCTCGACCCGCTGGCGGTGCGCAAGGCCAACTACTACGGCAAGACCGAGCGCAACGTCACCCATTACTACCAGACCGTCGAGCACAACATGCTCGAGGAAATGACCGCCGAACTGGAAGAAAGCAGCCAGTACGCCGAGCGCCGCGAAGCGATCCGCCGCTACAACGCCAACAGCCCGATCCTGAAAAAAGGCCTGGCGCTGACCCCGGTGAAATTCGGTATTTCCTTCACCGCCAGTTTCCTCAACCAGGCCGGTGCGCTGGTGCACGTCTACACCGACGGCAGCATCCACCTGAACCACGGTGGCACGGAAATGGGCCAGGGCTTGAACACCAAAGTCGCGCAGGTCGTGGCCGAAGTGTTCCAGGTGGAAATGGACCGCGTGCAGATCACCGCGACCAACACCGACAAGGTGCCGAACACCTCGCCGACCGCCGCCTCCAGCGGTGCTGACTTGAACGGCAAAGCTGCGCAAAACGCGGCGGAAATCATCAAGAAACGCCTGGTGGAATTTGCTGCGCGCCAGTACAAGGTCAGCGAAGAAGACGTGGAATTCCACAACGGTCACGTACGGGTTCGCGATCACATCCTGACGTTCGAAGCGCTGATCCAGCAGGCGTATTTCGCTCAGGTCTCGCTGTCGAGCACCGGCTTCTACAAGACCCCGAAAATCTTCTACGACCGCAGCCAGGCACGTGGTCGGCCGTTCTACTACTACGCGTTCGGCGCGGCGTGCTGCGAAGTGATCGTCGATACGCTGACCGGCGAGTACAAAATGCTGCGCACCGACATTCTCCACGACGTCGGCGCCTCGCTGAACCCGGCCATCGACATCGGTCAGGTCGAGGGCGGTTTCATCCAGGGCATGGGCTGGCTGACCATGGAAGAACTGGTCTGGAATGCCAAGGGCAAACTGATGACCAACGGCCCGGCGAGCTACAAGATTCCGGCGGTGGCGGACATGCCGCTGGACCTGCGGGTGAAGCTGGTGGAAAACCGCAAGAACCCGGAAGACACGGTGTTCCATTCCAAGGCTGTGGGCGAGCCGCCGTTCATGCTCGGCATCGCGTCGTGGTGTGCGATCAAGGACGCCGTGGCGAGTCTGGGTGATTACAAACATCAACCGAAAATCGATGCGCCGGCGACGCCGGAGCGGGTGTTGTGGGGCTGTGAGCAGATGCGGCAGTTGAAGGCGGCGAAGGCCGTTGAAACCGAAACCGAGTTGGCTTCGCTCTAAGACCGAGGCGCGGCCAATCGCTAGCAGGCTAGCTCCCACAGGGGAATGCGATCAACTGTGGGAGCTAGCCTGCTAGCGATGAGGCCCGGATAGACAACAGAAATGTTGAGGTGAATATGTACAACTGGATCGACGCCCTCGCCGACCTGCAAAACCGCGGTGAACCCTGCGTGTTGGTGACCATCATCGAAGAGCTCGGCTCGACGCCGCGCAATGCCGGTTCAAAAATGGTCATCAGCGCCAGCCAGACCTTCGACACCATCGGTGGCGGGCATCTGGAATACAAGGCCATGCAGATCGGCCGCGAAATGCTCGCCAGTGGCAAGCAGGACACGCACCTGGAGCGCTTCAGCCTCGGCGCCAGCCTCGGCCAGTGCTGCGGCGGCGTGACCGTGTTGCTGTTCGAACCGATGGGCCAGGTACAGGCGCAGATCGCCGTGTTCGGTGCCGGCCATGTCGGTCGCGCACTGGTGCCGCTGCTCGCCAGCCTGCCCTGCCGGGTGCGCTGGATCGATTCGCGGGAAGATGAATTCCCTGAACAGATCCCCCACGGCGTGCGCAAAATCGTCGCCGAAGAGCCGGTGGATGAAATCGACGACCTGCCCGCCGGCAGCTACTGCATCGTCATGACCCACAATCATCAGCTCGACCTTGAACTCACCGCTGCGATCCTCAAGCGCAACGACTTCGCCTACTTCGGCCTGATCGGTTCGAAAACCAAACGGGTGAAGTTCGAACACCGCCTGCGCGACCGTGGTTTTGACAGCAGCGTGCTGCAACGCATGCGCTGCCCGATGGGCATCGGCGAAGTCAAAGGCAAATTGCCTGTGGAAATCGCCATCTCCATCGCCGGCGAAATCATCGCCACCTATAACGCGAATTTCGGCCAGCACACCGCCAGCGCCGGATCGTCGATTGCCAAATTGCTGCCTGCCTCACGCCGCAGCCAAGCCTCTAATTGAGAACGCCCATGCCTCTGACTCGCAAAGCCTACCGCGCCGCCATCCTGCACAGCATCGCCGACCCCGCTGAAGTGGGGATCGAAGCCTCGTACGAGTATTTCGAAGACGGTTTGCTGGTGGTCGATAACGGCCAGATCAGCGCGCTCGGTCACGCCAGCGAATTGCTGCCAACCCTGCCCGCCGATATCGAGATCACTCATTATCAGGACGCGCTGATCACCCCCGGTTTCATCGACACCCACATCCACTTGCCGCAAACCGGCATGGTCGGTGCCTACGGCGAGCAGTTGCTGGACTGGCTCAACACCTACACCTTCCCGTGTGAAAGCCAGTTCGCCGACAAGACTCACGCCGACGAAGTCGCAGACATTTTCATCAAGGAACTGCTGCGCAACGGCACCACCACTGCGCTGGTATTCGGCAGCGTGCACCCGCAATCGGTGAATTCGTTCTTCGAAGCGGCTGAACAGCTGGATCTGCGGATGATCGCCGGCAAGGTGATGATGGACCGCAACGCGCCGGACTACCTGACCGACACCGCCGAATCCAGCTACGTCGAAAGCAAGGCGCTGATCGAGCGCTGGCACGGCAAGGGTCGCTTGCACTACGCCGTCACGCCGCGTTTCGCCCCGACCAGCACCCCGGAACAACTGACCCTCGCCGGTCAGCTGCTGAGTGAATATCCGGACCTGTACATGCAGACCCACATCAGCGAAAACCTCAAGGAAATCGAGTGGGTCAAGGAGCTGTTCCCGGAGCGTAAAGGCTACCTCGACGTCTACGATCACTACCAGTTGCTCGGCGAGCGCTCGGTGTTCGCCCACGGTGTGCACCTGTGCGATGACGAATGCGCGCGATTGGCAGAAACCGGCTCGGCCATCTCGTTCTGCCCGACTTCGAACTTCTTCCTCGGCAGCGGCCTGTTCAACCTGCCGATGGCCGAGAAGCACAAACTCAATGTCGGCATCGGCACCGATGTGGGCGGCGGCACCAGTTTCTCGCTGCTGCAAACATTGAACGAGGCGTACAAGGTCATGCAACTGCAAGGGGCGCGACTGAGCCCGTTCAAATCGTTGTACCTGGCGACGCTGGGCGGCGCACGAGCACTGCGGTTGGAAGACAAGATCGGCACACTGCAGCCGGGCACCGACGCGGACTTCCTGGTACTGGATTACAACGCCACGCCGTTGCTGAGCTACCGCTTGAAGCAGGCGAACAACATTGCCGAGACGTTGTTTGTGTTGATGACGCTGGGGGATGACCGGACGGTGTTGCAGACGTATGCGGCGGGGAATCAGGTGCATCAGCGCTAGGGTTTTTCGGGCATAAAAAAATCCCCCGCAATCGATGGTTGCGGGGGATTTTTATTGGCTTTGAGGTCGCCTTCGCGGGCAAGCCTCGCTCCTACAGGTACAGCGTAAACCCCGTAGGAGCGAGGCTTGCCCGCGAAGGCAGCGCCGCGGTCTATCAGATTTTCGCTGGCGAACGCCCTGGCTTCTTGGTCTGCAACAAATGCGAGAACACCGCATGCAAATCATCCGACGCGCTTTCTTCGTCGAGGTTGAGTTTGCTGTCGATGTGGTCCATGTGATGCATCATCAGGTTCACCGCCAGCTCACCGTTGCGCGCTTCGATCGCGTCGATCAGTTGGGTGTGTTCGTCATAGGAACAGTGCGAACGGTTGCCACTTTCGTACTGCGCGATGATCAACGAAGTCTGGGACACCAGGCTGCGCTGGAAGCTGATCAGCGGTGCATTCTTCGCCGCTTCGGCCAGTTTCAGGTGGAATTCGCCCGACAGACGAATGCCGGCACCGCGATCGCCACGGGAAAAGCTGTCGCGCTCGTCGTTGACCATCTGCCGCAACTCGGCGATCTGCTCGGCGGTGGCGTGCTGCACGGCCAGTTCAGTGATCGCGCGCTCGACCAGACGGCGGGCGAGGAACACCTGGCGCGCCTCCTCGACACTCGGGCTGGCAACCACCGCGCCGCGATTCGGCCGCAACAGCACGACGCCTTCATGGGCCAGGCGCGACAGCGCGCGGCGAATGATGGTGCGACTGACCCCGAAAATTTCCCCCAGCGCTTCTTCGCTCAACTTGGTGCCGGGCGCCAGGCGCTGTTCGAGGATGGCCTCGAAGATATGCGCGTAGACAATATCGTCCTGGGTACCGCTGCGGCCGGCTTTGCCTGCTCGCGGTTGTTTCTTGAGGGGTTGCAACTGTTCGTTCATGGGCACTCGAGTCGGGAGAACTGCGGCGAATTGACCGTGACTGTAATACGGCACAGTGGGTCGCTGGCAAGTATCGCGTAAAAAATACCGCGATTGTACACAATGGATGGTGGCAACACGACTGTACGGCTGTTTGTCGCCTTTGCTGTATCGCAACGATTGCTTACGTTTGAGTTTAGGCTTATCCGCAGAATCCGCAGCCCAATGCGCTCCCCTGTAGGAGCGAGGCTTGCCCGCGAAGGCGTCGTGTCAGTTGACATCAATGTTGAATGATATGACGCCTTCGCGGGCAAGTCGGAACGCCGCACCGCTCGCTCCTACAAGGGGATTGTGTTGCTTTGGGTATTTTCGTACGTATTAAGGAACACCGTTGTCATGAACGACGCCACGCACACGCAGCTCCGCCCATTGGCGGACACGTCCCCTTCCGCCATCGTCGCCGGGTTCATCGCGATGATGACCGGCTACACCAGCTCCCTGGTGTTGATGTTCCAGGCCGGGCAAGCGGCAGGCCTGAGCAGCGGGCAGATTTCGTCGTGGATCTGGGCGATTTCCATTGGCATGGCGGTGTGTTCGATTGGCCTGTCCCTGCGTTATCGCACGCCGATCACCATCGCGTGGTCGACACCCGGCGCGGCGTTGCTGATCACCAGCCTGGGCGGTGTGAGCTACGGCGAAGCCATTGGTGCCTACATGACCTGCGCCGTGCTGGTCACCGTGTGTGGCTTGACCGGCAGCTTCGAACGCCTGGTGAAGAAGATTCCAGCCTCATTGGCCGCCGCGTTGCTGGCCGGGATTCTGTTCAAGATCGGCAGCGAAATCTTCGTCGCCGCCCAACATCGCACCGCGCTGGTGCTGGGGATGTTTTTCACCTACCTGGTGGTCAAGCGCCTGTCGCCGCGCTACGCGGTACTCGCTGCGCTGCTGATCGGCACGGCGCTGTCAGGGTTCATGGGGCTGCTGGATTTCAGCGCGTTTCACCTGGAAGTGGCGACGCCGGTCTGGACCACGCCGCACTTCTCCCTGGCCGCGACCATCAGCATCGGCATTCCATTGTTCGTGGTGGCGATGACCTCGCAGAACATGCCAGGCATTGCGGTGCTGCGCGCCGACGGCTACACCGTGCCGGCCTCGCCGCTGATTACTACGACGGGCATCGCCTCGCTGCTGCTGGCGCCGTTCGGTTCCCACGGGATCAACCTGGCCGCCATCAGCGCAGCGATCTGCACCGGGCCGCATGCCCACGAAGACAGCAACAAGCGTTACACGGCCGCCGTGTGGTGCGGGGTTTTCTACGGGATTGCCGGGGTGTTCGGCGCGACGCTGGCGGCGCTGTTTGCCGCGCTCCCCAAAGAACTGGTGCTGTCGATTGCGGCACTGGCGTTGTTCGGCTCGATCATCAATGGCTTGAGCATTGCCATGGCCGAAGTGAAGGAACGCGAAGCGGCGCTGATCACCTTTATGGTCACGGCGTCGGGGTTGACGCTGTTTTCCGTTGGTTCGGCGTTCTGGGGGATTGTGGCGGGGGTGTTGACGCTGGTGATCCTGAATTGGCGCAAGGCTGCTTGATACACACCGCCCCCTGTAGGAGCGAGCCTGCTCGCGATGGACGTTAACGATTACGCGGGGAATCTGATACCCCGCGGTGCTCTGAAGTCCATCGCGAGCAGGCTCGCTCCCACAGGGGAGCGGGCGGTGGTTTCTGACAGGCATAAAAAAACGGCGACCCTTGGGTCGCCGTTTTTTATGACATCAAGCTACCGGATTGATCGGCTTTTCCGGGTACCAGACGTCGATCAGCGGGCTGACGGTGACTTCAGTCAGTTCGCTGCGGCCTTTGAGCCAGGCTTCAACAGCTGCACGCTGCTCTTCGGACACCGAGCCACGTTTCTGCAGGCAAACCAGACCGAAGTCGTCGCCGCCAACATAGCCCAGACCGTTGGCTTCCATGGCTTCTTTCAGGAACGCGTCGAGGAAAGCATCAATGGCTTCATCAGCCAAATCTTCTTTGAAATCCAGGTTCAGCTCGAAACCCAGCTCTTGAAATTCATCGACGCACAGTTTTTTGCGCAGACGCTGGGAACGGTTAGTCGCCATTGGAACAATCCTCATAAGTAATAACGGGCGGCACTTTAGCAGTTTAAGCCGCCAATTGCCCGACTCTCTGGGCGCAACGCGTTACCGCCGGTAAAAAAATAGCGGATTAGAAGGCGCGGGCACGGCACAAGCCGCTACACCTTGGGGCATAATGCCGACACTTTCATGACCACTGAGGGAAATTATCTTCATGCCCTCGTCTTTTTTCCCCTCGGCTGTAGGGTTTTATTTCAGATGATCAAATCTTTGCGTCCACTGCTGCTGGCCAGTCTTCTTCTCCCGCTGGCCCTCCCCCTTTCCGCCGCCACCATCAACACCGCGCTGTCGCCCAACGTCGAAAAAGCCCTCAAGGCCAGCAAGCTGCAGGACAACGCCCTGTCGCTGGTGATGATCCCGCTCAACGGTCCTGGCACCCCGACCATTTTCAACGCTGACGTCTCGGTCAACCCGGCGTCCACCATGAAACTGGTGACCACCTATGCAGCGCTGGAAATGCTCGGCCCGAACCACCAGTGGAAAACCGAGTTCTACACCGACGGCACCCTCAGTGGCGGCATTCTCAACGGCAACCTCTACCTCAAGGGTGGCGGCGATCCGAAGCTGAACATGGAAAAACTCTGGCTGCTGATGCGCGATCTGCGGGCCAACGGCGTGACACAAGTCACCGGCGACCTGGTGCTGGATCGTGGCTTCTTCGTGCAACCGCAACTGCCGGAGTTCAACGATGACGGCAATGACGAGAACAAACCGTTCCTGGTCAAACCCGATTCGCTGCTGGTCAACCTCAAGGCCCTGCGCTTCGTCGCGCGCAACGACAACGGCCGGGTGCTGATCTCGGTAGAGCCGCCGATTGCCAGCATCCGCATCGAAAACCAGGTCAAGGCCGTCAACGGCAAGCAATGCACCGGTGGCGTGCGTTACAACCCGGTGACCCAGGCCGACGGCAGCGTCACCGTGACCGTCGGCGGGCAATTGGGCGATGGCTGCAGCTCGCAGACTTACCTGTCGCTGCTCGACCACGCGACGTACACCGCCGGTGCCGTCCGGGCGATCTGGAAGGAACTGGGCGGCAGCATTCAGGGCAGGGACGTTCTGGCGCCCACGCCGAAAGACGCCAAGGTCCTGGCTCGTGCCTTCTCGCCGGACCTGGCGGAAGTCATCCGCGACATCAATAAATACAGCAACAACACCATGGCGCAGCAGCTGTTCCTGAGCCTGGGCCAGAAATTCCGCACCGACGCCGACGCCGATGACGCCAAAGCGGCCCAGCGCGTGGTGCGTCAGTGGCTGGCGAAGAAAGGCATTACCGCGCCGCACCTGGTGATGGAAAACGGTTCCGGCCTGTCCCGCGCAGAACGCGTGAGCGCCCGTGAAATGGCGGCGATGCTGCAAGCCGCGTGGCATAGCCCGTACGCTGCCGAGTTCATCAGTTCGATGCCGATTGCCGGCACCGACGGCACCATGCGCAAACGCCTGAAGACCACCGCGATGCGCGGCGAAGCCCACGTCAAGACCGGCACCCTGAACACCGTGCGCGCGATCTCCGGCTTCAGCCGCGACGTCAATGGCAACACCTGGGCGGTGGTGGCGATCCTCAACGACAAGGCCCCGTTTGGCGCATCGTCGGTGCTGGATCAGGTGCTGCTGGACCTGTATCGCCAGCCGAAACTGCCGGATACCGCTTCAGTGTTGTAAGCACACCTCAAATCCAATGTGGGAGCTAGCCTGCTAGCGATAGCGGTGTGTCAGTCGGCACATGTATTGACTGACACACCGCTATCGCTAGCAGGCTAGCTCCCACAGGGGGTTGTGTGTAGCCCGACTTAACCCAACTCCCCCTGAACCCGATCCCGTCCCGCCTGTTTCGCCGCATACACCCCCGAGTCCGCCCGCAGCAGCAACGCATCCGCGCCTTCGTCGACACGCCAACTGGCAATGCCGAAACTCGCCGTGACGACCCCGACATCGTCGATCGGTGAACTGCGCAAGCCCTGCCACAGCTCCAGCGCCAGCCCATAGGCTTGTTCGCCATCGATGTCCGGGCAGAGCACCATGAACTCTTCACCGCCCAGGCGACAGAACACATCGGTGCGACGCAGGCGATTGCCGATGCGCTCGCACACCGCCTGCAACACCCGATCGCCCACGGCGTGGCCATGCTGGTCATTGATGCGTTTGAAATGGTCGATGTCGAGCATGATCACCGACAACTCGCCGCCACCGCGCTCCACACGAACCATCTCGGTGGTCAGGCGCTCCTGGAAGTAGCGACGGTTGTGGATCCCGGTCAGCGAGTCGGTGATCGACAGCGCCCGCAGCTCTTCTTCGACGCGCTTGAGGTCGGAGATGTCCGAGATATAGCCATGCCAGAGCACGCCGCCGCCGGGCAGTTCCTCCGGGGTCGCTTCGCCACGGACCCAGCGCACCCCTCGCGTTGGCAACTGCACGCGGTACTCTTCGCGCCACGGGCTGAGCGTGTCCGCCGACGCCCGGATCGAAGCGCGGACCCGGGTGGTGTCCTGGGGGTGAATCCGGGTGAAAATCGCTTCGGCATTGAGCAACAAGACGTCCGGCTCGAGCTCGTAGATATCGCGGATGCCGTCGCTGGCGTAGATCACACTGAAGCGCCCGTCGAATTCCATCTTGAACTGGTAAATCCCGCCGGGCACATGGGCGCTGAGTTTCTTCAAGAGCAAATCCCGTGCGGCGAGCGCTTCATACACGCGCTTGCGCTCGGTGACGTCGATGCAGATCGCCAGGTGCCCGACCCACAAACCTTGCTCGTCGAGCACCGGGGTCGCCAGCATGTTCACCGTCAAATGGCTGCCATCGCCACGCACCAGCGTCCACTCCCGCGCCTCGTGACCGCCCTCCTCGCCGCCCTCGACCAACATCGCCTGGCAGGTGGGAATCGGTTTGCCATAACGTGCACTCAACTCGGCCGAACGCGCGGCAAGTTCCCGGGGCAGGTGCAGGTTTTCCAGGGTCATGTGCCCCACCACTTCCACGCTTGAGTAGCCGAGCATCTGCTCCGCCCCGGCGTTGAACGTGCTGATGACGCCGCGCAGGTCGGTGGCGATGATTGCCACCTGGGTCGCGGCATTCAACACGCCACGCAGTTGACCATGGGTACCGCGCAGCTCCTGCTCTCGGGCGCGCAACTCCTGGGTCCGCTGCTCGACCATTTTCAGCGCGCGTTGCCGCTGACTGACCAACACATAAAGCAGCGAGCTGAGCAGCAGACTGAGCAAACCACCCAGCACCACCAGGCTGCTGACCGAAGAGTGGTTGGCTTGCAGGAAAGCCTCGCTGGGCTGGATGTCGACCTGATAGTCATGGTCGGCCAGCCGCAGCAGCCGGGTCGCGGACAACTCACTGACGGCAGGGCCGTTGGGCGATTCGTAAAGCACTTCGTGCTGTTCTTCGATGGACAGGTCGAGGATTCGCACTGACAGATAATCACGGCCCGCTTCCGGCAAGCCATCGGCCAGCAACTGCCGCATGCTGATCACCGCCATCACATAACCGTAAGGTTTCGTGTCTGGACTTTTGCGTGGCATGACCGGTGCCACCAGCAACACGCCCCGCGCATAAGCCGGCTCGATAGCGACAAGATGCATCGGCTGCGACACCGCCATCTGGCCATGCTGGTCCGCCCGGTCCAGGGTGGCACGGCGCAGGGGCTGCGCGGCAAGGTCGTAACCCAACGGTGAGCCGAGCTTGCTCTGGGTCTGGCTGTACAGCACCGCGACATACTCATCGCGCTCCGCCGCCAATTGCAGCTGACCGTCGGCATTGAGCTCACGAATGTTGAAATCGGGTACCCCCTCTTTCCGCACCCGACGCTCAAACTCCGCCCGCTCGGCACGGCTGACCCGCAGGGCGAACGAATAGGCCTGAGTCCGGTGCAGCAAAGGTTGGGTGTAACCGTCGAATTCCTCACGGGCAACCGAATCGGAATTGACAAAGAACCGGCGCAGGCCATCGAGGCGCTGCTCCTGATCTTCGAAGCGTTCTTCGATACGGCTGTAACGTTCACTGGCCAGCAGTTGGAAACGTTGCCGTAATTGTTGGTGAAACAGATTCAGGGTCGACCAGGCGAGCAACCCGGTGAGTACCCCGCCGACGACCAATACAAACAGCGCGACCAGCCAGGCCGAGACGTCTTCACTGATAAAACCCAGGATCTTTGGGCGCACGGCGTGCAACGACATAGAGGCAACTCAAAACGCCAGGTGCCGGAAAAGCCCATTGGCCATGCGATGAGTTATAGCTATTAGCCATCAATTTGACCAGCACTGAAAGAAGCCAAGAGCCTTTAAAAATCAAGGCTCTGTGGATCCAATGCAAAAAACTGTCAACGCGCAGTGATTTTCCAGGCCCGGTGGATCTTGCCGTTGCGGGCGAAGTCCGGATCGATGGTCTGGGTCGTGATCTCCTCGACCGCGTAACGCTCGGTGAGGTTTTCCTCGAGCGCGAACTTGCGGAAGTTGTTGGAGAAGTACAACACGCCACCCGGCGCCAGTCGCGCCATGGCCAGGTCGATCAACTGCACCTGATCGCGCTGCACGTCGAAGATCCCTTCCATGCGCTTGGAGTTGGAGAAGGTCGGCGGGTCGATGAAGATCAGGTCGAACTCGTCACGGCAGGCATCCAGCCAGACCATCACGTCGCTCTGCTCCAGACGGTTCTTGTCGGAGAAACCGTTCAGCGACAGGTTGCGACGCGCCCAGTCGAGGTAGGTTTTCGACAAGTCGACGCTGGTGGTGCTGCGCGCGCCGCCTTTGGCTGCGTGGACGCTGGCCGTCGCGGTGTAGCAATACAGATTGAGGAAGCGTTTGCCGGCCGCCTCTTTCTGGATGCGCATGCGCATTGGCCGGTGGTCGAGGAACAGCCCGGTGTCGAGGTAGTCGGTGAGGTTGACCAGCAGCTTCACGCCACCTTCGTTGACCTCGACGAACTTGCCTTGTGCCGCCTGGCGCTCGTACTGCTTGGTGCCGCTCTGACGCTCGCGACGCTTGACCACTACGCGGTTCTTGTCGATGTTCAATGCCTGCGGAATGGCTGCCAGTGCATCGAACATGCGCGCCGAGGCTTTTTCCGGGTCGATGGATTTCGGCGCGGCGTATTCCTGGACGTGGACCCAATCCTGATACAGGTCGATGGCCATCGAGTATTCCGGCATGTCGGCATCGTAGACGCGGTAGCAGTCGATGCCTTCACGCTTGACCCACTTGCCCAGCGCCTTGAGGTTCTTTTGCAGGCGGTTGGCAAACATTTGCCCGCCTTCGCTCAAACGCGGTTGCTCGATCACCGGAGCGGGTGCCGCGGCCGGTTTGATCGGGTTACCGTTTTTGTTGTACTGGCGTTCCTGCGGCTCGTTTGGCGCCTGATCGTATTCCGCCTGCTCGCGCTCGACCTGACGCTGTTCCGGGGTGCGACGCTCGCCGGTGACGAACTGATCCGGCGTGACCTTGATCAGCAGCAGCTTGCACGGTAACGCGCCGTTCCAGAACGAATACTGTTTGTGGCTGCGGATGCCCATGCGCTTGCCCAGGTCCGGCGCGCCGGTGAACACCGCCGCTTCCCAGTTCAGGCAGGCCTGACGCAGACGCTCGCCGAGGTTCTGGTAGAGGTAGAGCAAGCTCGCCTCGTCACCCAGACGCTCGCCGTACGGTGGGTTGCAGATCACCAGGCCTTTCTGGTTCTGGTCCGGACGCGGCTCGAAGGTGCCGACTTCGCCCTGGTAGATCTTGATCCACTCGCTCAGGCCGGCACGCTCGACGTTGTTGCGGCCCGGTTGAATCAGGCGCGGGTCGGCTTCGTAGCCACGAATCCACAGCGGTGGCTTGGCCAGACCGGCCGCAGCGCGCTCGGTGGCTTCTTCGTGAAGCTTTTTCCACAGCGCTGGCACGTGGCCAAGCCACGCGGTGAAACCCCACTGCTCGCGACGCAGGTTCGGTGCCATATCGGCGGCGATCATCGCCGCTTCGACGAGGAACGTACCGACACCGCACATCGGGTCAGCCAGCGCGCCGCCGTCGGCGGCAATGCGCGGCCAGCCGGAACGGATCAGGATGGCGGCCGCGAGGTTTTCCTTCAGCGGCGCCGCGCCTTGCTGCAGGCGATAGCCACGCTGGTGCAGGCTGTGGCCGGAGAGGTCGAGGGACAGGATCGCTTCGCCACGGTCCAGACGCAGGTGAATGCGCAGGTCAGGGTTGAGTTTGTCGATGGACGGACGGTCGCCCTGCGGAGTGCGCAGTTTGTCGACGATGGCGTCTTTGACTTTCAGGGCACCGAAGTGCGTGTTGTCGATGCCCGAACCGTGACCGCTGAACTCGACGGCCAGGGTGCCATCGTTGAGCATGTGGTCTTGCCACTCGATATCGAGCACGCCGTGATACAGGTCTTCGGCGTCCTTCATCGGGAAACGCTTGAGCACCAGCAGCACCCGGTTCGCCAGACGCGACCACAGGCACAGGCGATAAGCGGTTTCCATGGTCGCCATGCCGCGCACGGCAGAGGTGTGCTCACGCGCTTCTTCAAGGCCAAGCCCGACGGCTTCCTCGATGAGCAGGCCTTCGAGGCCTTTGGGGCAAGTGAGGAAGATTTCGAATTGATCGGACATTGGAATTTCAGAGCCTTTGGCTAAGTGAACCGACAACGCATTGCCGGCCCGGTTTTCAATCAGGCGCTTTTCTAAAAGAGCGCCCGCGTGGCACGAAGGTGTGCCGTCCCACCCGTGCTGCTCAGGTTAGAAGAGCTTAGATGCACGGGCAGATAAAAAAGTTGATGCAACAAAATGTCATAACTCGACCCTTCGTCGAATAATGCCCGAGACCAACGCGAGGCATTCTCACTAAAGGATTAACCCCATCATCCTGCGGGGGGCCGATCATACAGGGCTTTGGCTAATAAACACGGGACAAACATCGTGTTACTTATGGCCATAGCATCTTTATGGTTACGTCCTTATGACAAAACGATCATTCCCTCGATGTGACGCATTGGTTAGAACTCAATACAGGTTGGCGCCACAACGGACGTCAACACCTTGGCTCGCCACGCCGGCAGCGAGCCCCCCAACGGCAGACATTTCTGCCAGACCTCGATTGAGGTCAACGCGATACATACAGTCAACAAGTGAGGGCAACACCCTATGAGAAGACTTAAGCGTGATCCGTTGGAAAGAGCATTTTTGCGCGGATATCAATATGGCGTTGGTGGCAAATCCCGTGAGCTTTGCCCATTTACTCTACCGTCAGTACGCCAAGCCTGGATTAACGGCTGGCGAGAAGGACGCGGCGACAACTGGGACGGTATGACCGGCACTGCGGGAATCCATAGACTCAACGAACTTCACGCCGTCGGCTAACACAGGGCACACACTCCGACACGACAACCTGATTACGTAACGACTTACCACGCACGCCCCATCCGGGCGGCGGGCTTCGGCCCAGGGGCTCCTTCAAGGGGCCCTTTTTTATGCCTGCTCTTCGGCCAGACACAACCCCTGTAGGAGCCGGCTTGCCGGCGATGGCGTCCTATCAGGCGATACATGAGTCGCTGACCCACCGCCATCGCCGGCAAGCCGGCTCCTACAAGGGTTATGCAATGCTGCGAAAGCGATCTCGAGGACGCCAACGACCTTGTAGGAGCACGGCTTGCCGGCGAAAGCGATCGTCAGGACGCCTTCGCTGGCAAACGGAACGCCGCCCGGCCGCTCCTACAGATACGGGGTTTAGCGCAGGGCGGCGATGGCGTCCACGGACTCGCGAATCAGCGCCGGGCCTTTGTAGATGAAGCCGGAATAGAGCTGCACCAGGCTCGCACCCGCCGCGATTTTCTCGGCGGCATGCTTGCCTTCGGTGATGCCGCCCACGGCGATGATCGGCAAACGACCCGCCAACTCGGCCGCCAGCACCTTCACGGTGTGGGTGCTCTTGTCACGAACCGGCGCCCCGGACAGACCGCCCGCCTCGTCACCGTATTCCATGCCTTCGACGCCAACGCGGCTCAGGGTGGTGTTGGTGGCGATCACCGCGTCCATCCCGGTTTCGATCAGCGCTTGAGCGACTTGTGCGGTTTCTTCGTCGGTCATGTCCGGTGCGATCTTGATCGCCAACGGAACATGTTTACCGTGACGCAACGCCAGCTCGGCACGACGAGTCGCCAGGTCAGCCAGCAATTGCTTGAGCGAATCACCGAACTGCAGGCTGCGCAGGCCCGGGGTGTTCGGCGAGCTGACGTTGACCGTCACATAGCTGGCGTGGGCGTAGACCTTGTCCAGGCAGATCAGGTAATCGTCGACCGCACGCTCGACCGGGGTATCGAAGTTCTTGCCGATGTTGATGCCCAGCACGCCCTTGTACTTGGCCGCAGCCACGCGGGCCAGCAGGTGATCGACGCCGAGGTTGTTGAAGCCCATGCGGTTGATGATCGCTTCAGCTTCCGGCAAACGGAAAATCCGTGGTTTCGGATTGCCCGGCTGCGGACGCGGCGTGATGGTGCCGATTTCGACAAAACCAAAACCCAACTGGGCAAAACCGTCGATGGCCGCGCCGTTCTTGTCCAGACCTGCCGCCAGACCCACCGGGTTCGGGAAGTCCAGGCCCATGACGCTTACCGGCATTTTTGCCGGCGCCTTGCACAGCAAGCCGTTGAGGCCCAAACGCCCGCCCGCGCCGATCAGGTCCAGGGACAGATCGTGGGAGGTTTCCGGGGAAAGTTTGAACAACAGCTGACGGGCCAGGGTGTACATGGGCGGCGTTGACTCGAGTGGCGGCGAAATGAGGCGGCGATTATAGCCGGGCATCGGGGTCGCAAGCGAGGCGCGCGACAAAATCAGCAAGCGATGGCATATGCCTTGCACCAACACAGGCATCAGCACTCATGCCAACGACGGGATGAGTGGAAGGACAATGGCGTCGTCACCCGGCTTTGCTTGCGCGAAGGCCTGGGACGACGTTTTTTTTGGAAGGTGTTTTGCCATGAATGAAACCACAGCGGGCCCTCTGGCCTGGGTCAACGGCAGCGATGCCCCGGAAAAGACCGACATCAACCTCGGTTTCATGGCCTTGAGCGATTGCGCCTCGGTGGTGGTCGCCGCCACTCAGGGCTTCGCCCAGCCCTACGGCCTGACCTTGAACCTCAAGCGCCAGTCTTCCTGGGCCAACCTGCGGGACAAACTGGTCAGCGGCGAACTCGATGCCGCCCACAGCCTGTACGGTTTGATCTACGCCGTACACCTGGGCATCGGCGGCGTGGCGCCGACCGAGATGGCGGTACTCATGGGCCTGAACCAGAACGGCCAGAGCATCAACCTTTCCCACGGCTTGCAGGCGTTGGGCGTGACCGGTCCTGAAGCACTGGACCGCCACGTGCACCAAACTCGCCCAAAACTCACCTTCGCCCAGACTTTTCCGACCGGCACCCACGCCATGTGGCTGTATTACTGGCTGGCGAGCCAGGGCATTCATCCGCTGCATGACGTCGACAGTGTGGTGGTGCCACCACCGCAAATGGTCGCGCACCTGCAAGCCGGGCGAATCGACGGTTTCTGCGTCGGTGAACCCTGGTCCGCCAGCGCCGTGAAACACAATCTCGGCTTCACCATGGCAACGACCCAGACCATCTGGCCCGATCATCCGGAAAAAGTCCTCGGCTGCACCCGCGCCTTCGTCGAGCAATACCCCAATACCGCCCGGGCGCTGGTGAAGGCGATTCTGGAGGCCAGCCGCTTCATTGAAGAAAGCGTCGAGAATCGCCGCAGCACCGCGCAGTTGCTGAGCGCCCCCCAATACCTGGACGCGCCGCTCGACTGCATCGAACCGCGCCTGCTCGGCGACTACGCCGACGGCCTCGGCAACCGCTGGCAAGACCTGCACGCGCTGCGCTTCCATGGCGCTGGCGAGGTCAATCAGCCTTATCTGTCCGATGGCATGTGGTTCATGACCCAGTTCCGTCGTTGGGGTTTGCTGCGCGACGACCCGGACTACCTCGCCGTGGCCCGTCAGGTCCAGCAACTAGACTTGTATCGAGAGGCCGCCAGCGCGGTCGATGTCGATTCTTCGGCCAGGGAAATGCGCAGCAGCCAGTTGATCGACGGCAAAATCTGGGACGGCTCGGACCCGGCCGGATATGCCCGCAGCTTCAAACTGCACGCCATGAGCGACAGCTCGCCCCTACTCGCCAGCCGCTGACAGGAGACTACGAACATGCTGCGTATCCTGCTGATCAACGACACCGCGAAGAAAGTCGGCCGCTTGAAGGCCGCCCTGACCGAAGCCGGATTCGAGGTCATCGACGAGTCCGGCCTGACCATCGACCTGCCCGCGCGCGTCGAAACGGTGCGTCCGGATGTGATTTTGATCGATACCGAGTCACCGAGCCGCGATGTGATGGAGCAAGTGGTGCTGGTGAGTCGAGACCAGCCACGGCCGATTGTGATGTTTACCGACGAACATGACCCCGACGTGATGCGTCAGGCGATCAAGTCCGGGGTCAGCGCCTACATCGTCGAAGGCATCCACGCACAACGCTTGCAGCCGATTCTCGACGTGGCCATGGCACGCTTCGAAAGCGACCAGGCCCTGCGCGCGCAACTGCACGCCCGCGACCAGCAACTGGCCGAGCGCAAGCGCATCGAGCTGGCCAAGGGGCTGCTGATGAAGATGAAGGACTGCAACGAAGAAGAGGCCTACACGCTTATGCGCCGCCAGGCCATGAGCCGGCAGCAGAAGCTGATTCAGGTGGCGGAGCAGATCATTGCGATGAGTGAGCTGCTCGGCTGAAGGCCCCTTCGCGGGCAAGCCTCGCTCCTACAGAGGAATTGCGTTCGAACTGTAGGAGCGAGGCTTGCCCGCGAAAGGGTCGACCCGGTCTCGGACTGTTGGCACAAATCTCGCTAAGCAATCACTACAGGTAACCAACGGCGGTTGCCCCACCTACGACAAAGACGTCGCTCACCTCATTTGCCCATGGCGAATCGGGTGGCGGCGTTTTTTTGTTTTGGCCCCACAGACCGGGGCCGGTGGTGCGGCCGTTGCGGCCCCCCACCTGCAAGCTCATGACTCCTTCTCGAGACGACTCACAGCTGAGGTGCGCGATGAATTCAAGCTTCTGGAAATCCGGCCATACCCCGACCCTGTTCGCGGCCTTTCTCTATTTCGACCTGAGTTTCATGGTCTGGTACCTGCTCGGCCCTCTGGCGGTGCAGATCGCCGCCGACCTGCACCTGACCACCCAACAACGCGGGCTGGTGGTGGCCACGCCGATTCTGGCCGGGGCCGTACTGCGCTTTATCATGGGCATGCTGGCGGATCGCCTGTCGCCAAAAACCGCCGGGCTGATCGGCCAGGTGATCGTCATCTGCGCCCTGTTCGTCGCCTGGAAGCACGGCATCCAAAGTTACGAACAAGCGCTGCTGCTGGGCCTGTTCCTCGGCATGGCGGGCGCGTCGTTCGCCGTGGCCCTGCCGCTGGCGTCGCAGTGGTATCCGCCGCAGCATCAAGGCAAGGCCATGGGCATCGCCGGGGCCGGTAACTCGGGTACCGTGCTGGCCGCGCTGATCGCTCCGGTGCTGGCCGCCGCGTTCGGCTGGAGCAACGTGTTCGGCTTCGCGCTGATCCCGCTGATCCTGACCATCATCGTCTTCGCCTGGCTGGCCAAAAACGCCCCTGAGCGGCCGAAAGCCAAGTCGGTGTCCGACTACTTCAAAGCCTTGGGCGACCGCGACAGCTGGTGGTTCATGTTTTTCTACAGCGTGACCTTTGGCGGCTTCATCGGCCTGGCCAGCGCCCTGCCCGGCTACTTCAACGACCAATACGGCCTGAGCCCGGTGACTGCCGGTTACTACACGGCGGCCTGCGTGTTTGGCGGCAGTTTGATGCGTCCTCTGGGCGGCGCACTGGCCGACCGCTTCGGCGGGATCCGCACATTGCTGGCGATGTACACGGTGGCGGCGATCTGCATTGCGGCGGTGGGTTTCAACTTGCCGAGTTCCTACGCGGCGCTGGCACTTTTCGTCTGCACAATGCTCGGCCTGGGTGCCGGTAACGGCGCGGTTTTCCAATTGGTCCCGCAACGTTTTCGTCGCGAGATCGGTGTGATGACCGGCCTGATCGGCATGGCCGGTGGCATCGGTGGCTTCGCCCTCGCGGCAGGCATGGGCGCGATCAAGCAAAGCACCGGCAGTTATCAACTGGCGCTGTGGTTGTTCGCCAGCCTCGGCGTCCTCGCCTGGTTCGGCCTGCACGGTGTGAAGCGTCGCTGGAGAACCACTTGGGGTTCGGCGGCCGTCACTGCTGCGCGGGTGTGAGGGCTGAATGAGCCTGCAACTGAGTTTTGCCGAAGCCAGCGCCATCGGTCCGCGCGAGGAGAACCAGGACGCCCTGCGCCTGGTGACGCCGGCCCCGGCACTGGCGGCGAGCAAGGGTTACCTGTTCGCCATCGCCGACGGCGTCAGCCAGTGCGCCGATGGCGGCCTCGCGGCACGTTCGACCTTGCAGGCGCTGGCGCTGGACTACTACGCCACCCCGGAAACCTGGGGTGTCGCCCAGGCACTGGATCGTTTGCTGCTGGCACAAAATCGCTGGCTGCAAGCCAATGGCGGTGGGCAACCGCTGTTGACCACCGTCAGTGCCCTGGTCGTGCGCGGCAGGCGTTTTACCTTGGCGCATGTCGGGGACTGCAGGGTTTATCGCTGGCACGCCGATCAATTGCAGCGGGTCACGGAGGACCACGTCTGGGATCAACCGGGCATGCAGCATGTGCTCAAACGGGCACTCGGCCTCGATCAGCATCTGGTGCTGGATTTTCTCGATGGCGAACTGCGGCTGAATGAGCATTTCGTGCTGCTCAGCGACGGCATCTGGGCTGTGCTGGGCGACACCGCGATTGCGGCGATTCTGCGCGATCAACCGGATCTGCACAGCGCCGCGCAAACCCTGGTGAATGCGGCGCATCTGGCGGGCAGTCAGGACAACGCCAGCGCGTTATTGGTGCGGGTCGATGCCCTCGGTGAAACGAGCATCGGCGATGCGTTGATTCATGTGCAGCAATGGCCACTGCCGCCAGCGCTGAAACCGGGCCAGACGTTTGAGGGCTGGCACGTCGAAGGAATACTCGGCCAAAGCCAGCAGTCGCTGCTCTATCGGGTGCGCGACGCTCAGCAACAACCCTGGCTGCTGAAAACCCTGCCCGGCGCGTTGCGCGACGATCACCTGGCCGGGCAAGCCTTGCTGTCGGAGGAATGGTTTCTCAAGCGCGTGGCCGGTCGGCATTTCCCTGAAGTCCATGCCGCCAGTCAGCGTCAGCATTTGTACTACGTGATGCGTGAATATTCCGGCTCGACTTTGGCGCAACTGGCCGAGCGAACCACAACGCTGCCGCTGGCCCAATGGCAGGATCTGGCGGAACGTTTACTGCGGGCGGTCGGTATGTTGCATCGACGGCAGATTCTGCATCGCGACATCAAACCGGAGAATCTGCTGCTGGGGGATGACGGCGAGCTGCGGTTGCTGGATTTCGGCCTGGCCTACTGCCCCGGCCTGTCTGAAGATCAGGCATCGACCCTGCCCGGAACACCCAGTTACATTGCGCCGGAAGCTTTTCGCGGTGACGCGCCGAGCCCGCAACAGGATCTGTATGCGGCCGGCGTGACCTTGTATTTCCTGCTCACCGGGCATTATCCCTACGGCGAAATCGAAGCGTTCCAGCGTCCACGGTTTGGTGTACCGGTCAGCGCCAGTCGCTACCGCCCGGACCTGCCCGAGTGGATCGCACAAAGCCTGGAACGCGCGGTGGCAGCGGACCCGGCGGAGCGATTCGAAACTGCGGAAGAATGGTTATTGGTGCTGGAACAGGGTGAACGACGCAGTTTGAGCGTACGGCCCCGGCCGCTGCTGGAGCGCGAGCCAGTGAAGGTCTGGCGGACGTTGGCGTTGGTGGCGCTGCTGGTGAATGTGGTGCTGCTGGTTTTGCTGTTTCGCGGCTAGACCGAGTCGCGCCTTTCGCGAGCAAGCTTCGCTCCTACAGGTTGCGGGTTGATCGACCTGTAGGAGCCGAGCTTGCTCGCGAAGGCGGACTGACAGCCAACACAAATCCATCAGCAACCCGCTCCATTAGCGGGCACCACGCTTCGATTCGGTGCAGAAGCCCCCTTTGATTAAGCACTCCGAGCCAACAAAACCGGGTGTAGGTCAACTTGGCACAACCACTGCATTACCTCTCTCAACAGACATAAAGCCCAGCCTTCAACGACGAAGGATGCGCTTCCCGAGAGAACGGGACCAGGACAAAGGCGTCCTCGCTAGGCAACTAGCGGGACGCCTTTTTTTGTTTGCGCAAAATTTGTCGAGCACGACCTGAACGCCCTGTCGAGGCGGGGCCGAGCTCCCCGGAGAACCTGATGAAAAAACTAAAACTGGTGATGATCGGCAACGGCATGGCCGGGGTTCGCACCCTGGAAGAGCTGCTCAAGCTGAGCAACGAGCTGTACGACATCACGGTCTTCGGTGCCGAACCCCATACCAACTACAACCGCATCCTGCTGTCGCCGGTACTGGCCGGCGAGCAAACCTTCGAAGAGATCGCGCTCAACGACCTGGACTGGTACCTGGACAACAACATCAAGTTGCTGCTCAACCGCAGAGTCGTAGAAATCGACCGGATCAAACGTCGGGTCATCGCCGACGACGGCACCGAGGCCGAATACGACCGCCTGCTGATTGCCACCGGCTCGACCCCGTTCATCCTGCCGATCCCGGGCAACACGTTGCACGGCGTGATCGGCTACCGCGACATCGCCGACACCCAAGCCATGATCAACACCGCAAAAACCCACAAGCACGCGGTGGTCATCGGTGGCGGCCTGCTCGGTCTGGAAGCGGCCAATGGCCTGATGCTGCGCGGCATGCACGTCACCGTGGTGCACAACGGCGAATGGTTGCTGGAGCGGCAACTGGACAGCGTCAGCGGCCGCTTGCTGCAAACCGCGCTTGAGGACCGTGGCCTGCACTTTCGCCTGTGCGAGCAAACCCAGGCCTTGCACGATGCCGGCAATGGCCGGGTCGGCTCGGTCGAGTTCAAGAACGGCGACCGCATCCCCGCCGACCTGGTGGTGATGGCCGCCGGCATCCGCCCCGCGACCGAACTCGCGGAGCGCTCCGGCCTCCCGTGCAACCGTGGGATTCTGGTCAACGACACCCTGCAAACCTACGACCCACGGGTTTACGCCATCGGCGAATGCGCCAGCCATCGCGGCATCGCCTACGGCCTGGTGGCGCCGCTGTTCGAACAGGCCAAGGTCTGCGCCAACCATCTCGCACAGCTTGGCTTCGCCAGCTACAAAGGCTCGGTGACCTCGACCAAATTGAAAGTCACCGGCATCGACCTGTTCTCCGCCGGCGATTTCATGGGCGGCGAAGGCACCGAAACCATCACCCTTTCCGACCCTATCGGCGGGATCTACAAAAAACTGGTGATCAAGGATGACGTGCTGGTCGGGGCCTGCCTGTACGGCGACACGGCCGATGGCGGTTGGTATTTCCGGCAGATTCGCGAGAACCGGAATATCGACGAAATCCGCAATCACCTGATGTTTGGTGAAACCATGCGGGAAGCCAGCTGATGAACAGCCAGATCACCGCCTCCACCTGTTGCTACTGCGGGGTCGGCTGCGGCGTGCTGATCGAGCATGACGGCGAGCGCATCCTCGGCGTCAGCGGCGATCCGGCCCACCCGGCCAACTTCGGCAAGCTGTGCAGCAAGGGCTCGACCCTGCACTTGACCGGCGACCTCGCGGCCCGAGCGCTGTACCCGGAACTGCGCCTGGGCAAAGGCCTGGCCCGCAGCCGCACCGACTGGGACACCGCCCTCGATCACGCCGCCAGCGTGTTCGCCGAAACCATCGCCGAACATGGTCCGGACAGCGTGGCGTTTTACATCTCCGGGCAGTTACTGACCGAGGACTACTACAGTTTCAACAAACTGGCGCGAGCGTTGGTCGGCACCAACAACATCGACAGCAATTCGCGCCTGTGCATGTCATCGGCAGTGGTCGGCTACAAGCGCAGCCTCGGTGCCGACGCACCGCCATGCAGTTACGAAGACCTTGAGACAAGCGACTGCGTGATGATCGTCGGCAGTAACATGGCCTACGCCCACCCGGTCCTGTTTCGTCGCCTGGAAGAGGCCAAATCCCGCCGACCACAGATGAAAGTCATCGTCATCGACCCTCGTCGTACGGATACCTGCGACTTGGCTGACCTACATCTGGCGATTCTTCCCGGCACCGATGTCGCCTTGTTCCATGGGATTTTGTACCTGCTGCTGTGGGAAGGCTGGATCGACCGCGACTTCATCGAGACCCACACCGAAGGCCTGGCTGAACTGAAAAACCTGGTGCGCGACTACACGCCTCCAATGGTCTCGCAGCTGTGCGGGATCAGCGTTGAGCAACTGCAGCAATGCGCCGAGTGGGTCGGGACCTCGCCGAGCTTTCTGTCGCTGTGGTGCATGGGACTGAACCAGTCCACCGCCGGCAGTGCGAAAAACAGTGCGCTGATCAACCTGCACCTGGCCACCGGGCAGATCGGCCGTCCCGGCGCAGGACCTTTCTCCCTGACCGGTCAGCCGAATGCCATGGGTGGCCGCGAAACCGGCAGCCTGTCGAACCTGCTGCCAGGCCATCGCGAAGCGGCCAATGCCGAGCATCGCGCAGAAGTCGCAGCCTACTGGGGCGTGGATCAACTGCCGGCAAACACCGGGCTCACCGCGATCGAATTGTTTGAGCAGGTTCGTAACGGAACCATCAAAGCCCTGTGGATCGCCTGCACCAACCCCGCGCAATCGATGCCGGACCAGAGCGCCGTGCGCGAGGCCCTGCAAGCCTGCCCGTTCGTGGTGTTGCAGGAAGCCTTTCGCACCACTGAAACCGCCGCGTTCGCCGACTTGCTGCTGCCTGCTGCCAGTTGGGGCGAAAAAGACGGCACGGTGACCAACTCCGAACGGCGGATTTCCCACGTTCGCCGGGCGATTGTCGCTCCCGGAGAAACGCGTTCCGACTGGGCAATTACAGTGGATTTCGCACAGCGCCTGGAAAAATACCTGCGTCCCGGACAACCCAGTCTGTTTGCGTTCGACACCCCGGCGCAGGTCTTCGATGAGTACAAACTCCTGACGCGCGACCGGGATCTGGATTTGTCCGGTATCAGTCATGAGCTGATTGATCGTCTCGGTCCACAGCAATGGCCGTTTCCCGCCGGCGCCCGTGAAGGTACGGCCCGACTGTATCGGGACGGAATTTTCCCGACCGCCAACGGGCGTGCCCGGTTCGTGGCCGATCCGTACCTTGCCGCCAAGGAACAACGCGATGGGCAATTCCCGCTGACCCTGATCACCGGCCGCCTGCGCGATCAATGGCACGGTATGAGCCGCACCGGCACTGCCGCGCAGTTGTTCGGTCATGTCAGCGAGGCCGTACTGAGCCTGCACCCGGATGAATTGCATCGCCATGGACTGCAACCCGGAGAACTGGTCAGCTTGAAAAGCCGTCGCGGCGCGGTGATTGTCGCCGTGGGCAGCGATGACAGCGTGCGTCCGGGCCAGGCGTTTCTGCCGATGCACTGGGGCGACCGGTTCCTGAAGGGCGGGGTCAATGCGCTCACCCAACCGGCGTTCGATCCGTTGTCGAAACAACCGGAACTCAAACACAGCGGCGTACGAATCGACCCCGTGCATTTGCCCTGGAACCTTTTCGTACTGATTGAGGGCGATGTTCAACAGCATTTTGAGACGCTACGACCGCTCTGTGAGGCGTTTTCCTACGTCAGCCTCAGCCTCACCGGTCGCGAGCGCCCTGCGCTGCTCATACGCGCTGCCAGCGCCACAGCGCCAGATCCGCAATTGTTATGCGAAATCGACCACTGCCTTGGGCTCAATGAAGGGCCGGTCCTGGCGTACGACGACCCACGGCGCGCCATCGGCAAACGGGTGCGGATCGAGCATGGCCGGATCACCGCGATTCGCCTGGCCGGTGAAACCCTCGCACAGCACTGGCTGCAGGACCTTTGGCAAGAAGGTCGCGCCGATGAACAACTGCGGCGCTGGCTGCTTGCACCGCTGAGCGCACCACCGGGCAACGCCGCCACATCGGTTGCTGGCACTAAAACCTTGTGCAACTGCAAAAACGTCAGCCAAGGCGCGGTCTGTGCCGGTATCCGTCGAGGCCTGGATTTGCAGGGGTTGAAACAGGAATTGGGCTGCGGCACGCAATGCGGCTCGTGCGTCCCGGAAATCAAGCGTTTGCTGGCCGCCACGGCGCAGCCGATCGCCGTCATCTCGTGAGGAAAACACTATGAACGCAAAAGTCTGGCTGGTGGGTGCGGGTCCTGGTGACCCGGAATTGCTGACCCTCAAAGCCGTCAGGGCGCTGAGCGAAGCGGATGTGGTGCTGATCGACGACCTGGTGAATGGCGCCGTGCTGGAACATTGCCCGCAGGCGCGGATCATTCCGGTGGGCAAGCGCGGTGGTTGTCGCTCGACGCCTCAGGCGTTCATTCATCGATTGATGCTGCGTTATGCCCGACACGGCAAATGCGTGGTGCGGCTCAAGGGTGGCGATCCATGCATTTTTGGGCGGGGCGGTGAAGAAGCGCAGTGGCTGCGCGAACGCGGGGTCGATGTGGAGCTGGTCAATGGCATCACCGCCGGGCTGGCCGGTGCGACGCAATGCGATATTCCATTGACCCTGCGGGGCGTTGCGCGTGGCGTGACACTGGTCACCGCCCACACTCAGGATGGCAGCAGCCTGAATTGGCAAGCCCTGGCGCAAAGTGGCACAACGCTGGTGGTGTACATGGGCGTGGCGAAGCTCAGTGAAATTCGCGAGCAACTGCTGGCCGGAGGGATGGCGGCGGATACGCCGGTGGCGATGATTGAAAACGCTTCCCTGCCGCATCAACGGGAATGTCGGAGCGATCTGACAGCGATGGAGGAAGATGCCTGCGCCTTTGAGCTGAAAAGCCCGGCGATTCTGGTGATCGGTACGGTGGCGGCACACCCCGAAACCTGTAGGAGCCAGCTCGCTGGCGAAGAACTTGAGATCACCTCAGCGTGTCAGGCTTAAAGCGTCATCGTTGACGACCATCGCCGGCAAGCCGGCTCCTACAGGGGGCCGGTGATTCGAAAACCCAAATCGCAGGCAAAGAAAAGCCCGGCCTAAGCCGGGCTTTTCTCAGAGCTGCGGGCTAATTACTTAGCTTGAGCTTCAACCTGCGCTTCTACGCGACGGTTTACAGCGCGGCCAGCGTCAGTTTTGTTGTCAGCAACTGGGCGGGATTCGCCGTAGCCAACAGACTGAACGCGGGACGATTCAACACCGTACTGGTTGGTCAGAACTTGCTTAACGGCGTTTGCACGACGCTCGGACAGTTTCTGGTTGTAAGCGTCAGGACCGACGTTGTCAGTGTGACCTTCAACAGTAGTGGTGGTGGATGGGTACTGCTTCATGAAGTCAGCCAGGTTCTTGATGTCGCCGTAGCTGTTGGTTTTAACAACAGATTTGTCGAAATCGAACTTAACGTCCAGCTCAACACGAACGACTTCGGCAACTGCTGGGCAGCCATCAGCGTCAACAGTTACGTTGGCTGGGGTGTCCGGGCACTTGTCAACGTTGTCGCAAACGCCATCGTTGTCGCTGTCGGAGCAGACTTCAGCTGGTGCTGGAACTGGAGCAGCTGCAGGCTTGGAGCCGCCACCGAAGTTCACACCGATACCGACGCTTGGAGCCCACTCGGTGTCACCTTGGTCGATGTTGTACTGAGCTTCAACGCCGGCACGGGCGTAGAAATTGTCAGTGAAGTACAGCTTGGCACCGCCGCCAACGTTGGCGAAGGTGGAACCGTTACGACCACCGCGATCGTTCTGACCGATGCTCTGATCGGAGAAGCCGGCCGAAACGTACGGACGCAGCATGTCGCCTGGGTTGTTGAAGTGGTACAGAGCGTCCAGGGCAGTGTTGGAGCCCTTGATGTTCTTGCCCGACTCGCTACGAACGTTGTGCACTTCGTCGTAGCCCAGACGCAGTTCAACGTCGTCGGTCAGGAAGTAACCAACCGAACCACCGAACAGGTTGCCGTCGTTTTTGAAATCGCGCTGGCTATCGTAATACTCTTTCTTTGCAAAGCCTTCGATTTCAACTGCGCCTTGGCCTTGTGCCAATGCGCCGAACGAAGTGGCCGCAATAAGAGAACCAATGGCCAAGCCCAAGGTGTTTTTCAGTTTCATCCGTTAAATCCCCATCTGGTGATTGTGAAGCAGTCCCGCAAACCGGGGGACAACTCGGCGGCAAGTCTATCAGAACTTGCCTACACGTAAGAGATATTTGCGCCGAACTAAGTTTCAGCAATGCCTGCAAATTTCTCACGCAATTTGTCTAGAGCGCGTTTGTAACGCATTTTTGTCGCACTCAAACCCATGTGCATGATGTCTGCGATCTCCTGAAACTCTAGCTCTGCGACAAATCGTAGCACCAGAATTTCACGGTCAATCGGGTTCACATACACTAGCCAGCGATCAAGCCCGCCCTTCTCCTCGGGTTTCGGCGCCTTTTCTTCAGACGCTTCCTCGAGGGGGTCCAGACTCAATGCGTCCATCAAGCGACGCTTTCGCCGTTCTTTCCGATACTGTGTGATGCACTCGTTGTACGTGATGCTATATAGCCATGTCTTGAACTTCGATTTACCTTCGAAGTTCTTCAAGCCATACAACACCTTCAACATCACTTCCTGACAGACATCGTCTGCATCGCGATCGTTCCCAAGATATCGTGCACAAACGTTAAATAATGTTCGTTGGTAACGGCGCATCAATTCTTCATAGGCGCGCGTTACGTGAAACAGCTCGGTATGCGAGCGCGCGACCAACTCCTCATCAGAGAGCTCGCGGGGGTCGTAGCGCGTGGAGAGCGATTGAGCTTTATTCAAAACAAGTCTGGCCGACAGTCAGGTCAATGTCCGCCGCAGCCCTTCAGGGCATTTTGCGGCGGCATACATTAGCAGGGTTTGCCGGGTTAGCGGCTACTCACATGCTGCTCCAGGAGAATCCGATTAGAGAGAGAGACTAGCTCACCCTCATCGGTCAGCAATGTGGTCTTAACCGTGCCGATCTCTTCGATCTGACCTTCGACCTCGCCAACACGCACTTGTTGCCCAACCTGATACAACTCACGCACATAGATTCCCGCAAGAATCTGACCGGCAATTTCCCGGCTTCCCAACCCCATGGCCAGCGCTACCGCCAGACCAACGGTAATCAAAACAATCACAATCACATGGTTGAGCAGGTCAGTCTTGACCTCCAACTGGCTGATTGCGACCGAAATACTGATGATAATCACCAGGCCCTGGGCAATTCGCCCCAGCCCGGCGGCGTAATCCAGCCCTACGCCCTCTGCCGCACCTCGCACCAGCCCATTGGCCAGTTGTGCCAGCAAAACACCTACCAGCAGCACCAGCGCGGCGCCAAACACTTTCGGCAAATACAGCGCAAGCATGTCCAGCGTAGCCGAAACTCGCTCAAGTCCAAGCGATTCTGCTGCAGAAACCAGAAAAATCAGCAAAACGAACCAATAGACAATTTTGCCTATCAGCGTCGAAATCGGCACTTGAAGGCCAGCCCGGGACAGCAATTTTGTCAGACCGGTGCCGCCCATCAAGCGGTCGAGACCGAGCTTGGCGAGCAACTTGGACAGCAAAGTATCCAAAAGTTTCGCCACGACGAAACCCAACAGCAGCACGACCAGTGCGCCGAACAGGTTTGGAATGAAATTCGCAACCTTGGTCCATAACGCAGTCATTGCAGTGACGAGGCTCTGAGTCCAGAGATCAAGTTCCATATTCAATCAGCCTTATCAGCAGTGCGAACGGTAGGTTTACGGTGACGGGAAACCGGCGAGACGTGAGCCGATCCGTTGTTCAAGGCGATCATCAGCGCGGGCAACCAGCGGCCCAGCAGGCTGAACAGATCACCGGCGCCGACCTGGCGGTTGGCGGTTTTCAGGACGCGCCCAAGACACGCATCGTCGTCGCGGGTGGACGGCGAAGCGTTCAGCATGTCACGCAAAGACTGTTCAAACGGATCGTGCATACGCACCTCTCGTGATGTCTGTGAAAGACGCGGTCAAATTTACCCGGGTCACATGGCGCATCGTCATACCCAGCGCAAACGTCGGAATAACCACCACTGCCCCAGTGCCACCGAGATCATCATCAGGCAGGCAATCAGGAAGCCATACGGGCTGGCAGAGAACGGAATACCGCCGACGTTGATACCCAAAAGACCGGTCAGAAAACTCATCGGCAAAAAGATTCCGGTGATGATCCCGAAGCGGTACATCGTGCGATTCATACGCACGCTCAAACGTCTGTCCTCGGCCTCGAGGACCAGCCCCACCCGCTCCCGGGTCAATTCCAGCTCTTCGAGATAGCGGGTCAGGCTGTTGTTCAATTCGTTCCAGTAGTCGCCGTCATCTTCGACAAACCAGGGTAGTTTTATCCGGGTCAGTTGTCCGAAAATATCCCGCTGCGGTGCCAGGAAACGTTTCAGCGCAGCAGCCCTGCGACGGATCTGCAAAATGGAGTCATGCTCGGGTGAATACCGTTCGTCGGCATCCAGTTTTTCTTCTTCCTCATCGACCACTTCCGAGAGGCAACTGACCAGATCCTGCACTTTGTTGGTGAGGTACTGGGCCATATAAAGGATCAGTTCGGAGGCGGTCTTCGGCCCCTTGCCTTCCGCGAGCTGCACCAGCAACTCGTCGGTGGCGCGCAATGGACGCAGGCGCAGGGAAATAACCCGCTGTGCCGAGGCGAAGATCCGCACCGAGACCATGTCTTCCGGCTCGGCCCCTGGGTTGAGGTTGACCCCACGCAAAAATAGCAGCAGTTCGCTGTCGGAAAGCTGTAGAAGACGCGGACGGGTGTTCTCTTCCAGCAGCAGATCACAGCTGAATTCGCTCAGACCGCTGGATTTGCGCAGCCAGGTCTGGGTTTGCGGGTGACTGCGATCCCAGTGCAGCCACAGGCTTTCATGGGCCTGAAGCTGCAAGTCATCGAGTTCAGTCCGGGCTATCGAACGCGCGCCGCCTTTACCATCCAGCACCAGGGCATGCACCAGCCCCCACTGCGCGTTTTCTTCCTCGAACATCCTCACCCCTTCGGTTGGTGCAACGCTTATTCAGGCATCTTCAGCGGGCTTGGCGAGATGATCACGCCATTATTGTCCGCATAAATGTATTCGCCTGGACGGAACGTCACACCGGCAAACGTCACCACAACGTTGAGATCGCCAATGCCACGTTTGTCGGTTTTCATCGGGTGACTGGCCAGGGCCTGAACGCCCAGATCAGTCTGCGCGATGACATCGACGTCGCGGATGCACCCGTAGATCACCATCCCTTCCCAACCGTTTTTAGCGGCTTTCTCGGCGATCATGTCGCCCAGCAGCGCGCGACGCAGGGAACCGCCACCATCGACCACCAACACCTTGCCATTACCCTTGAGTTCGGCTTGCTCCTTGACCAGCGAGTTGTCTTCGAAGCACTTGATGGTCACGATTTCGCCGCCGAAGGAATCACGGCCGCCGAAATTGCTGAACATCGGTTCCAGCACCTGTACCAGTTCCGGATAGGCATCGCACAGGTCAGGCGTGAGGTAATGGTTCATCGAGAAACTCCTGTAAAGAGGAAGACAATCGAGGATGTCGCAAAGTGACCAGAAAAGCTCAATGCGTCATATCTTAGCCGCAAGCCGATCAGAGCGGAATGCCCTTGATAGAGCATCGGGCTCAGACTGCCGAGGCCAAATCCGCTTTTTCACCGAGCAAAGGCGTGTGCTGGTCCGACAGCCAACGCGCCACCAACGGCCAGACTTCGGCTTGAGCCGCTTTGCTGACCAACATTTCCACGTGACCGAAATTGTCGCCAAAGCCCTGCTCGCGGCCAAGGTTGATGAATTGCTTGTGCTCGGAACCGATCTGATCAAACAACTTGCGGCACGCCCACGCTGGATCCTGATGATCGCTGACGGCACTCACGGCCAACACAGGGCTCTGAACGTCAGCCAATCCGGCCCACCAATCCTTGTCGGCATCGCCAAAACGCCCGAACAGGCCATACCAACGCATGCTTTCCAGGGCCAGGCCAATCGGCTCGTCCTCCGGGCCGCGCTTGAGCCGTGAACCGGACAATTGGGCGAAACGCTTGAGAATGAAGCGCCCGCTCCACTCCACCGGCGGAATTTTCAACGGCCAATAGGTGCGGCTGACTTGCGTACCGAAGAATGCCGCAGACGCCACGACCGGTTCACCGATGTACCCGCCACCCAAGGCTGCCGCCAGGGTAATACCACCCAGCGAGTGACCGATCCAGTGCGGAACCTGGCCGCTCTGCTCGCGCACGAACGCGCCAATGGCCGGCAGATCGTAACGAGCGTAGTCGGCGACGCGGTTCTTGCGATAGTTCTGGTTGCGCTGGGACAGGCCATGACCGCGCATTTCCGCGATCCACACATCGAATCCCAGACGCGCCAGATAGGCGCCCAGCCCCAGGCCTTTTGGGGAGAACCAGAAGCGCCGATTGGAAAAGCTGCCGTGCAACAGAATCACCGGCACACCACCGTGCGCGGGCGCGTCCGCCATGCCCAGACGGGTCACGGCCAGTTCCACGGTGCCGTCAGGGCTGTTGCCGGGTTTCAAACGATAGACGTCTTCGCTCAGATCGCCGCGCCGCTCGGCGCTGATCAGGGCGACAGGAAATAGGTTGCTGCTGCTTTGCATAGTCTCTTGCACAAAAAAGGGCGGCATCCAGAGGAGCCCGCCCTACTTCAATCTCTTAAAACGGCCACCCCCTGTAGGAGCACAGCTTGCTGGCGATAGCGATTTTGAAGACGCCATCGCGGGCAAGCCTTGCTCCTACAGTGAGCGAGCCGTTCCCACACCATCAAGCCGAAGCTTGACCTTCAGCCAGGAAGAACCAGGTTTCCAGTACGGAATCGGGGTTCAACGAAACGCTTTCGATGCCCTGCTCCATCAGCCACTTGGCCAGATCAGGGTGGTCCGAAGGACCCTGACCGCAGATACCGATGTACTTGCCCGCCTTGTTGCACGCAGCAATGGCGTTCGCCAGCAGCTTCTTGACCGCAGGGTTACGCTCGTCGAACAGGTGAGCGATGATCCCGGAGTCACGGTCCAGGCCCAGCGTCAGCTGAGTCAGGTCGTTGGAGCCGATGGAGAAACCGTCGAAGAACTCAAGGAATTCTTCCGCCAGAATCGCGTTGGACGGCAGTTCGCACATCATGATCACGCGCAGACCGTTGTCGCCACGGGCCAGACCGTTTTCGGCCAGCAGGTCGACGACCTGGCTCGCTTCGCCCAGGGTACGGACGAACGGCACCATGATTTCAACGTTGGTCAGGCCCATCTCGTTGCGCACACGCTTGAGGGCGCGGCACTCGAGCTCGAAGCAGTCACGGAACGATTCGCTGATGTAACGCGAGGCGCCACGGAAGCCCAGCATCGGGTTTTCTTCTTCCGGCTCGTAAAGCTTGCCGCCGATCAGGTTCGCGTATTCGTTGGACTTGAAGTCCGACAGACGCACGATGACCTTTTTCGGATAAAACGCAGCCGCCAGTGTGCTGATGCCTTCGACCAGTTTCTCGACGTAGAAGCCGACCGGATCGTTGTAACCGGCGATGCGCTTGTCGACGCTGTCCTTGATTTCCTGCGGCAGGCCGTCGTAGTTCAACAGCGCTTTAGGGTGCACACCGATCATGCGGTTGATGATGAATTCCAGACGGGCCAGGCCCACACCGGCGTTCGGCAGTTGCGCGAAGTCGAAGGCGCGGTCCGGGTTGCCGACGTTCATCATGATCTTGAACGGCAGGTCCGGCATGGCATCCACGGAGTTTTTCTTGATGTCGAAGCCCAGCTCACCTTCGAAGATGTAACCGGTGTCGCCTTCCGCACAGGAAACGGTCACGCCCTGGCCGTCTTTCAGCAGTTGGGTGGCGTTGCCGCAACCGACCACGGCCGGAATGCCCAGTTCGCGAGCGATGATCGCCGCGTGGCAGGTACGACCGCCACGGTTGGTGACGATGGCGCTGGCGCGCTTCATGACCGGTTCCCAGTCCGGGTCGGTCATGTCGGAAACCAGCACGTCGCCTGGCTGGACTTTGTCCATCTCGGACACGTCCTTGATGATCCGCACTTTACCGGCGCCGATGCGCTGGCCGATGGCGCGACCTTCAACCAGCACGGTGCCGGTTTCTTTCAACAGGTAACGTTCCATGACGTTGGCCTGGGTGCGGCTCTTCACGGTTTCAGGACGGGCCTGAACGATGTAGAGCTTGCCGTCGTCGCCGTCTTTGGCCCATTCGATGTCCATCGGGCACTGATAGTGCTTCTCGATGATCATCGCTTGCTTGGCCAGTTCGCTGACTTCGGCGTCGCTCAGGCAGAAACGTGCGCGATCGGCCTTGTCGACGTCGATGGTCTTGACCGACTTGCCGGCCGTGGCGACTTCGCCGTAGATCATCTTGATGGCTTTGCTGCCCAGGTTGCGACGCAGGATGGCCGGACGACCGGCGGCCAGCGTGCCTTTGTGGACGTAGAACTCATCCGGGTTCACCGCGCCTTGTACGACGGTTTCACCCAGGCCGTAGGCGCCGGTGATGAACACCACGTCACGGAAGCCCGATTCGGTATCGAGGGTGAACATCACGCCGGCGGTGCCGGTTTCGGAGCGGACCATGCGCTGCACGCCAGCCGACAGGGCGACCAGCTTGTGGTCGAAGCCCTGGTGCACGCGGTAGGAGATCGCACGGTCGTTGAACAGCGAAGCGAACACCTCTTTGGCGGCGCGAATGACGTTTTCGACACCACGGATGTTCAGGAAGGTTTCCTGCTGACCGGCGAAGGAAGCGTCCGGCAGGTCTTCGGCGGTAGCGGAAGAGCGCACGGCCACGGCCATGTCAGGGTTACCGGCCGACAGCGTGGCGAACGCGGTGCGGATCTCGGTGTTGAGCTTCTCGGGGAACTCGGCTTCCATGATCCATTGACGGATCTGGGCGCCGGTCTTGGCAAGGGCGTTGACATCATCGACGTCCAGGGCGTCGAGGGCGGCGTGGATCTGATCGTTCAGGCCGCTCAGTTCCAGAAAATCACGATAAGCCTGAGCTGTCGTGGCGAAGCCACCGGGCACCGATACACCGGCACCTGCAAGGTTACTGATCATCTCGCCCAGGGATGCGTTCTTGCCCCCCACATGCTCAACATCGTGTTTGCCGAGCTTATCGAGGGAAACTACGTACTCTACCAAGGTGATCTCTCCACTAACTGTGTTGGAAAAGCTCAGAAGCCGGCGCTCGAAAGGAGCATTTGCCGGCTGTATGGCCTGGACCTGGAAAATAAGTGAGAATGCGGGCCACTCGAGGCCGGCAAACCGCGCCTATCATATCCAAGATTCGTCACTAGCTTAAGGCCCAAGGTGCAAATGAAACGATCTGCTTTCTTTATCTCCGATGGCACCGGCATTACCGCCGAAACCCTGGGTCAAAGCCTCCTGGCGCAGTTCGAAAACATTACCTTCAGCAAATTCACGCGGCCGTACATCGACAACGTGGATAAAGCGCGGGCCATGGTACAACAAATCAACAAGGCCGCCGAAACCGACGGCTTCCGGCCGATCATATTCGACACCATCGTCAACCAGGACATCCGTGAGATCCTCGCGACGTCCAATGGTTTCATGATCGACATTTTCTCGACTTTCCTGGCACCGCTTGAACAGGAACTGACCGAGCATTCTTCCTACACTGTCGGCAAGTCTCACTCTATCGGTGGCAACTCCAATTACATGGAACGCATCGAGGCGGTGAACTTTGCCCTCGACAACGACGACGGTGCGCGCACGCATTATTACGACAAGGCCGACCTGATCCTAGTGGGGGTGTCGCGTTGTGGTAAGACGCCGACGTGCCTGTACATGGCGATGCAATTCGGCATCCGCGCGGCCAACTATCCGCTGACCGAAGACGACATGGAGCGCCTGACGCTGCCAAACGCCCTGCGCGCCCACCAGCACAAGTTGTTCGGGCTGACCATCGACCCGGACCGCCTGACCGCGATCCGCAACGAGCGCAAGCCCAACAGCCGCTATTCGAGCTACGCGCAGTGCGAGTTTGAAGTGCGCGAAGTGGAGAATCTGTTCCGCCGCGAGAATATTGCGCACATCAACTCCACGCATTTTTCGGTGGAAGAGATTTCGGCGAAGATTCTGGTGGAGAAAGGTGTGGAGCGGCGGTTCAAGTAGTTATTCAGCGTCTGCCAGGCCGCCATCGCGAGCAGGCTCGCTCCCACAGGGGTTTTGTGAACGCCGCAAATCCACTGTGGGAGCGAGCCTGCTCGCGATGAACGATTACACGGTCTCTGTTAATGCTCCGACCAACACTTCAAACCCTCGAATCAACAATCCATCATCCCCCGCCGAATTGCACACACTCGCCCGAATGAACTGCGGCACCGCCCCATGCCCGACCGCAAACGCCTCGGCGGTGGCGACCAGGTAATTGTTCTCCTTGAGTTCTGCCGCAATCTGCGACGCCCGCCACGGCTCGGGCACTTCGATCCAGAAGTGCGGGCTGTCGGGATGGGTTTTGTACACCACACCCTCCAACACTCCACTGACCAACGCCTTGCGCCGACCGATCTCGATAATCTGCTGAGCCAGCAACTGCGCCGCACTACCGTTTTCGATCCAAAGGCTCGCCACCTCCAGCGCCAACGGACTGGCCATCCAGCACGTTCCGCGTACCGCCGCGCTCAAGCGCCCGATCAACGGTTGCGGCGCATGCAGATAACCGACGCGCAACCCCGCCGAAACCGCTTTGCTCAGGCTGCCGATCAACACCGAGCGCTCCGGGGCGAAATAGCTCAAGGGTAACGGTCGCTGCCGAGCCAACACCGCGTGGGCTTCATCCTCAAAGATCAGCAGATTGTGCTGCCGACAGACCTCGGCAATCGCCTCACGCCGTGGGACGGACATCACCGCCGCCGTAGGATTCTGGATCGTCGGCGTGCAGTACAGCGCCGACACACGATGGTTGCGGCAAACGTCTTCCAGCGCATCCGGCATCAGCCCTTCGTCATCCATCGCGACGCCGATCAGTTTGATCCCAAGCATGCGTGCAACGCTGATCAACCCCGGGTAAGTCAGGTGCTCCGTGACCACGGTATCGCCCGCCTTGAGCAACCCCATCAAGGCACACAACAGACCGTGCTGGCCGCCGTTCACGCATACGACCTGCTCGGCATCCGGCACAAATTGCAGGTGCCGTAACCAGTGCGCACCCGCTGCACGATGGCGTAGCGATCCGGCATCGGCGGTGTAGCCACTGATGCTCTGCAAGGCATCGGGATCGTGCGCCAACGCCTGCAAGCTCTGGCTTAAAAACAGTGCTTCCTGCCCCGGAATCGGTTGATTACGGCTCATGTCGAAACATGCCTGCGGCTCGTCGCTGACATTGCGAAAGCCAGCATCGCGCTGACGTTCCATCCCGCGCTGACGCACGTAAGTGCCATCTCCTACGCGAGCGACCACCCGTCCTACGCGTTCGAGTTCGCCGTAAGCACGGCTGACGGTGCCGATGGTCACGCCGAGGCTGTCGGCCAACAGCCGATGTGGCGGCAGTTTGCAGCCGGGCTCGATCACACCTTCCACGATCGCTTTTTCCACGGCGTCCGCCAGGCGCTTGTACTTCACGCCCAGTCCGTTGACGAGCCCGTCGCGCAGGATTGACACCATGGCAATACTTGCTTTGACACTCATTTAAGTCCCGAATAGCGTGCTTTAAGCAGGTTCAATCAGGGATAGACCTTTTGCAGATGCAGGTCAATTCCGACAAAAAAAAAGGAACTCGATCATGTCCATCGCTCTCAGCGCGAATTCAAGCACTGGAAAACCCTGGTTAGCCGCGCTGATCACCAGCGTCCTGTTTCTGATCGTGTGCCTGAGCTGGGGAACGACATGGCTCGGGATCAAGATTGCGGTTGAAACGGTGCCACCGCTGACTGCCGCCGGGCTGCGGTTCCTGATCGCCTTTCCGTTGTTCCTTGTTTTCGCCCTCATCCGTCGTGAGCCGTTGATGTTCCCCAAGGAAAGCCGCTGGTTTTTCCTGTTCGTGACGCTGTCGTATTTCAGCCTGCCGTATTACTTGCTCAATTACGGCGAGATGCATGTTTCGTCCGGGCTCACGGCCCTGTTGTTCAGTTGCATGCCGGTGTTCATCCTGGTGTTTTCCGCGCTGTTTCTGCGAGAAAAAATCTACCCGTCACAAGTGCTCGGCATTGCCATCGGCTTCGGCAGTCTGTTCATGATTATTCGCAGCCAGGGATTGCATCTGGACCACGCTGAACTGTTCGGCGTGCTGGCGATTCTCTGTGCGGCGGTGATGCATGCGTTGTGTTACGTGGTGACCAAGAAACACGGCTCGGCGATCAGCGTCATTACCTACAACACGCTGCCGATCGGCATTGCGGGCTTGATGCTGTTTGTCGCGGGGCTGAATGTCGAAGCGCCGGTGTTCGATGGGATCAGCCTGCGTTCCTGGGGCGCCCTGCTCTATCTTGGGCTGGTGGCGTCGGTGGGTGGGTTTATCGTTTATTTTTTGCTGCTCAAGCGCTTGAGCCCGATCATTTTGTCGTTTGTGTTCATCATTTTTCCGGTGTTCGCGGTGGTGATCGGCGCTTGGTATGAGGGGCAAAGCCTTTCGCGAGAGTTGATGATCTATTCGGCGATTCTGTTGACAGGGTTTGCGATCACCAAATTACCGCTAGAGAAATGGCTGACACGGAACCTGTAGGAGCCAGCGGTGCGGCGATCCGACTTGCCGGCGAAGACGTATTCAAGGACGCCTTCGCCGGCAAGTCGGATCGCCGCACCGCTGGCTCCTACAAGGGGTTCCGTCAGATTACGAACAGGTCCATGAAGCGGTTCACCGGTGTGGCTTCAAGCGCTGCCTGATCCTTGCACAAGGCAAAAACCTCGGCACTGCGCTGGCCGGTGAAGCGTGTCGCCAGGTTGGCTTTGAACTTGTCTTCCAGCAACGGAATGCCGTCGGTGCGGCGCCGGCGATGGCCGATCGGGTATTCCACCACCACGTTCTCGGTGCTGGAGCCGTCCTTGAAAAACACCTGAATCGCGTTGGCGATCGAGCGTTTGTCAGCCTCCAGGTATTCGCGGGTGAAGCGCGGGTCTTCGACGATGACCATTTTCTCGCGCAGCACATCGATGATCGGGTGCGCCGCGTGGAATTCGTCTTCGTATTGCTCGGCCACCAGATTGCCGAACGCCAGCGGCACCGCGGCCATGTATTGCAGACAATGATCGCGGTCCGCCGCATTGGCCAGCGGGCCGACCTTGGAAATGATGCGGATCGCCGACTCATGGGTGGTGATGACGATTTTGTCGATTTCGTGCAGGCGATTCCGGACTTTCGGATGCAAGGTGACGGCCGCTTCGCAGGCGGTTTGTGCGTGGAATTCGGCCGGGAAGCTGATCTTGAACAGCACATTTTCCATCACGTAACTGCCGTACGGGCGGGAGAAACTGAACACACGTTTGCCTTCAGGCTTGAGCGCCAGGTCGTTGTTGCTGTGGCTGAACAATACGTCGTAGAAGCCCCACTGTTTGGCGGTCAATACGCCGGGGATGCCCATCTCGCCACGCATCGCGATGTCGGCCAGACGCACGCCCCGGCTGGTGGCATCGCCCGCCGCCCAGGATTTGCGCGACCCGGCATTCGGTGCATGCCGATACGTGCGCAACGCCTGACCATCAGCGAAAGCATGGGACAACGCCGACAGCATCTGCTCGCGATTGGCGCCCATGAGTTTGGCGGTGACAGCGGTCGAGGCAACTTTCACCAGGATGACGTGATCAAGGCCTACACGGTTGAAGGAGTTTTCCAGCGCAATCACGCCTTGAATCTCGTGGGCCATGATCATCGCTTCGAGTACGGCGCGAACGGTCAGCGGCGCATCGCCATTGGCCAGGCGCTTCTGCGACAGGTGATCGGCCACCGCAAGAATGCCCCCGAGGTTATCGGAAGGATGCCCCCATTCGGCGGCGAGCCAGGTGTCGTTGTAGTCGAGCCAGCGCACGATGCAGCCGATGTCCCAGGCTGCCTTGACCGGATCGAGACGGTAGCGGGTGCCCGGTACGCGAGCGCCGAACGGGACGACGGTGCCTTCGACAATCGGGCCAAGGTGCTTGGTGCATTCGGGGAAGCGCAAGGCCAGGAGGCCGCAGCCCAAAGTGTCCATCAGGCAATTGCGGGCAGTGTCGAGGGCTTCTTTGGATTCGATTTTGAAGTTGAGGACGTAGTCGGCAATGTCCTGCAGGACCGTGTCGTAGTCGGGGCGGTTGTTCAGGTCGACGTTGGTGCTCATGTTCGATTCACTCGTAAAGTGGTTCGTTGATGGGACCTCGGTTCAGGTAAATCACATTCTTATAATTGAAATGCGGTCCCCTGTAGGAGCCGGCTTGCTGGCGATTCAGACGACTCGGTATGTCAGGCAGACCGCGTTGACGGGATCGCCAGCAAGCCGGCTCCTACAGGGTTCGGTGTCGGGTTAGAAGGCGTCGCCAGGCACACGCACGAAGCCTTCCATCAACACCCGCGCACTGCGGCTCATGATGGCTTTCTTGACGATCCACTCGCCGTTCACCTGGCTGGCTTCAGCGCCTACGCGCAACGTGCCGGACGGATGACCGAAGCGCACGGCGTTACGTTCGACACCACCCGCCGCGAGGTTTACCAGCGTGCCGGAAATCGCCGCCGCAGTGCCGATGGCCACCGCTGCGGTACCCATCATCGCGTGGTGCAACTTGCCCATCGATAACGCGCGCACCAACAGGTCGACATCCCCCGTGGAAATCGCTTTACCGCTGGAAGACACGTAGTCCGCAGGCTTTGCAACGAAGGCCACTTTCGGCGTGTGTTGACGTTTGGCCGCTTCATCCAGATTCGAAATCAGCCCCATGCGCAACGCGCCATACGCACGAATGGTCTCGAACATCGCCAGCGCTTTCGGATCACTGTTGATGGCGCCCTGCAACTCGGTGCCGGTGTAACCGATGTCTTCGGCATTGACGAAGATGGTCGGAATACCCGCATTGATCATGGTCGCCTTGAAGGTCCCGACGCCGGGCACTTCGAGGTCATCCACCAGGTTGCCGGTAGGGAACATCGAACCACCGCCGCCCTCTTCTTCTGCCGCCGGGTCCATGAATTCGACCTGCACTTCGGCCGCCGGAAAGGTCACGCCGTCGAGTTCGAAATCACCGGTTTCCTGCACTTCACCGTTGGTGATCGGCACGTGAGCGATGATGGTCTTGCCGATGTTGGCCTGCCACACGCGCACCACCGCCACACCGTTGTGCGGAATGCGGCTGGCATCGACCAGACCGTTGCTGATGGCGAACGAGCCGACCGCTGCGGACAGGTTGCCGCAGTTGCCGCTCCAGTCGACGAAAGGTTTGTCGATGGATACCTGACCGAAAAGGTAATCGACGTCGTGATCAGCCTTGATGCTTTTCGACAGAATCACGGTTTTGCTGGTGCTGGAGGTCGCGCCGCCCATGCCGTCGATTTGCTTGTCGTACGGGTCGGGGCTGCCGATCACCCGCAACAACAAGGCATCGCGTGCCGGGCCTGGAACCTGCGCCGCTTCGGGCAAGTCTTTCAGGCTGAAAAACACGCCTTTGCTGGTGCCGCCACGCATGTAGGTGGCGGGGATTTTGATTTGAGGTGCGTGAGCCATTGGTGCTCCTTCAAAGCAAGTAGGGGACTTAAAATCCCCTGCCTGCCAAACGTGTTTTAGACGGCAACCGCCGATTCTTCGAGGAAGTCCTGGGCAAAGCGTTGCAGCACGCCACCGGCCTCGTAGATCGACACCTCTTCGGCGGTGTCGAGACGGCAGGTGACCGGCACCTCGACGCGCTCGCCATTCTTGCGATGGATCACCAGCGTCAGCTCGGCGCGCGGCGTACGATCACCGATCACGTCGTAGGTTTCGCTGCCGTCGATGGCCAGGGTGTGGCGGTTGGTGCCCGGCTTGAACTCCAGCGGCAACACGCCCATGCCCACCAGGTTGGTGCGGTGGATGCGCTCGAAACCTTCGGCGGCAATCGCTTCCACACCGGCCAGACGCACGCCTTTGGCCGCCCAGTCGCGGGACGAACCCTGACCGTAGTCGGCGCCGGCAATGATGATCAGCGGCTGCTTGCGTTCCATGTAGGTTTCGATGGCTTCCCACATGCGCATGACCTTGCCTTCCGGCTCGACGCGGGCCAGCGAACCCTGCTTGACCTTGCCGTTTTCCTGGACCATTTCGTTGAACAGTTTCGGGTTGGCGAAGGTGGCGCGTTGCGCGGTCAGGTGGTCACCGCGGTGCGTGGCGTAGGAGTTGAAGTCCTCTTCCGGCAAGCCCATTTTCGCCAGGTATTCGCCGGCGGCGCTGTCGAGCATGATCGCGTTCGACGGCGACAGGTGATCGGTGGTGATGTTGTCCGGCAGCACCGCCAGCGGGCGCATGCCCTTGAGCGGACGTGCGCCGGCCAGCGCGCCTTCCCAGTACGGCGGACGGCGGATGTAGGTGCTCATCTCGCGCCAGTCGTACAGCGGCGCGACTTTCGGGCCGGTGTCTTCGTGGATGGCGAACATCGGAATGTAGACCTGACGGAACTGCTCCGGCTTCACCGACGCTTTCACCACCGCATCGATTTCTTCATCGCTCGGCCAGATGTCTTTCAGGCGGATTTCCTTGCCATTCGCATCCAGGCCCAACACATCTTTTTCGATGTCGAAACGGATGGTGCCGGCGATGGCGTACGCGACCACCAACGGCGGCGAAGCGAGGAACGCTTGCTTGGCGTACGGGTGAATCCGGCCATCGAAGTTGCGGTTGCCGGAGAGCACGGCCGTGGCATACAGGTCACGGTCGATGATCTCTTGCTGGATCACCGGATCGAGCGCGCCGGACATGCCGTTGCAGGTGGTGCAAGCGAAAGCCACGACGCCGAAACCGAGTTGCTCCAGTTCATCCGTCAGGCCCGCTTCATCGAGGTACAAGGCTACGGTTTTCGAGCCCGGTGCCAGGGACGATTTGACCCACGGTTTGCGGGTCAACCCGAGCTTGTTGGCGTTGCGCGCCAGCAGGCCGGCAGCGATCACGTTGCGCGGGTTGCTGGTGTTGGTGCAGCTGGTGATGGCGGCGATGATCACCGCGCCGTCCGGCATTTGCCCCGGCACGTCGTCCCACTGGCCGGAGATACCTTGAGCCGCCAGATCCGAGGTTGCGACGCGGGCGTGCGGGTTGCTCGGGCCGGCCATGTTGCGCACCACCGAGGACAGGTTGAAGGTCAAGCCGCGCTCGTATTGCGCGCCCTTCAGGCTGTCGGCCCACAGGCCCGTGGTCTTGGCGTAGTTCTCGACCAACTGCACCTGCTCGTCTTCGCGGCCGGTGAGTTTCAGGTAGTCGATGGTTTGCTGGTCGATGTAGAACATCGCCGCCGTGGCGCCGTATTCCGGGGCCATGTTGGAGATGGTTGCGCGGTCGCCGAGGGTCAGCGCAGAGGCGCCTTCGCCGAAGAATTCCAGCCATGCGCCAACGACTTTTTGCTTGCGCAGGAACTCGGTCAGCGCCAGCACCATGTCGGTGGCGGTGATGCCCGGTTGCAGCTTGCCGGTCAGTTCAACGCCGACGCTTTCCGGCAGGCGCATCCACGATGCGCGGCCGAGCATTACGCTTTCCGCTTCGAGGCCACCGACGCCGATGGCGATCACGCCCAACGCATCGACGTGCGGGGTGTGGCTGTCGGTGCCGACGCAGGTGTCGGGGAACGCCACGCCGTCACGCACCTGAATCACCGGCGACATTTTCTCCAGGTTGATCTGGTGCATGATCCCGTTGCCCGGCGGGATCACGTCAACGTTCTTGAAGGCTTTTTTGGTCCAGTTGATGAAGTGGAAACGGTCTTCGTTGCGACGGTCCTCGATGGCGCGGTTCTTCTCGAACGCCTGCGGATCGAAGCCACCGCGCTCGACGGCCAGCGAGTGATCGACGATCAGTTGCGTCGGCACCACCGGGTTCACTTGCGCCGGGTCGCCACCTTGCAAAGCGATGGCGTCACGCAGGCCGGCGAGGTCGACCAATGCGGTCTGGCCGAGGATGTCGTGGCACACCACGCGAGCCGGGAACCATGGGAAATCGAGGTCGCGTTTGCGCTCGATGAATTGCTTCAGGGATTCGGTGAGCGTGGCCGGGTCGCAGCGACGCACCAGGTTTTCCGCCAGCACGCGGGAGGTGTACGGCAGAGTGTCGTAGGCGCCGGGCTGGATGGCTTCGACTGCCGCACGGACGTCGAAATAATCCAGATGGCTGCCGGGCAGCGGTTTACGGAATTCAGTGTTCATCGTCAGGACTCGGTCACGGTAATAACAAAAGGCGGGGCGGCACCAGAATTTGATTGGAAAACCGCCCCCCTGTAGGAGCGAAGCTTGCTCGCGAAAGCGGTGTACCAGTCGACATTGATTTGGAATGTCAGACCGCCTTCGCGAGCAAGCTTCGCTCCTACAAGGTTCACGGCTCGGTGCCCGCCCCCACCATTCAGCGTTGTTCGATTGGCACGAACTTGCGCTGTTCGACGCCGGTGTATTCGGCGCTCGGGCGGATGATGCGGTTGTTGGCACGTTGTTCGAACACATGCGCCGCCCAGCCGGTCAGGCGCGAGCAGACGAAAATCGGCGTGAACAACTTGGTCGGGATACCCATGAAGTGGTACGTCGACGCATGGTAGAAATCGGCGTTGGGGAACAGTTTTTTCTGCTCCCACATGGTCTTGTCGATGGCTTCGGAAACCGGGAACAAGACGGTGTCACCCACCTCTTCAGCGAGCTTCTTCGACCAACCCTTGATTACCTCGTTGCGCGGATCGTTGTCCTTATAGATCGCGTGGCCGAAGCCCATGATCTTGTCCTTGCGCTCGAGCATGCCGAGGGTGCCTTTGATCGCCTCTTCCGGCGATTTGAAGCGCTCGATCATTTCCATCGCCGCTTCGTTGGCGCCGCCGTGCAGCGGACCGCGCAGGGAGCCGATGGCGGCGGTGATGCAGGAGAACAGGTCGGACAAAGTCGATGCACACACCCGTGCGGTGAAGGTCGAGGCGTTGAATTCGTGTTCCGCGTAGAGGATCAGCGAAACGTTCATCACCTTGACGTGCAGCTCGCTCGGTTTCTTGTCGTGCAGCAGGTGCAGGAAGTGGCCGCCGATGGAGGGCTCGTCGCTCACGCAACTGATGCGTTTGCCGTCGTGGCTGAAGCGATACCAGTAGCACATGATCGCCGGGAACGCGGCCAGCAGGCGGTCGGTTTTGTCATGCTGCTCGGAGAAATCCTTCTCCGGCTCGATGTTGCCCAGGAACGAGCAACCGGTGCGCATCACGTCCATCGGGTGGGCGTCGGCGGGGATGCGTTCCAGCACTTCTTTCAGCGCTTGCGGCAGGTCGCGCAGCTTGCCGAGTTTGCTCACGTAAGCGGCGAGTTGCGCCTGGGTCGGCAGTTCGCCGTACAGCAGCAGGTAAGCCACTTCTTCGAATTGGGCGTCAGCCGCCAGTTCGCGAACGTCGTAGCCGCGATAGGTCAGGCCTGCGCCCGACTGGCCCACGGTGGACAGTGCGGTTTGCCCGGCAACCTGGCCACGGAGCCCGGCGCCACTGAGTACTTTTGCTTCGGCCATTGCTGTCTCCAGTTTTTGAATTTGTTAGGGAAACTTGTGGGAGCGAAGCTTGCTCGCGAAAGCGGTGTCTCAGACGACATTGATTTTGAATGTCAGTCCGTCTTCGCGAGCAAGCTTCGCTCCTACAGGGCTTTCATTACTTTTTAGCAGCGAACAACGCATCGAGCTTCTGCTCGAACGTGTGGTAGTCGATGCGATCGTAAAGCTCCATGCGCGTCTGCATGGTGTCGATCACGTTCTGTTGCGTACCGTCGCGGCGGATCGCGGTGTAGACGTTTTCCGCGGCCTTGTTCATGGCGCGGAACGCGGACAATGGGTATAGCACCAGCGACACATCGGCACCGGCCAACTGCTCGGTGGTGTACAGCGGCGTCGCGCCGAATTCGGTGATGTTGGCCAGGATCGGCGCTTTCACACGGCTGGCGAACAGCTTGTACATCTCCAGTTCGGTGATGGCTTCCGGGAAGATCATGTCGGCGCCGGCCTCGATGCACGCCGCAGCGCGATCCAGTGCGGATTCCAGGCCTTCAACAGCCAGGGCGTCGGTGCGAGCCATGATCACGAAGCTGTCATCGGTGCGCGCATCAACAGCGGCCTTGATGCGGTCGACCATTTCCTGCTGCGAAACGATTTCTTTGTTAGGACGGTGACCGCAGCGCTTGGCGCCAACCTGGTCTTCGATGTGAATCGCCGCCGCGCCGAACTTGATCATCGACTTCACGGTACGGGCGACGTTGAACGCAGAGGAACCGAAACCGGTGTCCACGTCCACCAGCAGCGGCAGGTCGCAGACGTCGGTGATACGGCGTACGTCGGTCAGCACGTCGTCCAGGCCGGTGATGCCCAGGTCCGGCACGCCGAGGGAGCCGGCAGCGACGCCACCGCCCGACAGGTAAATAGCCTTGAAACCGGCGCGCTTGGCCAGCAACGCGTGGTTGGCGTTGATCGCGCCGACCACTTGCAGCGGATGTTCGCTGGCGACCGCATCGCGGAAACGCTGGCCTGGAGTGCTCTTGTTGGAACTCATGACTCACCTCGTTCAGTGGCTGTCGGGTTAGCGCCGTCCTGGTAGTGACGGGCGATATTGCGTTTGGAGGCGCCGATGTGACGGCGCATCAACAACTCGGCCAGTTCACCGTCACGGTCGGCGATGGCATCGAGAATCCGGTGGTGCTCGGCAAAGGCCTGGCGCGGGCGATTGGGCGTGGTGGAAAACTGGATGCGGTACATGCGCACCAGTTGATAAAGCTCGCCGCAAAGCATCTGCGTCAGGGTGCGGTTGCCGCTGCCCTGGATGATTCGGTAGTGGAAGTCGAAATCGCCTTCCTGCTGGTAGTAGCCGACACCGGCTTGAAACGCGGCGTCGCGCTCGTGGGTTTCGAGGACCCGGCGCAGTTCGTCGATTTCTTCGACCGTCATGCGTTCGGCGGCCAGGCGACAGGCCATGCCTTCGAGGGATTCGCGGATTTCGTAGAGTTCCAGCAGCTCGGCATGGCTCAGGGAGACCACTCGTGCGCCGACGTGCGGCACGCGAACCAGCAGGCGCTGGCCTTCCAGACGGTGGATCGCCTCGCGCAGCGGGCCGCGGCTGATGCCGTAGGTGCGCGCCAGTTCCGGTTCGGAGATTTTGCTGCCCGGGGCGATCTCGCCTTTGACGATGGCCGCCTGAATGCGCCGGAAGACGTTCTCGGAAAGTGTTTCCGAATCGTCTTGGGCAATGACTGGGGGATCGAGTTGATCCAGCATATTGTCGACACCTTGAAAGCTGATGCGGCAAAAACTAGCGAATAGCGGGGTAATAGTCAAAGGATAAATAGGTATTGTCGACAATCGTCTAATAACCTATCTGCTTTTTGTAGGAGCGAAGCTTGCTCGCGAAGGCTGTGTGTCAGGCGGTCGGTTTTTTGGGGGTGTACATATCCGTTACTGCGGTCACGGCTGCTTATGGTTTCGCTTTTACAGCGAGTCACTTTCGAAAAGCGCGAAAGTAACCAAAGCGCTTTTGCCCCTTTCGTTCGGTGCCTCGCTGTGGCTCGGCATGCCCTCGCTCCGGTCCTGCTCCGTGGGCCCGCCGCCATCGGCCATCCATGGCCGGGGGCGGCTAACCCGGCATCCATGCCGGGTTGCCCACTACGCAGAACCTGCGCTCGGCCTCTCGAGGGGGCGCTTAGATCAAAAGCTGAAGGCGAGCTAACGCTCGGCCTGATGAGTGGTGAAAATCAAAAGCAAACGCGATTCCCTGTAGGAGCCGGCTTGCCGGCGAAAAACGCCCAGACACCGCGTTTATCCAGACAGCCCGCGTCATCGTTTACGTCCATCGCCAGCAAGCTGGCTCCTACAATTTCGACCGTGTGAACCCAATCCCATGTAGGAGCCGGCTTGCTGGCGATAGCGGTGTATCAGTCGACGCATTTATCGCCTGAACAGACGCCATCGCCAGCAAGCCGGCTCCTACACGGGATCGGTGTACATATCCGGAATGAGGGAACGCGCGCACCAAAGAGCCAGGTCGGCTTTCAGGCCGCCTCGGCGGCTGTGGCGGTAGTCGCCCCCTCGAGAGGCCGAGCGTAGGTTCTGCGCAGTGGGCAACCCGGCATGGATGCCGGGTTAGCCGCGCACGGCCAGGGATGGCCGATCGCGGCGGGCCCACGGAGCAGGGCCGGAGCGAGGGCATGCCGAGCCACAGCGAGGCACCGAACGAAAGGGGCAAAAGCGCTTGGTTACTTGGCGCTCTTCCAAGTGACTCGCCGTAAGGGCGAAACCAATCCCCGCCATCACCCAAATAACGGATATCCCCCCCATCACCCAAACACCAAACCCAAGAGCCCAGCGCTGGCGCCATAAAACCACCGTGCTAGAATGCCGCCCGCATTTGTTTGTGACATCTGCACGAACTGTCACAAATAGTTGATAGGCATACGAGGGAGCTTGCGCAGCGATGCCAGGGCCTTGAATCGAACACGGACCGCTGCGCACCAGGATTTATGAGACTCAAGCCCTTCCCCACCTTCCTTTATCTGCTTTGCCTGCCCGGTGTCGCCGCGGCGGGGGAAAAAACCGTGTACGGCCTCAACGAGTACGCCTCGCTGGACGGCATCAATCTGGAAGTCGCGGCCAAACTCGACACCGGGGCGAAAACCGCCTCCCTGAGTGCCCGCGACATCAAACGCTTCAAACGCAACGGCGAGTCCTGGGTGCGCTTCTATCTGGCGATCGACGCAGCTCACTCGCACCCGATCGAACGACCACTGGCCCGCGTCAGCAAGATCAAGCGCCGTGCCGGCGACTACGACCCGGAAGAAGGCAAGAAGTACACCGCCCGTCCGGTGATCGAGCTGGATATCTGCATGGGCTCGGCGTTACGCAGTATCGAAGTGAACCTTACCGACCGCAGCGCTTTCCAATACCCGCTCCTGATCGGCTCCGAAGCGCTCAAGCGCTTTGATGCGCTGGTCGACCCCAGTCTTAAATACGCTGCTGGCAAACCCGCCTGCGCCACCGACGCTCATACCGCAGAGTAATTCCAATGCGCTCTCTTACCCTCCATCTGAAAATGCTGATCGCCATCCTGGTGGTGCTGGGCATTTCAGTTACGGCCTATCAGATCTTCGTGCTCGGCATTCCCGTGACCGAAGACGCCACCGACGACTTGTGGAACATCGACGCCAAGGTCGAGTTCGTCGCCAGTGCCAAAGACCCGGTCAAGATCCAGATGTTCGTGCCACCGCTGAGCCGTGATTTCGTCAGCCTCAACGAAAGCTTCATCTCCAATAATTATGGCGTGGCCGTGAACCGTATCGACGGCAACCGCAAGGTGACCTGGTCGGCACGCCGGGCCAAAGGCAACCAGACCCTTTATTACCGCCTGGTGCTGACCAAGCGCTACACCGGTGAAAAATCCAAGGTCAAAGGCCCGACCTTCCGCGACAGCATCGCCGTCGAAGGCGCGGAAAAAGTTGCCGCTGAAGCCTTGCTCGCGCCGATCCGCCAGCACTCGGCCGACGTCGAAACCTTCATCGGCGAAGCGATCAAACGGGTCAACAACGTCAACGACGACAACGTGAAACTGTTGCTGGGCGGCGATCCGTCCAGCGGGCACAAGGCCAAAATCGTTGAACTGGTCCTGTCCATCGCCCACGTGCCGGTGGAAAAGGTCCACACCATCCGCCTCGTGGCCGACCAGCCGCAAACCCCGGAACTCTGGCTGCGCAGCTTCAACGGCACCGACTGGCTGTACTTCAACCCGGAAACCGGCGAGCAAGGCCTGCCGACCGACCGCCTGTTGTGGTGGACCGGTGACGAAAACCTGATCACCGTCGATGGCGGCAAGAAAGCCACCGTCACCTTCAGCATGAACAACAGCGAAATGAACGCCATTCGCCTGGCCAAGCTGACCGACGAAAACACCGACGCCAATTTCCTCGAATACTCGCTGTACGGCCTGCCGCTGCAAACCCAGCAGACTTTCATGATCATGGTGATGATCCCGATCGGCGTGCTGGTGATCCTGATCCTGCGCAACCTGATCGGCTTGCAGACCCTCGGCACCTTTACCCCGGTGCTGATCGCCCTCGCCTTCCGCGAAACCCAGCTTGGGTTCGGCATCGTCCTGTTCACCATCATCACCGCGCTAGGGCTGTCGCTGCGCTCCTACCTTGAACACCTGAAGCTGCAAATGCTGCCGAGGCTGTCGGTGGTGCTGACGTTTGTGGTGGTGCTGATCGCGGCGATCAGCCTGTTCAGCCACAAGCTGGGCCTGGAACGCGGGTTGTCCGTGGCGCTGTTCCCGATGGTGATTCTGACCATGACCATCGAACGCCTGTCGATCACCTGGGAAGAACGCGGCTCCGGGCATGCGATGAAAGTGGCCATCGGCACGTTGTTCGCTGCGTCCCTGGCGCACCTGATCATGAGCGTGCCGGAGCTGGTTTACTTCGTGTTCACCTTCCCGGCAATCCTGCTGATCCTGGTGGGCTTCATGCTGGCGATGGGTCGTTATCGCGGCTACCGCCTGACCGAACTGGTGCGTTTCAAGGCTTTCCTGAAGAAGGCTGACGCCTGATGTTCGGCTTCTGGAAGACCTGGAAAGCCCTGGAAGCCCGGGGCATCATGGGGATCAATCGGCGCAACGCGGACTACGTGCTCAAGTACAACAAGCGCAGCCTGTACCCGATTGTCGATGACAAGATCATCACCAAGGAGCGCGCCATCGCCGCCGGCATTCATGTGCCGGAACTGTATGGCGTGATTTCCACCGAGAAGGAAATCGACAACCTCGACGAAATCATCGGCGGGCGCAGCGATTTCGTGATCAAACCGGCCCAGGGCGCCGGTGGCGACGGCATCATTGTCATTGCCGACCGCTTCGAGGGGCGTTATCGCACGGTGTCCGGCAAGATCATCAGCCATGAGGAAATCGAGCACCACGTCTCCAGCATCCTCACCGGACTGTATTCGCTGGGCGGCCACCGTGACCGTGCACTGATCGAATACCGCGTGATCCCCGACCAGATCTTCAAAAGCATCAGCTACGAAGGCGTGCCGGACATTCGCATCATCGTGTTGATGGGCTATCCGGTCATGGCGATGTTGCGCTTGCCGACGCGCCAGTCCGGCGGCAAGGCCAACCTTCACCAGGGCGCCATCGGCGTCGGCGTCGACCTCGCCACCGGCCTGACCCTGCGCGGCACCTGGCTGAACAACATCATTGCCAAGCACCCGGACACCACCAACGCGGTGGACGGTGTGCAACTGCCCTACTGGGACGGCTTCATGAAACTCGCGGCCGGCTGTTACGAGCTGTGCGGACTGGGTTACATCGGGGTCGACATGGTGCTGGACCAGGAGAAAGGCCCGCTGATTCTTGAGCTGAATGCCCGGCCGGGGTTGAACATCCAGATCGCCAATGATTGCGGCCTGACGTTGCGCACCCATGCGGTCGAGGCGCGGCTGGAAGAGTTGAAAGCACGCGGGATTACCGAGACCGTCGAGGAACGCATGGCGTTTGTGCAGGAGATGTTCGGGCATATTCCTGCGGTTGAGGGTTGATCCGGGACCGAGTCGCGCCCTTTCGCGGGCAAGCCTCGCTCCTACAGAATACGTGTGCCCCCCTGTAGGAGCGAGGCTTGCCCGCGAAGACTTACTCACAGTCACCAAACCATTCAACCCTACCTCCAATCTGCCAATCCCCGACATCCCCTCTAGGAGCAATTCCCCGAGGGGACTACAATCGCCACCCCCGCCTCGATGGCTGATCTGCCCCGCCCATGCTGACCTGTTCCGTACATCCGCTCCCCTATCGCGCCAACCCCGCCAAGTACTTCGCGGCGATCCGTCATGCCCCCGGCGCCGTGCTGCTCGACAGTGGCCGGCCAACGGCTGATCGCGGGCGTTATGACCTGCTCAGTGCCTGGCCACTGGAACAACTGGCGGTAATGCCTGACGAAAGCGGTGGCGATTTCCTGCAACGCCTTCGCGACAATCTGACACGACTCGGTGAGGCGGCGCTGGCACCTGACCTGCCCTTCGCCGGTGGCCTGATCGGCTACCTGAGCTACGATTTCGGCCGCCACCTGGAAAACCTGCCGAGCCAGGCACAGGACGATCTGCAATTGCCGGATGCGCGTTTCGGGCTCTACGACTGGGCACTGATCAGCGATCACCAACGGATGACCAGTCAGTTGGTGTTCCACCCGTCGCTGATCGACAGCGAACGTCAACGCCTGATCACGCTGTTCAGTCATCCCGTGGCTGAAATGATCGAATCGTTCAAGCTCAAGGCACCGATGAGCGCCGACCTGAGCGCTGATGACTATCGCCAGGCGATAGAACGTATCCAGCAATACATTCAGGCCGGTGACTGCTACCAGGTCAATTTTGCCCAACGCTTCCGCGCCAAGTGCCAAGGTGATCCGTGGGCCGCGTACTGCGCGTTGCGCGCGGCGTGCCCGACGCCATTCTCCGGTTTCCAGCGCCTGCCCGACGGTGGCGCAGTGCTGAGCCTGTCGCCGGAGCGCTTCGTCAAAGTCAGCGACCGCCACGTGGAGACCCGCCCGATCAAGGGCACTCGCCCCCGTGGTCAGAACGCAGCCGAAGATGCGGCGAACGCCGCCGAACTCCTGGCCAGCCCCAAGGATCGCGCAGAAAACCTGATGATCGTCGACCTGCTGCGCAATGACCTCGGCCGTACGTGCCGCATTGGCTCGGTGCGGGTGCCGGAGTTGTTCAGTCTCGAAAGCTATCCGAATGTGCATCACCTGGTGAGCAGCGTAACCGGTGAACTGGCGGATGACCGGGATGCGCTGGACCTGATCGCTGGCAGCTTCCCCGGCGGTTCGATTACCGGGGCGCCGAAGATTCGCGCGATGCAGATCATTGATGAACTGGAGCCGACCCGACGCGGTTTGTACTGCGGTTCGTTGCTGTATCTGGATGTACGCGGCGAGATGGACAGTTCAATCGCGATCCGCAGCTTGCTGGTCAAGGATGGGCAGGTGTGTTGCTGGGGCGGTGGCGGGATCGTTGCGGATTCGCAATGGCAGGCCGAGTATCAGGAGTCGATCACCAAGGTGAAGGTGTTGCTCGATACCCTGCAAAACCTTTGAAAGCTTCGCGGGCAAGCCTCGCTCCTACAGGTGATCACCGCCCTCTGTAGGAGCGAGGCTTGCCCGCGAAGGCGTCCTAGAAAACGCCTACAAACTCAACGCCCGATTCGAAGCCTTGATGAACTCCTGCTTCAAGTCCTCAAACGTATGCACCGCCGGGAATTGCGGGAACTCGCGAATCACGTTATCCGGCGCATGGAACAGAATCCCCGCATCCGCCTCGCCCAGCATCGTGGTGTCGTTGTAGGAATCCCCCGCCGCAATCACCCGGTAGTAAAGACTCTTGAACGCCAGAACCGACTGACGTTTCGGATCTTTCTGACGCAACTGATAGCTCGTCACCCGCCCGGCATCGTCGGTAATCAGACGATGGCAGAGCAAGGTCGGGAAACCCAATTGGCGCATCAGCGGTTGGGAGAACTCGTAGAACGTGTCCGACAGAATCACCACCTGAAAGCGCTCACGCAGCCAGTTGACGAACTCGATGGCACCGTCCAGCGGCTTCAATGTGGCGATCACTTCCTGGATGTCGGTGAGTTTCAGGCCATGCTCATCAAGAATCCGCAGGCGCTGCTTCATCAGCACGTCGTAGTCGGGAATATCCCGAGTGGTGGCCCTGAGGGATTCGATTCCGGTTTTTTCGGCGAAGGCGATCCAGATTTCCGGGACCAGCACACCTTCAAGATCCAGACAGGCAATTTCCACAAGACACTCCCATTTGTATTGATTATTGAGTCGAGCGAGCAAAAGGACTGCCGAACTCTAGCGACTCGCACTGACCTGCGCAACGCAGAGGGCGCGCCAGTAGTTGCAGGATTTTGTTACCATCAAGCCCATATAGAGCGCCCAGCGCCACCGACCTGTAGGAAGCCGCCCTGATGAGCCCATCGTTCGATGTCGTGGAACTCGCCACGACCTATGCCAACAAATCCGCCCAGGACATCCTGAAACTCGCGTTTGCCGAGTTCGGCGATGACCTGTGGATATCTTTCAGCGGCGCCGAAGACGTGGTGCTGGTGGACATGGCCTGGAAGCTGAACAAGAACGTCAAAGTGTTCAGCCTCGACACCGGCCGCCTGCACCCCGAGACCTACCGCTTCATCGATCAAGTGCGCGAGCACTACAAGATCGACATCGAACTGGTGTCGCCGGACTACACGAAACTCGAACCGTTCGTGAAGGAAAAAGGCCTGTTCAGCTTCTACAAGGACGGCCATGGCGAGTGCTGCGGCATCCGCAAGATCGAGCCGCTGCGCCGCAAGCTCTCGGGCGTGACCGCCTGGGCCACCGGCCAGCGTCGGGACCAGAGCCCTGGCACCCGCAGCGCCGTCGCGGTGCTGGAAATCGACACCGCCTTCTCCACCCCGGAACGCACCCTGTACAAATTCAATCCGCTGGCGCAAATGACCAGCGAAGAGATCTGGGGCTACATCCGCATGCTCGAGCTGCCGTACAACAGCCTGCATGAACGCGGCTTCATCAGCATCGGCTGCGAACCGTGCACCCGCCCGGTGCTGCCGAACCAGCACGAGCGTGAAGGTCGCTGGTGGTGGGAAGAGGCGACGCAGAAAGAATGCGGGTTGCATGCGGGGAATATCATCAGCAAGTCAAAAGCCTGATCCCCGGGCCTGACAAAATTCCCTTGTAGGAGCCGGCTTGCTGGCGATAGCGGTGTGTCAGTCACAGCTGCATTGACTGAAAGATCGCAATCGCCAGCAAGCCGGCTCCTACAGGTATCGTGACCGGCCCAGTAAATGTGTACACACGAATGTCACCTTAGGTGCCATTTATGTGTGCACTTTTCGTTTATGCGCCCTGAAAAGTTACATTCATCCCGCCTGACACTCCCTCGTTCACACCTCCACGAATCCCGCCGAAAAATAAATACCTGTTCAATCGGTCAATTTATATCGTCTTTATTTCAGTTACTTACCAATTACAGATAACAAAACGAAATTACCGGTGAATTTTATAGATCGCTGACTGGCATGGATCTGGCTTAAGTGCATACATGTTTTGTATACAATCATATCAAAACATACACACACTTTAGATCCGCAAGCCTGAAGCGCCCTATCCCGTACAGGCTGCAGATGCCCCGTAACCAATGATGCTTGTTGTCCGCGACGAAGATTTGTCGAGCCCACGCTCATGCACAGTCATCGCGATGCCAAGCTCGGAGCCTGCCGGAATGCGTACTAGCCTCTCCAATAACAACATCGCGCTGGATCTGCCCTCCTCTTCCCCCGTTCAAACGTTTCAAGACCCCGTGGTGCTCAGCCCGCGCCTGCACAACAAAGACCTGGCACCGACCAAGGCCGAAGGCCGGCGCTGGGGCCGTTACAGCATTTTTGCCCTGTGGACCAACGACGTTCACAACATCGCCAACTACTCCTTTGCCATCGGACTGTATGCGTTGGGTCTGGGCGGCTGGCAGATTCTGTTGTCGCTCGGGATCGGCGCGGCGCTGGTGTATTGCTTCATGAACCTCTCCGGCTACATGGGCCAGAAAACCGGTGTGCCGTTTCCGGTCATCAGCCGGATCAGTTTCGGTATCCATGGGGCGCAAATTCCTGCATTGATCCGCGCCGTAATCGCCATCGCCTGGTTCGGCATTCAGACGTACCTCGCTTCGGTGGTGTTTCGCGTGCTGCTGACGGCGGTGCATCCGGGATTCGCCGACTACGACCACAACTCGATCCTCGGTCTGTCGAGCCTGGGCTGGGTGTGTTTCGTCGCGATCTGGCTGGTACAACTGGCGATTCTTGCCTACGGCATGGAGATGGTGCGGCGCTATGAAGCGTTCGCCGGCCCGGTGATTCTGCTGACCGTCGCAGCCCTCGCCGCATGGATGTACACCCAGGCCAACGCGACCATCGCGTGGTCGATCCGTGAGCCGCTCACCGGCGGCGAGATGTGGCGCAACATTTTTGCCGGTGGCGCGTTGTGGCTGGCGATCTACGGCACGCTGATCCTCAACTTCTGCGACTTCGCCCGCTCTTCGCCGTGCCGCAAGACGATCAAGGTTGGAAATTTCTGGGGCCTGCCGGTGAATATTCTGGTGTTCGCCGGCATCACCGTCCTGCTCTGCGGTGCGCAATTTCAGATCAATGGCCGGATCATCGAAAGCCCGACGGAAATCATCGCGTCGATCCCCAATACCTTCTTCCTGGTCCTCGGTTGCCTGGCCTTCCTCATCGTCACCGTGGCGGTGAACATCATGGCCAACTTCGTCGCCCCGGCCTTCGTGCTGAGCAACCTGGCACCGAAATACCTGACCTTCCGCCGCGCCGGGCTGATCAGCGCGACCATCGCCGTGCTGATCCTGCCGTGGAACCTCTACAACAGCCCGTTGGTGATCGTGTATTTCCTGTCCGGCCTCGGCGCCCTGCTCGGCCCGTTGTACGGGGTGATCATGGTCGACTACTGGCTTGTACGAAAAGGTCAGATCAACGTGCCGCAGTTGTACAGCGAAGACCCCGACGGCGCTTATTACTACAGCCGAGGCGTCAATTTACGTGCGGTGGCGGCGTTCATTCCTGCAGCGCTGATCGCCATCGTCCTGGCGCTGGTACCGGGTTTCCATCTCGTATCGCCGTTCTCCTGGCTGATTGGTGCCGGGATCGCCGGAATGCTGTACCTGATCATCGCCAAGCGACAGCCGCACTACGCAGATGTCAGCGGCGAAGCCATCGCGGTCGATAACGTCAGCCATTAACCCCATGGCGGCCCGGCACCGTCGGGCCGCAGAACCACCCCGCTATAAGGACTTTCCATGCGAATTCTCGTGGTCAACGTCAACACCACCGAATCCATAACCCAGGCCATCGCCCGTTCGGCTCAAGCCGTGGCCGCGCCTGGCACCGAAATCATCGGCCTGACACCGCACTTCGGCGCCGACTCCATCGAAGGCAATTTCGAAAGCTACCTGGCCGCCATCGCCGTGATGGATCGAGTGATGTCCTACGATCAACCCTTCGATGCGGTGATTCAGGCCGGTTACGGCGAGCACGGTCGCGAAGGGTTGCAGGAACTGCTCAACGTACCGGTGGTGGACATCACCGACGCTGCCGCCAGTACGGCGATGTTCCTCGGTCATGCCTATTCGGTGGTCACCACGCTGGACCGTACCGTGCCGTTGATCGAGGATCGGCTGAAACTCTCAGGGCTGTGGGACCGTTGCGCATCCGTGCGGGCCAGTGGCCTGGCGGTGCTGGAGCTGGAATCCGATCCGCAACGGGCGCTTGAGGCGATTGTTCGTCAGGCGGAATTGGCAGTACTGGAAGACAAGGCCGAGGTGATTTGCCTCGGTTGCGGCGGGATGGCCGGGCTCGACGAGCAGATTCGTCAGCGCACCGGCGTGCCGGTCGTAGATGGCGTGACGGCGGCGGTGACGATTGCCGAGTCGCTGGTGCGATTGGGGTTGTCGACGTCGAAGGTAAGGACGTATGCGACGCCTCGACCGAAACACATCATTGGCTGGCCGGGGCGGTTTGGGCGGTAGACCGCGTTATCGTTTTTCGCGGGCAAGCCTCGCTCCTACAGAATACGTGCAATCCCTGTAGGAGCGAGGCTTGCCCGCGAAAAGGCCAACTCGGTATCAAGCCAGACTCAAACCGCACTAAACCGCGACGCCAACCCCTGCTCCGCAAACTGCTCAATGATGAAATCCACAAACGCCCGCGTCTTGCCCGGCAACAATTTGTGCTCAGCGTAGTAAATGGAAATGTTGCCATCGTCGACAAACCAGTCCGGCAATACCCGCTGCAACGTCCCGGCTTCCAGATAACCCGAAGCGAACGGCATGCTCACCAACGCGATCCCCAACCCCTGAGCCGCCGTCGCACACGCCGCTTCGGAATCGCTCATGGTCATCCGCGCCTTTAGCGTCAAAGGGCTGTGTTGCTGGGTGCGGCTGGTCAATTGCCAGGACCGCACTCGCCCCGTCTGCGGCGACCGAATCAGAATCCCGTCGTGATGCTTGAGATCATCCGGTTCAACGACCACTTCGCGCCCCGCCAGATATTCGGCTGACGCCACCAACACCCGATGCGCCGGTGTCAGCTTGCGCGCGACCACGCCCTGCGGCAGCTCGAATCCACCGCCAATCGCGGCATCGAACCCTTGTGCAATCAGATCGACCTGGCGGTTATCAAAATGCCAGTCCGGATTGATTGCCGGAAACCGCCTCAGAAACTCGCCCAGCAACGGCACCACATACAACCGTCCGAACACCGTGCCCATGCTGACTTTCAAAGTTCCCGCCGGACGTCCTTCGGCGCTCGCGAGATTGGCCACGGCATTCTGGATCGTGTGCAGGCTGGAACTGACTTCGCCGAGAAACAGATGGCCGGCCTCGGTCAGCGTCAGGCTACGGGTGCTGCGCTGAAACAGCCGCACACCGAGCCGCGCCTCAAGCTTTGCCACACTCTTGCCCACCGCCGCCGGGGTCAGGCTCAGGCGTCGCGCGGCCTCGGCAAAGCTGCCGACTTCGGCGCTGCGCACGAAGCATTCGATACTGCTGAAGGTTTCCATAAGCGCCACTATAAACTTTTGGTTTACACAGACTATCGCAATTACCGTCTACACAGCCTGTAATCCTGAATCAATACTAGGCTCCATCAACCGCGGCATCTCGCCACGGCGACTTTGGAGATCGACATGACTACTCAGAACCTCAGCGGCAAAGTGGCTTTGATTCAAGGCGGGTCCCGCGGCATCGGCGCGGCCATCGTCAAACGCCTGGCCGCTGAAGGCGCGACGGTTGCCTTCACCTACGTAAGCTCCACGGCCAAGGCCGAAGAACTGCAGAACAGCCTCACCGCCAACGGCGGCAAAGCACTGGCCATCAAGGCTGACAGTGCCGACGCCGAGGCGATTCGCGATGCGGTGAGCGCCACCGTCAAAGCCTTCGGTCGCCTGGACATCCTGGTCAACAACGCTGGCGTGCTGGCCGTTGCCCCGCTGGAAGATTTCAAACTCGAAGACTTCGACCAGACGTTGGCGATCAACGTACGCAGCGTGTTCATCGCCACCCAGGCCGCCGCAAAACACATGACCGAAGGCGGTCGCATCATCAACATCGGCAGCACCAACGCCGACCGCATGCCCTTCGCCGGCGGTGGCCCGTACGCGATGAGCAAAGCGGCACTGGTCGGCCTGACCAAAGGCCTGGCACGCGACCTTGGGCCACGGGGCATCACCATCAATAACGTGCAACCGGGCCCGGTCGACACCGACATGAACCCGGCCAGCGGCGACTTCGCCGAAAGCCTGATCCCGCTGATGGCTGTGGGTCGTTATGGTAAAGCTGAAGAAATCGCCAGCTTCGTCGCTTATCTTGCAGGCCCGGAAGCCGGGTACATCACCGGTGCCAGCCTGACCATCGACGGTGGTTTCGGCGCCTGATACGGGAAGGTTAAACGCAAAATAAACTGTGGGAGCGAGCCTGCTCGCGATAGCGGTTTGTCAGCCTACATTGATGTCGACTGAAAAACCGCTATCGCGAGCAGGCTCGCTCCCACATGGGTCTGTGTCATTGCACCAATCGTGTTATGACCACTCAAGCGCCGGCAAACCGCACGCACTCGGCTTGAACGCTTTCAACGTACGAAGAATGCCATCGGCGTGTGCGTATTTTTCGTCGGCCATTGCAGCATCGGGAATCGCAATCGCCGTCATCCCCGCCGCTTTCGCCGCAGTCACGCCGAACGGCGAATCTTCGAACACCAGGCAATCCCCGGGCGCCACGCCCAGGCGTCGCGCCGCGGTGAGGAAGATGTCCGGTGCCGGTTTGGCCGCACCGACTTCCGGGTCATCGGCTGTCACAACGAAGTCGAACAGCGCAAACCAGTCACGGTGCAACGTGGTTTTCTGGCCGAACGACAGACGCGACGAACTGGTGCCCACCGCGATCGGAATGTTGTTGGCCTTCAAGTGCCGCACCAGCTCCTCGGCACCGGGCATCGCCAGCGCAGTGGGAAAACGCTCGCGCATCAGCGGCTCGCGGATCACCAGGAACTCCTCGGCGGTAATCGGCAGGTCCAGCGCTTCAACCACATAACGCGCCAGATCACCCGCACCACGGCCGATGATGTTCTGTTTGACGCTCCAGTCGAAGGTCCGGCCATATCGCTCGGCAATCATCGACGTGACTTCGGTGTAAATGCCCTCGGTGTCCAGCAGCAAGCCGTCCATGTCGAAAATCACGGCTTTGATCGGGCCGAACTCTTTCAGCGGTGCATTCATCGCATCTGATCCGTTTTTAATGACACCCCGGTCGGCTCAGGCACGGCTGATTCCGGGATTTGATTAAAGGGTTCAGCAGCATAGCGAGCGCGGCCGGCAGAGAGCAACGGGCAATCTCCCGACGGTGACAAAACCTTCGCCGAATCGCTGAGCATGATTTAGCGATTCGCCCTACATCAAACACCTCCTTTCCCGACTTCTTTCCTCGTTGATCCCCCGCAAAGTCTCGCGACCCCAATTTATCCGCGCGAGGGACTGCGAATGTTCAACCCTGACAAGGTCCTGGCCTTGAACAACGCCATCGGCCTGTTGGTGGTGGCAGCCATGAACCCCGAGCACCCGGACGTTGAAGCTCTGCTCGGCGATTTTCGCCTGTGCCTCAACGACTACGAGGCCTGGGCGGAAAGCTTCTGGACAGGAGGGGCACTGGATGTCGAGCAAGTGTTCAAGGTCGGTAACGACGTTCGTTTGAGCACACCGAGGGATTCCTCCGCACCCGTCAGTTCGACGATCGCCACATGCCCGGCCAGCGGTCCGTTGACCCTCGTGCATATGTTCGACGCGGCTCGCTTTGTGCCCATTGGTGATACGCCGGTGATGCTCGAACCGATCATTGAAAAGAGCAACGGCGAGATAACCTTTGGCGAACCGGTGCATCACACCATCGGCCCCAGCGGCATCCTCGAAATCCCTGAGTGTTGGCGCGGTCATCGTTACCGCATCACATTCTTTCCCAATGTTTCCACCGCTCATGTCCAGGCGCTTCACGCCTCCTATCACAGCGTGATCGATGAGCTTGAAGGCTGGTTGCGCAACGAGTGGACGAGTGAATTCCAGCCTTTATGGGCGGGGTTTTCCGAGGCCGGTTTCCCTGAACGCTACGGCATGCTGCTACGGGCCGACTGGCGCGGATTCGAGAAGTCGCTGCACGGTTTGTGGGATGACGTGAAGCAGATCTACGCCCTGATCGCGGACCTGCAGGCCAACAGTGAAAAACTTCTTGAATACCTGACCGAGGTTGAGCTCGAGACGCTGCTGAACGCTTCGGCCGAAGCCATCGCCAATGTGATGCTGGTGTTGAGTGATGAGCCGTTGATGTTCATTCATCTCGCGGCTTTCACCAGTTGGCTGCGGATGTTGCCGCCGCAGTACATCGCCGAAGTGGTCGCGGAAATTCGTACAGAAATACTCATCGCTTTCCTGCTGGTGCGCCTCACAGGTCCTACAGGCCTGAAACTCGGCATCAGTACCAAGGTGCTGGGCAAGGTCAAGTCCGAGCGAGCCCGACAATGGTTGGCCGCCGCAAGCTTGCGCCTGGCTGAGCTTGCGAACAGATCGGATCTGACCAGCCACGCCGGCGCCCTCAAACCGCTGATGGTCAGCGCACGGAACGTGCCGCTCAAACCGGCGCCAGCCACTCCGTTGCACATCACCACCGGTGAATCACCAATCGTACAGGTGAACAACCCGGTCGCCCTTACCCGTGACAAGTCCAAAGCCAAGACCCGCCTGAGCCGCCAGGAACACCGCGACGACGCCCCTGCTCCCGCGCAGAACCCAAACGGCGACAACGTCGATTCAGCGGATAGAACCACAACCAACGGCTGCCCGGTATCGATGGTCACCGGCGAAGAACTGCTGACCCTGATCGATGGTTCGCTGGATGGGCGGTTGCCGTTCGAGTTCATCCGCGTGTATCGCACCAGTGCTGTCGGAATCGACTGTGGGCTCGGATTTGGCTGGAGTCATGCCCTTGCACATCGGCTGGAAATCGACGGTGAACAGGTTAGCTGGATCGACCACGAAAACCGTCGTACGACCTTCCCTTTGCCCAAGGTTGAACGTCCGAACATTCATAACAGCCTGTCGCGGGCGGCGATTTTCCTGGGGGATGAGCCGGAGGAACTGATCCTCGCAATGGCAGGCGAAGCGACGCGTTTTTACCACTTCCGTACAGGTCGACTGACAGCCATCAGCGATGCCTATGGCAACCGTCTGACAGTGCAACGGGACAACGCCGACAGAATCATGCGCCTCGACAACGGCGCCGGACGCTCGCTGCGATTGCGCTACGACCGCCGACACCTCGCCGCCGTCGAGTATCAGCGCTTTCATCCCGCCGACACCCTCGAAGATACCTGGCGCACCGAACAGACACTGGTGACCTACCGCTACGACGCCTGTCATCGCTTGATCGAAGCGAGCAACGCCGCCGGCGAAAGCGAACGTTACGACTATGACGACCAGCACGTCATCCTGCAGCGGCAATTGGCTGGTGGCGCTAGCTTCTTCTGGGAGTGGGAAAGGTCCGGCAAGTCTGCGCGATGCGTCCGACATTGGGCGTCGTTTTCGCAGATGGACACGCGCTATGCCTGGGATGACAACGGCGGCGTGCAGGTTAAAAACGTTGATGGCAGCGAAGCGTTTTACCAGCACGACGACCGGGCACGCCTGGTGCGGAGAGTCGAACCCGACGGGGCGGAACACCTCAATGTCTATGACAGCCAGGGGCGGCTGATTGCCGAAAAGAATCCGCTCGGGGCAATGACCCGCTACCGCTATGACGATGTCGGACGGCTGATTGCCCTGATTCCACCCGAAGGTGAGCCAACGTCCTACGAATACCGCAATGGTTTCCTGCATGCGCGGTATCGCGGCAACGCCGTGTGGAAGTATCAGCGCAATGCTCAGGGTGAGGTCATCGAGGCGACCGACCCCGAGGGGCATGTCACCCACTACCACCACGACGAAAAAGGCCTGCTGCTGTCGATCCGCTTTCCGGACAACAGTCGGCATGTGTTCGTCCGGAATGCCTTGGGTCAACTGATCGAAGAGACCTTGCCGGGTGGCGGTCAACGGCGCTTTTCCTACGATGCGTTGGGCCGGCAGGTTACCCGCCAGGACGAACACGGTGCCGTCACTCGCTACTCATGGGATGCCGTAGGACGACTGATTCAGACGACGCTTCCTACAGGTGCCAGTCGCACCTTCAGCTACAACGCCTACGGCAAGGTCACCGCCGAACGGGATGAACTGGGGCGCACCACGCGCTTTGAATATGTCGATGATCTGCATCTGGTCAGCCGCCGGATCAATCCCGATGGCACACAACTGCTTTATCGGTACGACAACGCACGGTTGTTACTGACCGAAATCGAGAATGAGTCCGGCGGTAAATATCTGCTGGACTACACGCTCAATGGATTGATCCGACAGGAAACCGGATTCGATGGCCAACGCACCGCGTATGCCTACGACCTCAATGGACAGTTGCTGAAAAAAACCGAGTTCGGCGACGACGGCTCGCAATGGGTCACGGGTTATCAACGTGATTCGACGGGACGGCTGCTGGTCAAGACGCTGCCCGACGGTGTCAATGTCGAATATCGCTACGACAGCCTTGGCCGGCTGGTCAGCGTCGATGACGGTCACGATCACCCGCTGGAGTTCGAATACGACAAACAGGGTCGGCTAGTCACCGAACACCAAGGCTGGGGCACGCTGCGATATGGCTACGATGCCTGTGGCCAGCTCAACCACTTGCGCCTGCCCGACAACAGCAAACTCGATTACCACCATGCCAAGGGTGGCGCGCTGACGGCCATTGACCTCAATGGCGCCCGACTGACCGCTCACACCTTTTTCGCCGGCCGCGAACAGAACCGTCAACAGGGCCTGCTGCTCAGCGATTATCAGTATGACAATCAAGGTCGACTGAACGCCCACGCTGTCCGGCAAAACCTGCAACCGCTGTATCGCCGCGACTATGCCTACAGCGCCAACGGCAACCTCGACCACATTGCCGACACGCGGCACGGTCAGCGCAGCTACCTCTACGATTCGCTCGATCGCCTGATCCGCGTCCGCCACTCCCGAGATCACCAACCGGAAAACTTCGCCCACGACCCGACCGGCAACCTGCTGATGCAGGACCGCCCCGGTCCGGCCATGGTCAAAGGCAATCGCCTGCTGATGCAAGGCGACCGCCACTACGATTACGACGCCTTCGGCAACCTGATCCGCGAACGCCGCGGCACTGCACAAAAACTGGTCACTGAGTACCGTTACGACTGCCAGCATCGCCTGATCGGCGTCACCCTGCCCAACGGCAGCCAGGCGACCTACCGCTACGATGCCTTCGGCCGCCGCATCAGCAAAAACGTCGATGGCAACACCACCGAGTTTTTTTGGCAGGGCGACAACCTCGTCGCCGAAAGCAGTCGCGAGCACTACCGCAGCTACGTCTACGAACCCGGCAGCTTTCGCCCGTTGGCCATGCTCGACGGCAAAGGCCCGCGCAACGCCTGCCCGTTTTACTACCAACTCGACCACCTCGGCACACCGCAAGAACTCACCGATTACAGCGGCGAAATCGTCTGGTCCGCCCAATACACCGCCTACGGCCGCCTCACCCGCCTCAACCGCGACACCCACCAGATCCTCGACCAGCCGTTGCGGTTTCAGGGCCAGTACTTCGACCCGGAAACAGGCTTGCACTACAACCGGCATCGGTATTACCAGCCGGATGTGGGGCGGTATCTGACGCCGGACCCGGTCGGATTGGCGGGTGGACTGAACGGGTATCGGTACGTGTTGAGCCCCACGGGGTGGGTTGATCCGCTGGGGTTGAGTGATTGTCCGGGGATGGGTGGGTGCGGGTCGGTTGAGGGGGTTGAGGATCCGGCGGGGAAAGTGAAACGTGATGCAGGAGAGCCTGCCACCCCAACCCCAACCCCACCCCCAAAAACTAATAAACGTTACTTGTACCGAGGAGACGCGAGGGAATCCTCGGAAATTTTTGAGACTGGATTTGAGCCGTTGGGAGACAGTATTGATCTTTACTTGCACGCACGCGACAACCGAAGCCCTCCCAGTTTTTTTGTCAGCACCACTACCTCTGAAAAGGAGGCTATAAAATTTGCCACTGGTTACGGATTTGAAGATGGTTTTGTGTACGTAATAAAAAACATCAAAGGGATAGATGTGAACAAAAAGCTAGGTTTGCTCTCGCCTCATAAAGGTGAGGCTGAAATTGCCATGCCTGGTGGAGTCGATAGCAAATACATCCTCGGCGTTACCCCCGTGCACGCTGATGGTACCTACAAAGGTTACTCAACTCCCAACCCAAACAGAAAGCTGCCATGAAAATAATAGAAATAACCACCGATACTCAGGGCACCATTAATAAGGTAGTGATCGAATGCGACCGACGAATTCGCACATTAACTTTAGTTTTGGAAAGCGGCTTAAGAAAAACATACTCAGGCTCTGATCTGTATGTTTGCTTTGGGATGTTGCGAGCGGACTACCCGGAAACAAAGTTTTTATGCAAGGGCGCCAAACTCAACGTGCACCCATCCAGCATGTCTTCGCAAATGTCTGCAGGAGTAGTAGCGTATGAGCTTCAATTGGGTAAACCAGCCGGGCCCGACGACTTGGTCAATATTTTTGATTATGAAGTAGCCGACATTACAAATGACATTGAACAACAACGTGATTTTTACAAGCGCTGGATTGAGTCTTTTGCTGGGTAAACTCCTGGCGCGCCTTTACAGGTTCTACCAGTTTGACTCGCGTACTAGCATGGGGTGCTAGGGGTGTCATCGACATCAGTATCTTTCGGGTCAAAAGCACCTCTCAGGGGCATTGAAAACAACACCTGAAGTTTTGATGACACCGCCACGGAAACCGTTCGATCGAAGGGACAATCGGTTGAGCGGCAACGTTCCGATGTCACGCTCGCAAAAATGAAAAACCCGGCACCAGGCCGGGTTTTGCTGTCACTGATCGTCGAATCAGTGGTGTTTGTTCTTGTGCTTATGCTTGTGTTTGTGACCGTTGCCGGAATGGGAATCGCCGCTGTCAGTACCCAGGTTGTTGCCCAGCGCACCACCCGCTGCACCGCCGAGGCCTGCGCCAATGGTCGAACCGGTCTTGCCGCCAATGCTGTTACCAATCACCGAGCCGCCCGCCGAGCCCAAACCACCACCGATCGCTGCTTCAGTGCGACTGCCTTTAGGTGCACCAACAGCGCTACCCGCCGCGCCGCCTACACCTGCGCCAATCGCGGCACCGGTGCTGCCGCCCATTTGCTGACCTACCACGTTACCCAATGCACCGCCGATACCACCGCCAACAGCAGCGGTGCCATCACCGGCAGCCATCGCACCTTGAGCAACCAAAAGTCCCAGAAACAATGTGGACAATGTCAAACGCATGATATGAACCTCTAATTCCGCATCGGGAGAAAAGAATTCGCTGCGGATGGGCGGAGTCTAGCACCTGCCCCCACTGAATCCGGCCAGCGATGACCGTTGGACAGCTAAAGATGCAAAAGCTGCGAAAGAGAAACAGCCAGATACAAAAAGCCCGGCATCAAGCCGGGCTTTTTGAGCGGATCGATCAGGATCAGTGGCCCTTGTGGCCCTTGCCCAGGTTGCTGCCCACGCCGCCGCCCAAAGCACCGCCCAGGCCTGCGCCGATGGTCGAACCGGTCTTTCCGCCCAGGCTGTTGCCGATTATCGAGCCGCCCGCAGCACCCACGCCGCCGCCAATGGCCGCTTTGGTGCGGCTGCCTTTGCGTGCTCCAACAGCACTGCCGGCGGCGCCCGCGACACCAGCACCAATCGCAGCGCCAGTGCTGCCGCCCATGCTTTGGCCGACCACATTACCCAGCGCGCCACCCAGACCGCCACCCAGTGCGGCAGTGCCGTCGCCAGCAGCCATTGCACCTTGAGCAACCAAAAGGCCCAGAACCAGAGCGGGCAGTGTTAAACGCATGACAAGAACCTCAAAAAATAGGGGGAAATCAAAAAGGGTCGAGATTGAATGCTTTAGCGGCGAGAAAGTCCAGACACACAGCCCCAACCTCACCATCGGCGACGGTTGGACAGCTTTTATGGAAAAGGTTTTATGACAGACAAAAAAAAGCCCGCTGGGGAGACGGGCCAGGTGTTGCTTTCTAACGGATGAGTTGAGATTACGTAAGGCCTTGTGAAAACTTTGTGAAAACCCAGGCCGAAAAACACACGCCGCCAAAAAGGTTGCAGGCATAAAAAACCCCGCTCAATGACGGGGTCTGGAGAGGATGGATTACTTCCTGACGGGTGCCGCAACCTTGGGTAAAAATTTCGCCTTCGGCCCTTGGGGCACCTGGGATTTCATTTTGCCAAGCTTGACCTGATCGTCACCGTAAGCCACCACATAGTCTGTCTGGCCACACCGCACGCTATTGTTGATTGGAAATTCAGCACCGTCGTCTTCGATATACGGATCAGCCATCTTTTCGCCCCTTTCAAAAGCGGGATCGATACCGGCAAGCCCTTTTGCCTGAAACATATCGACCACCAAGCTTTTGAGACTAGCCGGTCATTACCGGACTTGTAATTCAGATTCCCCAACACCCGACGAATGGCCCGCACGGCTTCCTACAAAACAAATACATGAACCGTTACCTGACTCACCTCAGTTTGACGGCCGTCCCGGTCACAAATACCACCACCATGCCGCCCTTGCCGGCCGGCATGCTGATCTCATAATCGAGCCCCACCACCGCGTCGGCCTGCAGCGCCCGCGCCCGTTCCTTGATCTCGTCGGTGGCCTGAATCCGCGCCTCCTTCAATGCACGCTCCAATGTTTGAGAGCGCCCGCCGAAAAAATCCCGCATCCCGGCGAACATGTCGCGGATAACGTTGACCCCCTGCACCGACTCGGCGCTGACGATGTCGAGGTAAGCAGTGATTTGGCGGCCTTCGATGGCGTGGGTGGTGGTGGTGATCATGGGCATTCCTTCTTCATAAATAGTCACTCAAGGCCTGAAACCTCAATTATTGATACACAAAGAGATCCTCTGAAGAGTCCACCTCTCCCCACTCTCCAGTGTAAGCAACGGCGTGTATCGGCACCCGCCCAGCATCAATGACCTGTTGAAGCGTGTTCGTCATATGCACCTTGTCTCTTTGTTCCGGGGTCAAGGCCTCGCGAAGCCGGACAACCTCTGCCCACCCCTCAGGCGTGAAGCGTAGAAGCCCCATGTATTGGCCCTGAACATCATCGACTGAAGTCGGTTTGTTGCCGATTTCGGTCAAGGTGCCGGTAGAGGCAAGGCGGAACGTTTCGGCATCCAGTAACGGATCACCAAAGCGCTGTGTCCAGAGCGCCAGCCAGTTCGGATCATAGGTGACGGCCAGGGAAGCCTTGCATGTCATTAACGACTGGACTGCTGCGGGGCTGTAAAAAATGTCGGAGTAACTCACGATGCACGGAGCATCCTGCAACCAGGCTTCAGCACACGCCAATGAGGAGACCATGTTGGTGTGCGCCCAGCGAGGATTATGGAACTCGATCAGCCCTTGGTCTGCCAACACCTCGCGCTTGTAGCCGGTCACGATGGCTATCTCGCTAATGCCTGCACCGCGCAGCGCCAAAAGTTGCCACTCCAGCAGTGTCTTGCCACGCAATTCGACCATGCATTTCGGACGTTCATCCGTGAGACTTTTCATGCGGCTGCCACGTCCGGCAGCAAGAATAATGGCTTTCACAACAGTCCTACCTCATGAAATGTCTTTATTAACCGAACAATTGCTTCAGTCGATGAACGTCGTGCTCAGCCCAGACGTCCTCTCGCTCCGGGTGCCACATCCAGCCTTCCCAAGGGAGGTTGCGGTGCCGGATGGCTTCGATTTCCCCATCCCCACTGCACGCCAGAACCTCAAAACCTTCAGGGCAAGCAGCAAGCGAAAAACCGTGATAACTGTTCACCTCGGCAACGATTTTTCCTGACAGTTCATGACGGGTTCGCACATGACCGGTCACCGCTTTCAGCTCGCCGCCCGACCAGTGCGCAATCATCTGCATGCCCCGGCAAATTCCAAGTACGGGCAGGCGCAGGGATCGTGCATGGGCAAGCAATCTGCCTTCAGTCAGGTCGCGCGCCGGACACTGGCCGATGTCATTTCCCCCCGAAAGCACAATGGCTTGTGGCGATACCGTGTGCAGCCAGTCATGCAAGGCGTCCTGAGCCAGCCGTCCGTCAGCGGTTTGCAGACACAACCCGTTGGGTACCGGCACCGGCAAAAAGCCGGCATCCAGTAGAAAGCTGATCAGACGCTGGTCAATTGCATCGCGGCTTTCACCACGCTCGGGAAATACGTCCACACGCTGGCTGAGGGCAACGACTTTCATGCCAGCATCTCCACGCAGCGTCCCGGACAATCCAGGTGCAAGCGTTGAGCCGCCGACCAGCGCCGATAGAGGACTTCGCCGGCACCGATCACTGCCGGCAAGCCAAGTTCTCCTGCACGAATCGCCATGTGCGAGTTCGCGCCGCCCCAAGCCGTTATCAGCCCGGCAATCGGGTAGGCAAACAACCAATCGAACCCGGGGTCCGCGTTGGGAATGCAGACAATCGCGCCGGCGAGTATTTCTCGGTCGTCACTGCCCACCACGGGGGCAGTCACCTGCTTCTGGGTGATGAAGTTGGGGGCTGTTTCCGGCCATTCGAAGGACCAGACATCCTCAGGCCGGGTGATCACCGGCGGTAACGATACCTTTAGTGTCTCTGCGTGGCGGGCTTTGCCCTGCTCAATGCTGCGCAACAGCACATCGCTCGTGTTGGCTGCCGCAACGTGCAGTTCCTTGAAGACACTGATGTCGCAATAGGCCATGTCTTCACGACTGATGCCGTGCTGCGCCCCCACTTGCGCGATCAATGCCAGGGCATCCGAGAGATTGCGGGTGAAGTGGAACTTCGCCAGCTCGCGCAGTTCGATTCCTGCTTGCATGAAGTCCAGCAAGCCGACAGGGTCGGGCTGCAAGCCGTGTGATTCCAGTTGCTTCACGATTTCGCGCATTTGTGGAAGGGTCAGCGAAAACGGTTGTACGGGCTCCGGGACGGACGGGCGCTGAGTCCAGTCAAAGTAAAGTTCCGGCGCTTCATCGTAGCGAGGCGAAAGGATGTCGTAGGTGCCCGGGCGCAAGTGGCCGTAGCGCGCGAGGAACGTCGCCTTGTCCAATGTCGCGCGGTCACGCGCCAACTGGCCGCTGACAGTCGACACCCCACCCATGAAACAATCGTAGTCAGCCTGCGAGAGCACGCCCACCGTCATCAGGGATTTGAGCATCTGCACCGCGACGAAGCCGGCGCGGGCCAGACCGGCGAATGGCAGGGTCCCGTAGCGTTTGGCATCCTCCAACAGCCAGTAAATCCGTTCCAGAGGGTCGGCGTTGGAGGCCAGCAAAGCCTCACGTCGCGCATTCAGCGTATCGAGTTTGTTGGCATCAGCGCGCCACAAGCCATCCTTGGGATGGACGATGCGGTTGGTCAACTTGCGCAAACTGCTGCTGATGGCTTCCAGTTCATGCTCCAGGAAACCGGCACTGGCCAGGCGCTCCAGTCGCTGCGACAAATCCAGTGTGTAGCACGAGAACACAATCTCGAACTCCACTTTGTCGTGCAGCGTCGGCTCGGACAACAGCCGATCGATATAGTGGTCGACCAGACGCCCCGCCAACCCCTCATCCAGGTCTGCCGGGATGAACGAGTTGAAAGACAATCGAACATCGATGTACGGCAGCCCGAAAAAATGCGGCATCAGCGGAAAGCTGCGCAAGTTGCGGTAGCCGTAATTATGGCGTTGATAGGCCCAGATCGAGTCAGTCACCAAATCCCGGTAAAGCGAAAGCGCCAGTGGTTTGGGACGGATACCGATAATTTCGGCCGGATTCCAGTCCGGCATCACACCATAAACGGTACGCTGGCCGATCAGGAACGGGTGCGGTCGCATGCCCCGCGCTACCTTGCGTTGAATATTTTCCAGCCGATCGGCTTGAGTTGCTTCGGATTCCGGGCGTGCTGGCAAAATCAGTGGTCGGGCTTGCAATAACCACAACACCTCGCCTTCAGCCTCTCGCGTGACAGCGAACTCACAGTCGACCGGCACCCCCTCGAACAACTCCAACAACTCTTCGAGCAAGGTCACGACGGGCAGCATATCTGGCGGTGGCGGCACTTTGCTGTGAGCCGCCTGCTGCCAAAGCCGGCCACCCAGACCGCCAGTGACAGAGGCAGTGTCACGGCCCTCCGTCCAGTTCACCACCCGATAGGGCGCACAGGTATTCGGGTCGTGGGAAAAGGCAACGCCGGACCGAACTACATTACTCAACATCGGTTGAATCAGAACTTCGTCTGCCTGGTTGGCATCGCCATAACTGGCGATGACCTGTTCAACCGCCGATTCCAACCCTGCTTCATTGACGTCAAGTACAGAGAGAAACGCCCCCGCACCGGATGCTTGTACGCCATCTTCGCGCAGACAACTGGAGCGCACGATCCAGGGACCGGCGTCCAAGCGTCCCTGAATGTCGCGTAAACAGGCTTGCCGGCCCACTTGCCAGTCCCTTACGGTGAAAGACAGCAACGGAGCAATGCGCGCCGAAGTCAGCCGCTCTTGCAGGCCGGCAAGCGTACCGGCCTTGGTGGAAAATCGCAGAGCCATCAGGATTATCTCAGCTGAGCAACCCAGATATTGGTTGAGTACGGAATCTGGATCGAAGCAGTCCCCAGGCCTTTCAAATAGTCATCGATTGCGCTAATCACCTCATGGAAATTCGCACCTGCCTGACGCTCAAGCGTTGCGTGAGAACGCCACGCCTCCAGACATTCCTCAATGGTTTGTTCGTGAATGACACGCGCATCAAGATGAACAACAGGACCGAACAGCGCACTGGCATCAATCACTGCCGTTTGATCTTCACGACGAGTACCGTAGCCGTAACCCTGAACCCGTTCTTTAATGATCGCTTCAATTCGGGCCTGGACAGGATCTTCAAGATGACGATGATTCCACATACAGGCGAACCAGCCTCGCGGCTTGAGAATGCGCGCGGTTTCCTTGAGAGCCTGCTCACGGTCACAGACATTGAAGGAACTGCCGAAAGTGACCATGTCGAAAACTTGCGACTGCTGCCCTGTTACTTCGCCTGTGCCTTCATGCCAACTGACATGAGTCAGGTCCGCGGTACGCTTGATGCCATTCGCTCGCATCGCATCATTAGGTTCCACCGCAACAACATCCAGGCCTCGCGCAGCCAACATCAAGGTCAGGTGCGCAACCCCGGCTCCAACGTCGCAGAACTTGTCGCCTTTCTCGGCGCCTGCAATCGAAAGCATTGCATCGATCGCAGCATCGGCGTAGTCAGGACGCTTCAAGTAAGCGTCAGCCAGTGTGGTGTAATCCCATTCCGTTTTCATACCAACTTCCTTTTATAAAAATGGTGCAGTAAGTCATCAGTCAACATAGATAGAGGGCGGTGGGGGTCGAACTCCACCACCCAGTCCGCCGCGCCCGGTTCATCAATCGACAAATCGAGCCCCGCGACGTTGTGCAACTCGCCCGCATCGAACCGGCGATAGATGCCCTTGGGATCCCGACGGCGCAGCTCCTCCATCGGCACCTTCAAATAGATTTCGAAATAACCAGGCAGGTGGGCACGGTTCCACGCATGAACTTCGCGGAACAGCGAAATCGTGGCGATCACCACCGTGAACCCCTGCGCCGCTATGACCCTGCATAAATGAGCGTATTGCATGGCCAGCGCCAACCGCCCTTCACGCCCGTGGTTTTGCGCATTGGCCGCACTTGCGCCAAACACATCACGCAGTTCATCTCCATCCAGCATGACAACCGGATGACCATCGTTTCTAAGCCTGGCAACAAGCTCATGGGCCAGCGTTGATTTACCGGCACCCGACAAACCGGTAATCCACACGACCTCGCCAATAGAGGTATTCATATCAACACTGGGAGCCTGGAAGTTACTCACGATCATTGCAGCGCTCTTTCAGGGTCGCTAATGAAATTGTCGTGAGCGCCTCCAAAAGAGTCGATCACACAGTAACGAAAACGGGACTCATGTCGGTTTTCAACCAACTCAAGAAACACCTCATCCGGATGATGAAGCCCGCTGTACTCTGAGTCGTAGAACTTCTTATAAATGAAGTACTTTTGCTCTGAAGTAAGCAATTTAAACCCAAGCACCATATCCTTAAGCTCATCGCCATTTTTAGCGATCGGCAACAAGCCCTCCATCTGTTCCAGCCAGGCTTCGACGATTGGACTGCTATCGTGACCCACTGGAACATAATAAATCGGCAGCTTGCACGTATTCAGCATAAAGGACACACCACCACTGGAGGCATCAGTGATGATCGTGTCACATATCCGATAGAAGTCTTTACTGCTGCCTTTAGTATCGTCAATTGAAACCCACGGGTACCGGGCAAGTTGCTCACACAACTCTTTTACATAGGGACGGTCAAAATCCGTCATATACGGCCGAAAAATAATCTTCGCATGAGGAATCTGGGATTTCACCGAGTTAATGACCACCTCCATGTTTTCAAACAGAGAAGCGCCACTCGGGCAAATACCTATCTGGGTAGGCAGAAGGCCAACAACATACTCCTCGGACATGCACCGAAACTCAGGGGGCGCACTGAACATGTCGGGAATTTTGATGGGCAGTACGGATACTGCGCTAGTGTTTCGAAGGTCCGTACGCGATCGGTCCGGTTCAAGCTCCAGACGCAAGGCGACTCTGTCCCGCCTGAAGTAGTACATGCCTGTTTTAATCAAATCAAAAAGCGATCTGGAGGAGGAAACAATTGCATCCCAATAGGATGTCCAGCCGGAACAGTAGTAAACATCCGCGAGGGGCATCCCTACATTGCCGTGTGCAATAAAAATGGAAAAATTTGATTCATCAATTAACTTCCCGATAGAAGCATCGTTCGAGATAATTACTTGTGATTTCAGTTTTCCAATATCATCCAGCCCCACCTCTTCAACTGGACAGCCTAGAAACTGTTCCGCTTCAAACTTGCTGACACCGACAATATTTGTCTGAAGCACAATACAGTTGTAGTGATTGCGAAGAGCATTTAGCGCTGGCAGCAAGTACTCAAGATAGGTTTTTCCGCCATTATTGACGTTACTGATCAAATAAACGCTTTGCATATAAAACGCGCACCTTCAAAGCTGTCCCAGGCAAGCCAGGCTTAGGCCAAGTAAACGCGCAAAAAAGGGAAAAGCATTTGATCCTGCCTAAGTGCATATCCCTTTCGCACGTGTACATCCTTGTTGTTAAGCGAATCAGACTAAAGTCGTATTAATTTTCATTGAAAATCAATGATAAGGCTTTGATCCTGGTCACATAAACGGCGCCAATATATCATACGCTGGCAAATTGACACCCCACCAGGCGAGCATTTTTTACCCTTGTCGCGGCCAACGTGCCGCCTCGAAATCCAGACACCCAGAAACCACAAAACCCCTGACTTCTTTCGAAATCAGGGGTTCTGGTTACATCGAATTTGGCGGTGAAGGAGAGATTCGAACTCTCGATACAATTTCTTGTATACACACTTTCCAGGCGTGCTCCTTAAGCCACTCGGACACTTCACCGTATCTCGTCAAACATGTTCTGTCTGTCGAGGCGCGCTAATGTAGTCGAAAGCTTTTCTGATGGCAAACTTTTTTTGCAGAATTTTCATGTGCTTAGCGGTTTGGAGGTTCCGGGAGCATTCCGGGCCATGGCAAACCTGCCAATCTCTGGCTTCGTGCTCTCCTATATAGAGAGGGGAATGCACGGCGGGAGCGGCGGGCTACGCTTGCCCGGCGGGGAAAGGGTGACTGGCGGGTCAGTCACGGCGCTTTACCTGGCCTGCGGCGGTGGGTAACGTCTGCCCCAACTTTCATACAAGGAATAGCGTCATGAGTGAGTTGATTTCCTACCACCTCGAAGACGGTATCGCGACCCTGACCTTGAGCAACGGCAAGGTCAATGCCATCTCTCCGGACGTGATTGCTGCGTTTAATGCTGCGCTGGATCAGGCAGTGACTGATCGTGCAGTGGTGATCATCACCGGTACGCCAGGAATTCTGTCGGGCGGTTATGACCTGAAGGTGATGACAGCAGGCCCTAAAGAAGCCGTATCGCTGGTGACGGCTGGCTCGACATTGTCCCGTCGTCTGTTGTCGCACCCGTTTCCGGTGATTGTCGCGTGCCCTGGGCATGCAGTGGCCAAGGGCGCGTTCCTGTTGTTGTCGGCGGATTACCGCATTGGTGTCGACGGCCCGTTCAGCATTGGCCTGAACGAAGTGCAGATCGGCATGACCATGCACCACGCCGGCATTGAGATCGCCCGTGATCGTCTGAGCAAGGCAGCGCTGCATCGTTCGGTGATCAACGGTGAGATGTTCAACCCGAAGAGTGCCGTGGATGCAGGTTTCCTCGACTTGGTGGTGTCGCCCGAAGAGTTGCAAGGCGCGGCGCTGGCAGCGGCTCGTCAGTTGAAGAAGATCAACATGACCGCGCACAAGAACACCAAGCTGAAAGTGCGCAAGGCACTGCTGGACACCCTGGACAACGCAATCATCCAGGATCAGGAGCATTTGGGTTAACCCAAAGATGCTGCACCGAAAGCCCGACCATCGTGTCGGGCTTTTTCATACACGCTCTGTGGAAAAGTCTACAACCCCTCTAGAACAGATCTGACCAACTAGTCGGAAACATGCGCTCAAACATCGGCTATCTCCTACCTCTATAGAGGCAATTGCCGAAAACAGTGCACATCCGTACACTGCGCCACCTTTTGTCCCGGTGGGGCCTGTAAATGCTGTTCGTGTTTCGTATGTTATTGATGGGCCTGCACTTTATTCTCGCTGGTGTGCTGGGGGTGATTCTGGGGCTGTTTCGCCCGTTCAACCCGGACAACAGCCGTTTGTGCGCGCGCCTCTATGCGTGGCCGGCAATGTGCATTTTGCGTTTGCGAGTGAAGGCCGACGTCGGGCCATTGATGGACAAACCCGAGAGCTGCGTGATCATCGCCAACCACCAGTCCAACTATGACTTGTTTGTTTTCGGCAACGTGGTGCCCCGCCGCACCGTGTGCATCGGCAAGAAGAGCCTGAAGTGGGTGCCGTTGTTCGGTCAGTTGTTCTGGTTGGCCGGTAATGTGTTGATCGACCGTGGCAATGCGCACAAGGCACGCCAGTCGATGCTGACCACCACACACACCTTGCAGCATGAAGACACCTCGATCTGGGTGTTCCCGGAAGGCACGCGCAATCTCGGTGAAGACCTGCTGCCCTTCAAGAAAGGCGCGTTCCAGATGGCGATCGCGGCGGGCGTGCCGATCGTCCCGGTGTGTGTCAGCAGTTACGTCAAACACATGCGATTGAACCGCTGGCGCAGTGGGAAAATTCTGATCCGTTCTTTGCCGGCCATTCCAACTGCCGGACTGAGCCTGGACGACATGCCGCTACTGATCGCCCAATGCCGCGAGCAGATGCGCGAGTGCATCGCCTCGATGGATCGGCAACTGCAAGCCGCATGAAACAAAACCCGCCTTGTGCGGGTTTTCTTTTGCCTGCGAACTTTTGCCTTCGAACTCTGCAGATTTCACTGACTCTCAAGCGGTATAGAAGGATAAGCTGAACACTGCCTGCTACTAATAAGAAGTGAAGCTGAATCATGGGTAGAGTTGTTGCTGCTGCGGTTTACAGCGCTGGTAAGAAGGTCACCAATATCACCCTCGACGAAGGCGCTGCCTGGGCCGCCAAGCCTGGTCACTTTGTCTGGATCGGCCTCGAAGAGCCGAATGCCCAGGAGCTGTTCAATCTGCAACGCCAGTTCAACCTGCACGAACTGGCCATTGAAGACGCCCTGGAAAAACACAGTCGACCGAAGTTGGAAACCTTTGGCGATGCGCTGTTTATCGTCACGTATTCGCCGATCCGCCATGAAGGAAAGCTTGAGTTCATCGAGACTCATATCTTTGCCGGCAACGGCTACATCATTACTGCGCGTAACGGTCATTCGGCGTCCTACGCTTATGTCCGCCAGCGTTGTGAGGCGCGTCCACTGTTGCTGGAGCACGGGGAAGATTTCGTACTCTATGCCATCCTCGACTTTGTGATTGAAAACTATCAACCGATGGGTGAAGCGATCCATGCAGAGATCGATGAGCTGGAACGTAACGTCATGTGCAGCTCCCTGAACGAGCGCGACATTCAAAAACTCCACAGTCTGCGCCGCGATGTATTGCGTTTGCGGCGGTATGCGGCGCCGATGGTGGAAATCGGTGAGGAGCTGCAGAAGCTGAGTTTTCCGTTCATCGACAAGAACATGCGCCCGTACTTCCGCGATGTGCAGATCCATGTGACCCGGCAGATGGAAGACCTGACGACCCTGGCGGACATTGCCAGCCAGACCATTGAAGTCGGGGTGTTGCTGGAGGCGTCACGGCAGAGCGTGGTGCAGCGCAAGTTTGCGGCGTGGGCGGCGATTCTGGCGTTCCCGACGGCAGTGGCCGGGATCTATGGGATGAACTTCCAGAACATGCCGGAGCTGACCTGGCATTACGGGTATTTCGCGGTGCTGGGGTTTATTGCGGTGGGGTGTGTGAGTTTGTGGGCGAGTTTCAAGAAGTCGGGGTGGTTGTAAACAACACAATCGCTGGCAAGCCAGCTCCTACAGGGAACCGTGTACCCCTTGTAGGAGCTGGCTTGCCAGCGATGCTTTTCAGCTTCAAACAGTTTCTGGTTTATGCGCCACAAACCGCATCATCCACTCCGCAACGGTCGCGCCATGATGCTCATGCTCAAGGCTCGCCATGCCCTTGGTATACACCTGCTCGCCCAACGCTTCCTGACGAATATCCAGCAAGGCTCGCGAGTAATCGTGAATGAATTCCGGGTGCCCCTGGAAGCACAACACCTGGTCGTTGATGTGGTACGCGGCAAACGGGCAGAAATCGCTGGAAGCGATGACCGTGGCGTTTTCCGGCAACGACGTCACCTGGTCCTGGTGGCTGATCAACAACGTCAACTCTTCGCGCACCGGGCTCATCCACGGTGCCTTGGCGGCGAGTTTGTAACTGTGGGTGCCGACGCCCCAGCCCTGGGTCGCACGCTCGCTCTTGCCGCCCAGCAGCAGCGCCAGCAACTGATGGCCGAAGCACACGCCCAGCAGTTTGTCACCGCGTTCGTAGCGGGTCAGCAGGTAAGCCTTGAGGGTTTGAATCCACGGGTCGGTGCCGAAGGAATCGGCCTTGCTGCCGGTGACGAGATAGGCGTCGAAGGCCTCATCATCGCTGGGGTATTCGCCCTGCATCACGTTGTAGACAGTGAACTCGGCCGCGATGGGTTGTTGCGAAAACAGACGCTGGAACATCTGCCCGTAACCCTGATATTGATCGACCAGTTCCGGACGCAGGATGTCGGTTTCCAGAATGCAGATGCGTAACGACATAAAAAATACCTGACACGTGATGGGAATAATGCACACCCCAGAGCCTGCCTCGAAACACCGTCCCAAGGCAAGCCCCACGAGTCGTCACCGGTCCCTTAAAACACCTCACCTTTGGCCGCTTTCTCCAGCAGCAGCGCGGGTGGCGCGAACCGTTCGCCGTACTGCTCAGCCAGGTATTGCGCACGCGCGACGAAGTCCTTCACGCCGTACTGGTTGATGAACTGCAGCGCGCCGCCGGTCCAGGCCGCGAAACCAATGCCGAAGATCGAGCCGACGTTGGCATCCGCAGTCGAGGTCAGCACGCCCTCCTCCACGCAACGCACGGTTTCGATGGCTTGCACGAACAGCAGGCGATCACGCACGTCCTTCGGCGAAATCTGCCCGTCAGCCTTCTCGAAACGACTTTTCAGCCCTGGCCACAAGTGCTTCTGGCCACCGGCCGGGTATTCGTAGAAACCACCGCCTGCCGCTTTGCCCGGACGCTTGTATTCGTTGAGCAGCAAGTCAATCACGGCAAACGCCGGGTGCTCAATCAGTGGTTTCCCTTCCGCTTGCAGGTCTTTGGCCGTTTGTTGACGGATATGGCTCATGAGGCTGAGGGAAACTTCGTCGGAGATCGCCAGAGGCCCGATGGGCATGCCCGCCTTGCGCGCTTCGGTTTCGATCATCGCTGCGCTCACACCTTCGCCGAGCATGGCAATGCCTTCGTTGGTGAAGGTGCCGAACACGCGTGAGGTAAAGAAGCCACGGCTGTCGTTGACCACAATCGGGGTTTTCTTGATTTGCAGGACGAAATCGAAACCGCGGGCCAGGGTTTCGTCGCTGGTGTGGGCGCCCTTGATGATTTCCACCAGCGGCATTTTTTCCACGGGGCTGAAGAAATGCAGGCCGATGAATTTGCTTTGATCCGGTACGGCGGTAGCGAGCCCGCTGATCGGCAGAGTCGAGGTATTGGAAGCGATCACCGCGTCCGGGCCGACGACCTGTTGCGCGGCTGAAGAGACTTTGGCTTTCAGTTCGCGGTCTTCGAACACGGCTTCAATGATCAGGTCGCAACCGGCCAGATCGGCGTCACTTTCAGTGGTTTTGATCCGCGCCAGCACTGCGTCCCGCTGTTCAACGCTCAACTGCCCCCGGGCAACCTTCTTGTCCAGCAACGCCGCCGAATGAGCCTTGCCCTTCTCTGCTGCCGCCAGGTTGATGTCCTTGAGCACCACTTCGATACCGGCCGAAGCGCTGACAAAGGCAATGCCGGCTCCCATCATCCCCGCGCCCAGAACCCCCACGCGACGCGTCACGTAAGGTGCAAACCCTTGAGGTCGCGAACCGCCAGCATTGATTTCGTTGAGCTGGAACCAGAACGTGCCAATCAGGTTCTTCGAGATCTGGCCGGTGGTCAGCTCGGTGAAGTAGCGGGTTTCGATCAGGTGCGCCGTGTCGAAATCCACCTGAGCGCCTTCCACTGCGGCGCAAAGAATCTTCTCTGGTGCGGGCATGCAGCCCTGGGTTTTAGTGCGCAGGATCGACGGCGCAATGGCCAGCATTTGCGCGACTTTCGGGTTCGACGGCGTACCGCCCGGAATCTGATAGCCCTTCACATCCCAACGTTGCACCGCTGTCGGGTTGGCCAGAATCCAGGCGCGCGCCTTGCTCAGCAGCTCATCGTGATCCAGCGCCAACTCATCGATCAAACCTCCCTGCAAGGCTTGTTGCGCGCGGACTTTCTTGCCTTCAAGCAGATACGGCAAGGCCTTCTCCAGACCGAGCATGCGCACCATGCGCACTACCCCGCCACCGCCCGGCAACAGGCCGAGGGTGACTTCCGGCAGGCCGAGCTGCACCGATGAATTGTCCAGCGCCACGCGGTGATGACAGGCCAGGCAGATTTCCCAACCACCCCCCAGCGCCGCACCGTTGATTGCGGCGACCACCGGTTTACCCAGGGTTTCCAGGGTGCGCAGTTGGCCCTTCAGCGTCAGCACCATGTCGTAGAACGCTTTGGCTTCAGGCTTGCCGACCTTGATCAGTTCATTAAGGTCGCCGCCGGCGAAGAAGGTCTTCTTCGCCGAGGTGATGATCACGCCGGCGATGCTGTCTTTCTCGGCAACCAGTCGGGCGACGCAAGCGGCCATGGCCTCACGGTAGACCGCGTTCATGGTGTTGGCGCTCTGGCCCGGCATGTCGATGGTCAGGACGACGATCTGGTCCTGCCCTTTTTCGTAACGAATGGCTTCAGTCATGAAGTGAATTCCTTGAAATCGTGGCTCAGAGGCGTTCGATGATGGTGGCAATGCCCATGCCGCCGCCGACGCACAGGGTCGCGAGGCCAAAGCGCAGGCGCCGGGTTTCCAGTTCATCGAGCAGCGTGCCGAGGATTGCGCAGCCTGTAGCACCCAGTGGATGCCCCATGGCGATGGAGCCGCCGTTGACGTTGACCTTGTCCGGGTCGATGGCCATGTCCTTGATGAACTTCAACACGACGGAGGCAAACGCCTCGTTGACCTCGAACAGGTCGATGTCTTCGACCCGCAGCCCGGCCTTGGCCAGCGCTTTGCGGGTGGCCGGCGCCGGGCCGGTGAGCATGATCGTCGGGTCGGTGCTGGTGACCGCCGTGGCGACGATTCGCGCCCGTGGCTGCAAGCCCAGTGCACGCCCCTTGGCTTCGGAGCCGATCAGCATCAACGCCGCACCATCGACGATCCCCGAACTGTTGCCCGGCGTGTGCACGTGGTTGATCCGCTCCACGTGGCTGTAGACCCGCAATGCCGTGGCGTCGAAGCCCATTTGCCCCATCATTTCGAAGCTCGGCTTGAGTTTGCCCAGGCCTTCCAGGGTGGAGTCGGCGCGGATGAACTCATCGTGATCGAGCAGAATGATGCCGTTCTGATCCTGCACCGGCACCAGCGATTTGCTGAACGAACCGTCGGCCCGGGCCCGCGCCGCTTTTTGCTGGGAGTGCAGCGCGTAGGCATCGACGTCCTGGCGGCTGAAGCCTTCGAGGGTGGCGATCAGATCGGCGCCCACGCCTTGCGGAGTGAAATGGCTGTGCAAATTGGTTTCCGGGTCCAGCGCCCAGGCGCCGCCATCGCTGCCCATCGGCACCCGTGACATCGACTCGACGCCACCGACCACCACCAGGTCTTCGAAGCCGGAACGCACTTTCATCGCCCCGAGGTTGACGGCCTCCAGCCCTGAGGCGCAGAAGCGGTTGATCTGCACGCCCGCGACGCTGACGTCCCAATCGGCCACCTGTGCGGCCGTTTTGGCGATGTCCGCACCTTGATCGCCAACCGGCGTCACACAGCCCAACACCACGTCGTCAACCTGACTGGTGTCCAGCGCCGTGCGCTGTTGCAGCGCCTTGAGCAACCCCGCCACCAGGTTCACCGGTTTGACACTGTGCAAGGCACCATCGGACTTGCCCTTGCCACGGGGCGTGCGTAACGCGTCGAAAATCAAAGCTTGGGTCATGACGTCCTCGAACCTGGCGGTGAAAATACTGAGCCCTCACCTTATGCCGAGCCACCGCCGATTCAATGACCGCAATGCTCACTGACGTTGACGGACACGCTCAGACGGACGGTAGTGTGCTACCGGATTGATCGTTTCAGGACACCGAGATGTCTAGCAAAAGGGCGGCAAAGAAGCTGGCAATAGGCCTCATGCCTTTTTTAAAGCAATAAGTGAGCACTCCATACGAAAGGGATCTAAGTCACGAGTGACGCGGGCCCTAAGGTGAACATATGCGAAGTTGTCGTCGGGTTTTGCCGAGGCGCTCGCCTTACAGGAAGTGCAACGCTCTGCCGTCATGGAGATATGCAGGCAGGCATCAGGAAATAACAAAAAAGGCGGTCAAGCCATGTTCAAACATTCGAAAGTACGTCAAGCCGGGCTCATTCTTTTCGCTACTACGTTGCTGTTGATTTTGCCGAACCTGACGAAGGTGATCGGCTGAGTCTTTATTAAAAAATCGGCGCACAGTTTCCATCGCCTCTTAAAAATGTGACTGGCTCGCTACCCGGGCCGGCGTGGGTGTGCCAACCTTTGCGGCACTTCCACGACATGGACGGCGATCTGTTGAAAACGCTCATTCTGCTCGGGGCCTTGCTGTTCGGCTCGCCCCTTTATGCCGCACAGCTGAACCTGGAGCTGGGCGCACACAGCCGCACCTGGCAGACCGAGGAATTGCTCAAGCATCCTCTGGTTCAGACCATCACCATTACCAACGACGTTTCCTACAAACGGGACATGAGCTATCGCGCCGTGCCCCTGTCGGCGTTGTTGAGCGGCATCAAGCCTGACGATCACCTGCAAGCTGTGGCACTGGATGGTTTTGCTGCCGAACTGGCTGCCGCGCCGTTGCTTAACAGCCAAGGTGCGCGAGCGTGGCTGGCGATTGAAGACCCGACAAAACCGTGGCCGGCGCTGTCGGCAGACAAGCCAAGTGCCGGGCCGTTTTATCTGGTATGGACGGATCCGCAGGCCGGAAATATCAGTCCCGAGCAATGGCCCTTTCAAGTGGCTGACATCAAACGCATGGCGCCCGTGGCCGAGCGCTTCCCTGCCCTGCTGCCGGATCCGGCGCTGAAGGCGGACGACCCGGTGAATGTGGGGTTTGCGCTGTTCCAGAAGAACTGTCTGGCGTGTCATCGATTGAACGGTGCCGGGGATGCGCAATTCGGGCCGGATCTGAACATTCCGTTTAACCCGACCGAGTATTTCGGGGCGGACTTTTTGAAGCGCTACATCCGCGATCCGCAGAGTTTGCGGCAGTGGCCGCAGGCGAAGATGCCGGGGTTTTCGGCGGCGGTTTTACCGGATGGGGATCTGGAGATGTTGGTGGGGTATTTGAAGCACATGGCCGGGCGCAAAACCAAGCCCTGACACTATTTCCATGTGGGAGCGAGCCTGCTCGCGATGACGGTGGCACATTCAACATGAATGTGACAGACAGACCGCTATCGCGAGCAGGCTCGCTCCCACAGGTTTTTGCGGCGAACAGACCTATTGCTGCTGGACTGAAATCACCGGCATCGGCGTCGGCGACACAAACACCTTCGCGTGCATCTGCTCGCACCCGCCGCCCCGACGCATCCCGCGTACCGGGCAGGCATCCAGGTAATCCAGGCCCACCGCCAGTTTCAAATGCCGCTCCGGTCGCGCCAGTTCATTGGTCACGTCAAAGCTGTACCACGCGTCATCCAGCCAGGCTTCCGCCCACGCGTGGCTGGCCAGATGCTCGCTGTTCTCGCTGTACAAATAGCCCGACACATAACGCGACGGAACGCCCAGGCTGCGGGCGCAGGCGAGAAACGCGTGGGTGTGGTCCTGACAGACACCCGAACGCCCGGCGAAGGCTTGCGCGGCGCTGGTGTCCACTTCGGTGGAGCCCGGCGTGTAGGTCATGTGCGAATTCAGGCCATGCATCAAGTCGATCAATGCCGCGCGGTCCCGGCGCTTTTTGCACGCCTTCTCGGCGAACTCACGCAAGGCTTCGTCGGCCTCGGTCAGGCGCGTAAAGCGCAGGAACGGCAACGCCGACTGGCTCTCGTGCTCGGCTTCACGCAGTTCGTCGATGTCGACCTGGCCACGGGCGCCGATGATGATCGCTTCATGCGGCTCGTCCATGGTCAGCACGTGCAGGATGTTGCCGAACGGATCGAGTTGCGCGCGCACCGGGCGCGGCAGGTCGAGCTGCCAACTGAGCACGTGCTGGCGCTCGCTGTCGTGAGGGGTCAGTCGCAGGTACTGGATGCTCGCCCGCACCTGATCTTCATAGTGATAGGTGGTCTCGTGGCTAATGGAAAGTCTCATGCAGCCTCCAGGTAGGAACTGTGTATGGCGTTACCCAACTGGCGCACCAGCGGGATGAACTCGGTCAGCCAGGCGTGCAGGCCTTCGTCGAGAATTTCGTTGATGCCGGTGTAGCGCAGGCGTGCGTCCATCTCGGCGGCCAGACGTTGCGCAGGACGACCATTGGCCCCCGGCAGTTGAGCGAGGATCTGGTCGATTTCTTCGGTGCATGCGCGCAGGGATCGCGGGACATCGGCGCGCAGCAACAGCAACTCGGCCACATGCCGGGCACCGGGCGCGTCGCGGTAGATTTCGGTGTAGGCCTCGAACGACGACAACGCCCGCAACAAGGCACTCCACTGGTAATAGGCGTGAGCCGTACCGTCGCTGACCGCTTCGGCCTGATCGCCCGCCATTTCGTAGCGAGCATCGAGCAGGCGCAAGGTGTTGTCCGCCCTTTCGATGAAAGTGCCCAGACGAATAAACCGGAACGCATCGTTACGCATGATCGTGCCGTAGGACGCGCCACGAAACAGGTGGGAACGTTCCTTGATCCACTCGCAGAAACGACTCATGCCGTAGCGACTCAAGCCCTGATCGGCGATGCCGCGAATTTCCAGCCAGGTGGCGTTGATGTTTTCCCACATGTCCGCGGTAATTCGCCCCCGCACGGCATGCGCGCTGGCCCGCGCCGAACCGAGGCAGCTGTAAATACTCGCCGGGTTGGCCGCGTCCAGGGCAAAAAAGTGCAGCAGCCGTTCGGCATGCAACTCGCCGTGGCGTTCGAGGTAATCGTCCAGGGTGCCGGTGATCAGCAGCGGCATGGCGAGTTCGTGCAGACCGTCACCGCGGCCATCCTGCGGCATCAGCGACAGCGAATAACTGATGTCGAGCATCCGTGCGAGGTTTTCCGCCCGCTCCAGGTAACGCGACATCCAATACAAATCCGAGGCAGTTCTACTTAACATGGCAGGCTTCCTTCAATCCTCGACCACCCAGGTGTCCTTGGTTCCGCCGCCCTGGGAGGAATTCACCACCAGGGAGCCTTCACGCAGGGCGACACGGGTCAAACCGCCGGGCACAACCCGGGTTTCGCGGCCAGACAATACAAACGGACGCAGGTCGATGTGGCGTGGGGCGATGCCGTTTTCGACAAAGGTCGGGCAGGTCGACAGGGACAACGTCGGTTGCGCGATGTACGCGTGGGGCTTGGCCTTGATTCGCTCGCGGAAGGATTCGATTTCCGCCGCCGTCGCCGCCGGCCCCACCAGCATTCCATAACCGCCGGAGCCCTGGGTTTCCTTGACCACCAGTTCTGGAAGATTGGCCAGCACGTGGGACAGTTCGGAGGGATTACGACACTGGAACGTCGGAACGTTCTTCAGGATCGGCTCTTCGTCGAGGTAGAAACGGATCATGTCGGTGACAAACGGATACACCGACTTATCGTCCGCCACCCCGGTGCCGATGGCATTCGCCAGCACCACATTGCCCGAGCGGTACGACGACAGCAGCCCCGGAACGCCAAGCATCGAGTCCGGATTGAACGCCAGCGGATCGAGGAATGCATCGTCGAGACGGCGGTAGATCACGTCGACGGCTTTCGGCCCGTCCGTGGTGCGCATGAACACCTTGTCGTCACGCACGAACAGGTCCGCGCCTTCCACCAGCTCCACGCCCATTTCCCGAGCGAGAAATGCATGCTCGAAAAACGCGCTGTTGAAGCGACCCGGCGTCAGTACCACCACGCTCGGGTTATCGAGGTGGCTGGAGCTTTTCAGGGTGTCTAGCAACAGGTTCGGATAATGATCGATCGGGGCGATGCGCTGGGCCGAGAACAACTCGGGGAACAGGCGCATCATCATCTTGCGGTCTTCGAGCATGTAGCTCACGCCGCTGGGTGTACGCAGGTTGTCTTCGAGCACGTAGTACGTGCCGTCGCCATCGCGCACCAGATCGACGCCGGAAATGTGGGAATAGATATCCCGGTGCAGATCCAGCCCCTGCATCGCCAACTGGTATTGCTCGTTGGCCAGCACTTGTTCGGCCGGGATGATGCCGGCCTTGATGATGCGCTGCTCGTGATAGAGGTCGGCGAGGAACATGTTCAGCGCCTTGACCCGCTGGATGCAGCCGCGTTCGACGATCCGCCATTCACTGGCGGGGATGCTGCGTGGAATGGTGTCGAAGGGAATCAGGCGCTCTGTCCCCTGCTCGTCCCCGTAGAGCGTGAAAGTAATCCCGGCACGATGAAACAGCAGATCGGCCTCGCGTCGCCGTTGTGCCAAAAGCTCGTCAGGCGTTTCGGCCAGCCAACGGGCAAACTCCCGATAATGCGGGCGGACCTGGCCGCCGGCATCGTACATCTCATCAAAATAGGTGCGGATCATGCCGTACTCCTTGTCACCCGGACATCCAGGCCTTCGCAAGGCCCGTGCCATCGGCAGAAACGCTTTGATATCAATCGGTTGGATATTCACATGATTAACACCGCACCAATCCTGTGCGGCAAATGCCCCAACCTGATCGCCCCCGCTTCATTGCGAAGCAATGCTGTCGCCTATCACCAGCATAGTCAGAGTTGATTTCACTGCCCGGAGGGGGATGCGGATAATTCGCGCATTCGCTGGAAATGCTCACCGAACTTCCCTTTTAGCCGCCTTGCTCAGGCGGCTTTTTTTTGTTTCGGGATTTGTGGGCGATGGTTTGGCGGTGATTGGGAGGACGCCATCGCCAGCAAGCTGGCTCCTACAGGGGGCTTGATCGTCACAAACGAAAACGGCCAACCCGAAGGTCAGCCGTTAGTGGATGTTGTCGCTGTTCATAGTGTTATGCGAGTAGCCCTCGTACCTCCTGCTTGACGCCCCATCCTTCGATGATGCCACCCAAAGGCTCGACCACCGCCTCGAAGTCCTGCTCAAAGTCGCCGATGCCGTCATAGGTGGCGTACATCACTTTGCTCAGTTCCAGGGACCAGGCGCCGTCGTCGCGCACGCTGATTTGTGCATTCATGGATTCACCGCAGTAATGCCCTGCCGCCCTGCGTGCCCGCTCCTCGTCCGGGAAAATGGCGTAGAACTCGATGGGATGGAAACGTGAAAAGTCGAAACCGCCTTCTTTCATGCGGCGCAGAACCGAGCTGCTGATGTCTTCTTGATAGGCTGTGCTCATGAAACGTCCTCCTGATACCGATGGATAGACTTTCCGTACTCCCGACGCCGGCAACCGAAGGGTGCGAGCGCTGCGGCAAGCAAATTGCCGATGGGAAACAAGCATGTAGCTGACAAGACCAGACCTTAGCGATCCATTCGCTGATCTCGCTTGCAGAGTAGCCCCAAGTCGGAGCCGCTGCCAAGGCCTGGTTATTTCACGAGTGTTCCAGAGGGGGTATCAGACGGGAGTAATGCCGAGGATCTGGATGCTGTTCTGGGCTTTAAGATTCTTGACGCTTGCATCAGCAGTTCGCCCTTCCAGATCGTTCAGATCCAGTTCGGCGACGACAGGAAGGAGACGTTCCTTGATCAGTTTGGCGGCGTGCTCGTTGTCCGGGCATTCGTCGCACTCAAAAACTTCGTTGGCTGTTTCACCGTGATCATCCACGAAAGTGATTTTCCACTTTTGCATCACTGCCTCCTCGAACAAACCCGTAAATGGGCTTACATCCATCTGGACTTTTACCCTGACCGATCGTTCAAACAGATTACGCCGTGCAAGCATGAAAAACACGGTCCCTGTAGGAGCGAAGCTTGCTCGCGAAGGCGGCATATCAGTCAATAAAAATGTCGACTGAAACACCGCTTTCGCGAGCAAGCTTCGCTCCTACAGGGGTTTTGCGTATTTCTTCAGTCGTTGCTTGGCTTGTTCACGGCCTGCAACACGTATTGCGGCAAGGCGAACGCGCCGATGTGGATTTCCGGATTGTAGTAGCGGGTGACGATACCGCTACCGGCAAAGCGCTGTTGCAGGGTTTCGCGGGACAATTTGCGATAAGCGGTGTTGGTCGCGCCCCAGGCAAAGGTCATCGAACCGCCGATGTAGGTCGGCACGGCGGCCTGGTAGAAGTGCCAGTCCGGGAACAGGCTGCGCAGGCGGCCGGCGGTGGTTTTGACTTCTTCGATCTGCATGAACGGCGTGCCGTTCTGGGTCACCAGGATGCCGCCTTCGTTGAGGCAACGACGGCAGGCCTGGTAGAAGTTTTCCGAGAACAGCACTTCGCCCGGACCGATCGGGTCGGTGGAGTCGGAAATGATCACGTCGAACTTTTCAGTGGTGGTGGCGACGAAACGCATGCCATCGTCGATCACCAGGTTCAGGCGCGGATCATCGAATGCACCCTTGGAGTGGTTCGGCAGGAACTCCTTGCACATGTCGACCACGGTGCCGTCGATCTCGACCATGGTGATGTGCTCGACGTTACGGTGTTTGGCCACTTCACGCAGCATGCCGCCGTCGCCACCACCGATGATCAGCACGCGCTTGGCGCTGCCATGCGCCAGGATCGGCACGTGGGTGAGCATCTCGTGGTAGATGAATTCGTCGGCTTCGGTGGTCTGGATCACGCCGTCCAGCGCCATGACGCGGCCCATGCGCGGGTTCTCGAAAATCACCAGGTGTTGGTGTTCGGTGCGCACTTCGTGCAGCAGTTTTTCCATGCGAAAACGCTGGCCGTAGCCTTCGTAGAGGGTTTCCAGGTAATCGCTGGTAGGAGTGTTGCTCATGGGAAGTGCTCCGATGAATGCGGTGGCAACGGACGGTTACCCGCCCATGATGGCCAATCGATCAGCTCGATTGCCCGGGAAAGGCGCGCATTCTACGTCGCGGAAGATGACAGGTCGAACCTTCTGACTCCACATACCTGTAGGAGCGAGGCTTGCCCGCGAAAGCGTCCGTGAGGTCGCCAAAAGCTTCGCGGGCAAGCCTCGCTCCTACAAGGAAGGTGGAAACCATCAAATACGCACATTGCCCCGTGGCCCGGCGATGGCCCAGATGATCAGGCCCAGGACCGGCAGCAGCAGGATCAGCAGGACCCAGATGATTTTCATCCCGGTGTCGGCGCCACTTTTCAGCACGTTGATGATTGCCCAGATGTCCAGGACAAGGATGATCAGGCCCACCAGGCCGTTGAACGTGGAACCCATGGTGTCGCTCCCTAAGCGTTGTGTGCCCTCTCAGGATAGTCGGCCCCAGGGGTTTCGTTTCATGCCATCAAACGTGGATGGCGACTTTCAGGGCTTCCAGGGAAGGCGCGGCAGCGATGCCGACCTCGGCGCACAGCTCGAGCACACGCGGTACGTCGTTGCCGTAGACCAGCACCACTTGCAGCTCGTCGTCGAGCAACTGGCTGAAATTCATCAGCGTATAACCGCCGTTTTCCTTGTTCATGCTGCCCATTTGCACCTGGATGCGATTGAGCGCGGTCAGCGCTTCGGTCTTGGCCAGTTGCTTGGGTTTGATGTTGAAATCCACGCCCGGACCAAACGAAGCGACGATCTGCGCGAACAGGTCCATATAGGTGTCAGCCTGGAATAGCACGGTTTCCGGCAGGCTGCCGACGACGACCCACTCGCCCAACGGAATCGGGAAGGTGTCGTCGTAGTTAATGTCCGGATTGGCTGTCAGAAAAGCCTCTGGATCGGCGTAGGCCTGGGCCGCTTCGTCGGCGACTTTGAGGATTTCGTCTTCGCTCATGCACCCGGAGCTGATTTTGCTGATGAGTTCGACGAGTGCGGCTTTCATGGGGGCGGAATCCTGTAGCGAGGGAATTTTGAAGGCGCGAAGGATAGCGCATTACGCCCCGCAGTTCCTGTGCGCGAGCGTGACCGGGAATGTTGACCCATATCAAGATCCGGCGCACGGGGCCGCGGCACAATGCTGGCACCTTGCCAATACTGTTTCCGCTATCAGAGAAGACCTCCATGGGTGCCTGGCTTAGCAACATCTCGCTGAAATATAAATTCTGGGCGGTCAATGCTGTCGCCTTCGTCACGACCCTGTTGTTGGTGCTGTATGCCGTACAGCTCGAACAACAGGCCCGCAGTCACGCATCCAAAGTGTCCGCCCAGGCACAGGCACGCCTGCTCGACGCCTGGCCGGCCGGGCAAGCGCTGCCCAAGGCCGACAACCTGCTGACGTTCAGTCGCGGGCACGCGCCGTTGCTCAACGATCAACCCGTGCTGGAACTGACGGACAGCAACGGCTGGGTCGAGATCAACTCGATGCCGCTGTTCGGCGAAAACCCGTTGATGGGCGCCGAAGTGTTCGCGCGTGCCGACGGCCAACACATCGCCGTGATTGCTTATGGCCCGAGCCTGAGCCAGGTGTTCGAAGAACGGTTCGCCAACTACGCCGTGGCGGTGTTTATCCTGATGCTGGCGATGCTCGGTGCGTCGCAATTGTTGATCCGCTTTCTGCTCAGCCAGCTCAATACGTTGAAAGACGTCATGCTCCACGTCGAAAAAACCGGCGACCTCTCGGCCCGTGTGCCACTGGCCTGCACGGACGAAGTCGGGCAGATGGCCGGTGCGTTCAACGCGATGCAGGCCGGTTACCAACGGGTGGTCAACACCGTCGCCAGCACCGCACGACAACTGGATGACGGTGCCGCCCGGCTGGCATCGAGCATGAACGAAGTGCGCCACGGCATGCTCGGCCAGCAAAGCGAGACCGATCAGGCCGCCACGGCGATCAACGAAATGACCGCCACCGTCTACCACATCGCCCAGCACGCCGGTGCCACCCGCGACCTTTCGAAAACCGCCGACACCCTGGCCGGCAGCGGCCAGGAAGTGGTCAGCCGCGTGCAGAAGTCGATTGCCGGGTTGTCCACTGGCGTCCAGCAGACGGCCGAGATGATTCAGCGTCTGGCCGAAGACAGCCAGAAGATCAACGGCGTGGTCAATGTGATCCACAGCATCGCCGAGCAAACCAATCTGCTGGCGCTGAATGCGGCGATTGAAGCAGCCCGGGCCGGGGAAATGGGTCGTGGTTTTGCCGTGGTTGCCGATGAAGTGCGCAACCTGGCCAAAAGCGTGCAGACCTCGACCGACGAGATCACCCTCATGGTTTCGGCGTTGCAGGCCGGTACGCGGGACGCGGTGGATTTCATGCAGGAAAGCTCGTTCAAGGCGGACGATTGCGTGCAACAGGCGCAAGAGGCTGGCGCCGCACTGGCCGAAATCACCAGCGCAGTGGCGCAGATGCGCGAAAGCAATACCCAGATCGCCGTGGCGGCGGAACAGCAGAGCCAGGTGGCGGAAGAGATGAATCGGGCGGTGGTGAGTATTCGCGATGTGACCGAGAACACCGTGAAGCAGACCGTGGACTCGGCGACGACCAGTAATGAGTTGGCGGCGCTGGCCGGGGAACTGAGTAAGGCTATAGGTCAGTTGAAACTTTGAGGCCCCCTTCGCGGGCAAGCCTCGCTCCTACAAGTCGTGCGCAGCCTTTGTAGGAGCGAGGCTTGCCCGCGAAGACGTCTGTGTGAGCAACATCAATTCCGAACATGAACACCTATCACTCCGATAGCCATCCTTGATTCGCCGCCCGCCCATGCCGCGCCTATTCTTCAATCATGTGTTCAACATGGATCGAGGATCAGCATCATGGGCAAACGTCACCCCAACCTTCCCGCCTGGCAATGGCGCGCGTACCCGGACAATCACCAGCACCCGGCCAATCTGGTGTTGCACCTGATTGCCGTGCCGCTGTTCATCGTGGCGTTTCTGCTGCTGGTTTGCGGGGTGTTCAGCCTGAGCTTTGCGAACTTCGCGATTGGCGTCATCGGCCTGCTCGCGGCATTGGGCCTGCAGCGCCACGGTCACAGCCTGGAGGCGCAAGCCTCCGAGCCGTTCAGTGATCGCAAAGACGCGGTGTCGCGCCTGCTGGTCGAGCAGTTCCTGACCTTTCCACGGTTTTTCCTCAGCGGCGGCTGGTGGCGCGCCTGGCGTGAGCGCCACCGTCGTCACTGATCAGGCGAAAACCGTCACCGTCTGCCGGCTCATGGCAATCAACTGATTTTCTGCGTTCCACAGCTGCGCCGCCGCGTGACCGTAGCCGTCAGCGGCATGTTCGATTTCAACGAGGTATTTGCACCAGTCCAGCGTGCTCAATTCCAGCACTGGCTGGACGAATTCGATGGTCCAGGTCAGCGTGCTGCCCATCGCCGGTTTCGTCAGGTGCGGCATCAAGGATGGGGGCCAGGCGTCCACCAGCGCCAGAATATGCGCCTCACTGACCGCCTCTTCCTTCACATCCCCGCGCAAGCGCACCCAACCGCCCATCTCGCGGGATTTATTGCCGGTGAACGGCAGGCCGCCAACACTCCAGCGCATCGCCAGATGGCGCATGAATTCCGGCAGTACGCCTTTGATGAATGGCAGCTCCTGGCAATCGTCCCAGTGCTTCATTTCGGGAGCCGGCGTGGCTGTTACCGCCACTTCGGACGGTCGCGAAGCGCCGAAGCTGCCCTGGATGAGTGTCACCACCTGGCCCTTCTGCATCGCCCGGCCCAGTACCTGGCTGACCGCCTTGCCTTCGCGCAGGACGTCGACCTCAAAACTGACCGGCACTTCAGGCTCGACCGGCCCGACAAAGGTGATCGCCAGCGAACGCACAGGACGATCCGCCGGCACCTTCGCGCGCATGGCTTCGTATTGCAAGGCGGCCACCAGGCCACCAAAACTGGCGCGACCCTGCGCCCATTCGGCCGGAATAGACAGCTCCAGCGGCTGGCTGCGGACGGCGTCGAGCAGATCGGAAAAGCGCATGGAAACCTCAAGGGCAGAAAAGGATGAAGGGATGTTAACCAGCCAGCTAAAACGGCACAGCGCTTATTCCGGCCAAAAGTACGGACAGATGGGCCGCGCATGGCTCGGCTCCACACCGAACCCATGTGGGAGCGAGCCTGCTCGCGATAGCGGTACAACATCCGACATTGATGCTGCTGATTTACCGCGATCGCGAGCAGGCTCGCTCCCACAAGGTTCTGTGTTGTCCAGCCAATTAGTGATCAAGTCATCCATGGTGGTTTCAGGATTTGAAACAGGTGGCACTGAGTTTGTCGAGCACACGGTCCGCACGGCCTTCGGCCTGGGCCATGGTAGTTTTCCAGACCGCCACGCAAGGCTGCAAATCGGCTTCCTGTTCGGCCCGGGCCAGCCATTGCCAGCAGTCGTGCCAATCGCCCAACGCGGCCTGGGCCGACTTCAGTCTGGGCAGCGCCGGTTTCGGCAAGCGATCCAGCTCGGGATACGCCTCGATGCCATAGCGCACGCGCTTGATCAACAAGCGCAGACGATGGCGATCATGGGCGGGATCGTGCAGCGCCTGGTCGAGTTTCTTCCATTGTTTGGCCAGGCGTTTCTCGATCCGTTGACGCAAGCCCTTGAGCAAACCCTGACGCTGCGAGGCGCGTATAAAGCGCGGAAAGGCGTCAAGGATCATCAGCAACTGCAACAGCTCAGGACTCGCCGCAACCGCCGGGTAAGCCTCGGCCATCTGCGCCATGCGCCGTTGCGCCGCCTCGGGTTGATCGTGCTCGAGCAAATACGCCGCCAGCACTTCGCGATCGCGCAACGGCGTGGTCAACTGCCCCACGGCCGACGCCGCCGCTTCCAGTTGCTCGACACCGGGCAAACCACGCAATGGTCGCAGCAGGCTGCGCAAACGGCGAACCGTGGTGCGCAGATCGTGCAACGCTTCCGGGTCGGTGCGGGCATTCAATCGGGCCTGACAGGCCAGTAAACGGACTTCCAGGCCCAGAACTTGAGCCACCAACCGATTAATCATGTGATCGACTCCAATTGTAGGAGCCGGCTTGCTGGCGATGGCAGCCGTGATGACGCCTTCACCAGCAAGCCGGCTCCTACAGATTAGCGCCTTGTTTAACGGCCAGCGCGTGACTCACGAATATAAAAGCGCGCCTTCTCGGCTTTCCTGGCGCAGCCTTCGAACGCTTCGAATTGCTGCTGGGTCTTGGCGCCGGTCAGCAACGACAGGGCCTTGGAGTAGCTGACGGTGCCGGCAAAACCTTCGGCCTTGGCCAGGTCCAGCTCACGCCACGCCGCATCGAGCCCGTTGCCGCAGCTGTCACGGTAAGCGGTTTTGCCGGCACAACCGGCGAGTGCCAGCGCAATCAAGGGCACACAGATCCAGGCTTTCATCACTCACACCTCAACAATAGGAAAAACAGTCTTGCAGGTAAGACGGTCCGGCGCGTGAAAAGTGCCTTGCTCCCGCCGCCGAAACTATAGCGCTCGGGAGAATAACCATCTGCCGCCATGGAGTGTCGAAAAAACGACGCCTTCACCCTGCCAAGCGACCTTGACGATTGAAGCGCGCCCCTCGATGGGTGCATTGTTGAACCTTGTCAGACGAGGGCGATTCATGAAAAAGCGCGTCGCACTGGTGCTGGGCTCAGGTGGGGCCCGAGGATACGCCCATATCGGGGTCATTGAAGAGATCGAACGGCGTGGCTACGACATCTCCTGCATTGCCGGCTGCTCGATGGGTGCGGTGGTCGGCGGGATTTATGCCGCCGGCAAACTGGACGAATACCGTAACTGGATCGAAAGCCTGGATTACCTCGACGTGTTGCGCCTGGTGGACGTCAGTTTTCGGCTGGGGGCGATTCGCGGCGAGAAGGTCTTCGGGCAGATCCGCAAGATCGTCGGCGAAATCAATATCGAAGACTTGCGCATCCCCTACACGGCGGTGGCCACCGACCTGACCAACCAACAGGAAATCTGGTTTCAGGAAGGTTGTCTGCACCAGGCGATGCGCGCCTCGGCGGCCATCCCGAGCCTGTTCACCCCGGTGATGCAAGGCAATCGCATGCTGGTGGACGGCGGCATTCTCAACCCGTTGCCGATCGTGCCCGTGGTGTCGAGCCATTGCGACCTGATCATTGCGGTCAACCTCAACTCCACCAACCAGCGTCACTATCAATTGCCGGTGATCCAGCGCCCTGCCGCGTTCAGGACCCGGTTCGACAGCCTGATCAACTCGCTGGGTTCGAAAATGCCGTTCCGCCGCAAACAGGCAGAACAATTGCTGTTGCTGGAAAAGGAAGCGTTGATGGCCGAGGCGGCCGAGATCAATCCCTGGGTCGAGTCCGCCGAACCCGAAGCCCAGCAACCGGCAGCCGCCCCTGAACGCGACGGTGCGCCGAAGTCGGCCACCGGTTCATTCATCATCGACAACGTGGGACCGGCGTCCTTGCTGGATTTGATCAACCAGAGTTTCGAGGTGATGCAGACGTCGTTGGCGCAGTACAAGATCGCCGGCTATCCGCCGGATATTCTGATCAACGTGCCGAAGCGGGTGTGCCGGTTCTTCGAGTTTTACAAGGCACCGGAGTTGATCGCGCTGGGGCGCGAGATTGCGCGGGATACGTTGGATCGGTATGAGAATGAGCGGGATTCCTGAGGGTCTCGGGTGAATGTGAGGGCCTCATCGCGAGCAGGCTCGCTCCCACATTTGATTTTCAGTGGACGCAAAATCTGTGGTTCACCTCAATCTACTGTGGGAGCGAGCCTGCTCGCGATGGGGCCTGAAAATCCAGCGCAAAAATCAGAGGCCACCCTCACTCAACAACCGATACCCAACCCCCGCCTCGGTCACGATAAACCGTGGCTGCGTCGGATCATCCGCCAGCTTCTGCCGCAAATGCCCCACCACAATCCGCAGATAGTGACTGTCTTCGGTATGGGTCGGCCCCCAGATATCCTTGAGCAATTGCTGCTGAGTGATGACCCGTCCCGGATGCCGCGCCAGTTGCGCCAGCACCGCGTATTCCTTGCGGGTCAACGCCACTTCGACGCCTTCGAGCAGCACCCGGCGATACGCCAGATCCACGGTCAACGGGCCGAACGTCAACGCCGCTTGTTGCGCCTCGCCCACCGGCGCCTGACGCAACAGGGCACGTACCCGAGCCAGAAATTCCTGGATGCCGAACGGCTTGGTCACGTAGTCATTGGCGCCGCCATCCAGCGCTTCGACCTTCTGCCCTTCACCGGCGCGCACCGACAACACCAGCACCGGCACCGTCGACCATTCACGAAACTCGCGCAGCACTTGCTGGCCGTCCATGTCCGGCAGGCCGAGGTCGAGCACCAGCAAATCGGGTTTGTTCAATGCGGCTTGCGCCAGGCCTTCGGTGCCGGTGCCGGCCTCCAGCACTTTGTAGCCTTGGGAGGCGAGGCTGATGCGCAGGAACTTGCGGATCTGCGGTTCGTCGTCGATGACCAAAATGGTCGCGGTCTGGCTCATGGTTTCCGGTCGCGGCATGGAGATGTCCAAAGGGTATCAGGCTTCACTTTCAGTACTCACTGTCCGCTCTCGATTTCAAAGGAAGGCTGTTCCTGCAAGGGCAAGTGAAGGGTGATGCAGGTGCCGCGCCCGTCGATGCCGTCACCGACGCTGATGCGCCCGCCGTGCGCGCCGACCATGCCCTGACAGATCGCCAGCCCCAGCCCGGTCCCCTGCCCGCCACGATCACCGCGTGCGGCGGTGTAGAACATGTCGAAAATCTTCGCCCGCTCCTCCTCCGGAATGCCCGGGCCTTCATCGCTGACCGAAAAGAACAGCTCGTTTTCATCCACGCCAGCGCGCAATTGCAAACGCCCATGCACCGGTGAAAACCGTGCGGCGTTTTCCAGCACGTTGACCAGCGCCTGCTCGATCAGCGCGGCGTGAACGAACAGCAGCGGCAGTTGCGCGGGCACATCAGTGCTGACCTGCAACGGCGCCAGCACCGCACGCAGGCGATTGAGCGAACTGCCAACGATGTCGGCCGGTGACACCCAGTCCCGCGCGAGCTTCAGCGCGCCGTGACCGAGGCGGGTCATGTCCAGCAGGTTTTGAATGTAGCGATCGAGGCGCTCGGCTTCATCACGCGTGCCTTCAAGCAGTTCGCGACGATCCTCCAGCGGGATGGCTTCGCCGAGCGCCAACAGGCTGTCGATGCTGCCGCGCATGGAGGTCAACGGTGTGCGCAGATCGTGGGATACCGAGGCCAGCAAGGCACTGCGCAGTTGCTCGGTTTCGCCGTGCAGCCGCGCCGCTTCCAGGTCTTCGGCCAGTTGTGCGCGTGCCAGCGCCTGGGCCAGCGGCTGACTGAGCGCGGTCAACAAACGTCGACGCTGACCGCTCAAGGTCTGCCCTTCTTTGGCACAGACGCCGAGCAACGCCAGCGGCCCGTCTTCCACCGAAAGCGGCCACCACCACCAACGCCCGAACGGCAACGTGCCGGTGCCCGCGCCCGCCGGTTGATCGTGTTGCCAGGCCCAATCGGCGGCGGCGCGTTCGGCTTCGGTGAATTCCAGGGGGCCACCGGTTTCGACTTTCCAACCCGCCTGACCGTCGCGATTGAGCAGGCACAGCTGCACGTCTTTCCAGCCGTTGAGGTGCTGCGCGGCGGCGCTGACCACGGCCTGGCGGTCGGTGGCGGCGGTGAGTTTGCGCGACAGGTCGAGCAGTTCGGTGGTCTCTTCCTGCGTATCGCGCAACGCCTGCAATTGCCGACGCTGGCGCGCCGCGAGGTTGCCGGTGAGCGCAGCCATCAGCAGGAAAAACAGCAGCGTCAGTACGTCTTCTTCGCGCTGGATGCTGAAGGAAAAATTCGGCGGAATGAACAGAAAGTCATAGGTCAGAAACGACAGCGCCGCACAGGCCAGCGCCGGGCCGAGGCTGCTGCGCACCGCCACCAGCAACACGGCAGCGAGGAACACCAGCGAGATGTTCGGCAGCGGCAAGACACTCGCCACGGCCCAGGCCAGTGCGCTGGCGAGCACGGTTGCAACCAGCGCCAGCGCATAGTCGAACCACACCAGCGACTGCGCCGAACGCTGGCGCGGCTGATGCTGTTCGTGATCGCTGTCGAGGACGTTGATTTCCAGTCCGCGTGCATCGCGCAGCAAGCGTGAGGCCAGACCACCGCCGAACAGGCGCCGACGCAAACGCTGCCGGGACTGACCGACCAACACCAGGCTGGCGCGGCGTTCGGCGGCGTGCTGGATCAGGGTTTTCGCAACTTCGCCGGCACGCAACAACACCACTTCGCCACCGAGACGTTCGGCCAGTTGCTGGGCACTTTGCAGACGCAGGCGCGATTGCTCGTCGCGCACGCTGCCGTTATCCACGTGCACCAGGCTCCACGGCAAATGCCGACGCTGGGCGACACGACTGGCGTGACGCACCAGGCGTTCGGCCTGAGCATCGCCATCGACACCGACCAGCAGCCGACCGCGTACCGCAGGTGCCGCCTGGCCGAGCTGGCGATACCCTTGCGCCAGATCGTTATCGACCTGGGCCGCCGCCGTCTGCATCGCCAATTCGCGCAGGGCGGTGAGGTTGGTCTGGGTGAAAAACGCATCGATGGCCGCCCGCGCCTGCTCCGGCACGTAGACCTTGCCGTCGCGCAGTCGTTCGAGCAGCTCGCGTGGCGGCAAGTCGATCAGCAGCAGTTCATAGGCTTCTTGCAGCACCCAGTCCGGCAAGGTTTCGCGGACCTGCACGCCGGTGATGCCGCGCACCTGGTCGTTGAGGCTTTCCAGGTGCTGGACGTTGACCGTGGTGAACACGTCAATGCCGGCGGCGAGCAATTCCTGAATGTCTTGCCAGCGCTTGGCGTGTCGACTGCCGGGCGCGTTGCTGTGGGCCAGTTCGTCGACCAGCACCAGTTTCGGTTTGGCTGCGAGCAGGCCGTCGAGGTCCATTTCTTCGAGCATCACGCCACGGTATTCCGAGCGCACCAGCGGTTGCTGCGGCAAGCCGCCGAGCAGCGCTTCGGTTTCGGCACGGCCGTGGGTTTCGACCACGCCGGCGATGACTTTTACGCCCTGGCGCAGTTGAGTGTGGGCCGCTTGCAGCATGGCGTAGGTCTTGCCGACACCGGGCGCGGCACCGAGGAAAACCTTGAGCCGGCCACGGCCATCGCGGGGCAGGTCTGCTAACAGCGCGTCGGCGCGGCCGGAGTCACTCATGTTTGAAGCTCTCTTTTTTCAGGTGTTGATGTGGTGATTGTTCTATCGCCATCGCTAGCAGGCTAGCTCCCACAGGGGGTATGCATTCCATGTGGGAGCTAGCCTGCTAGCGATTGGCGGCGCCACCGATTTACAACTTTTCCAACGCCATGTTCAGCGCCAACACATTCACCACCGGCGGCCCCACCAACGGCTGTTCGATGTGCGCGGCCAGCAGATTCTGAAGCGTAGACACCGGCAGATTCCGCGTCGCCGCAACACGCGCCAGTTGATAGGCAATCGCCGCTGGTGGCAAGTGCGGATCAAGCCCGCTGCCAGAAGTGGTCAGCAGCGCCAACGGCACCGGCCCCTGGCCTGGCACCAGCAGTTTATTGGCATCGTCGATCACCCGAGTGGCCAGCGCGGGATTGCTTGGCGACAGGTTGCTGGCGCTGCTCGATACCGTGGCGAAAGCACCGGCCGACGGGCGCGGATGGAACCATGCGTCACCGGTGAAATCCTGGGCAATCAGCGAAGAGCCGCGGACTTTGCCGTCGGCGTCGCGCACGAGGCTGCCATTGGCCTGGTCAGGGAACGCGACCTGCGCGACGCCTGTGACCACCAACGGGTAAGCGACGCCGGTGATCAGGGTCATCAGGACCAGCAGGCTCAGGGCCGGACGTATCATTGTGGACATTTCAAGATCCTCGAATTCGGTAAACAGATTCGGTGTTCATATAGATGAACCGTGGTGCATTCTTCGCGAGCAAGCTTCGCTCCTACAGGCCGGTGGTGAACACCTGTAGGAGCCGGCTTGCCGGCGATCGAGCGCGAAGCGCTCGCCAAGGGTCAAACCAGATGCAACGCCGTCAACAGCATGTCGATCGCCTTGATGCCCACGAACGGCACCAGAATCCCGCCCAGCCCGTAGATCAACAGGTTGCGGCGCAACAACGCCGCCGCACTCGCCGCCTGCACACGTACGCCACGCAAGGCCAGTGGAATCAGCACCACAATGATCAAGGCGTTGAACACGATTGCCGACAGAATCGCGCTCTGCGGACTGCTCAGTTGCATGACGTTGAGCACACCCAGTTGCGGGTAGATCGAGGCAAACAGCGCCGGCAGAATCGCGAAGTATTTGGCGACGTCGTTGGCGATCGAAAACGTCGTCAGCGCACCGCGAGTCACCAGCAATTCCTTGCCGATCTGCACCACGTCCAGCAACTTGGTCGGATCGCTGTCGAGGTCGACCATGTTGGCCGCTTCGCGCGCCGCTTGCGTGCCGTCGTTCATCGCCATGCCGACGTCGGCCTGGGCCAGGGCCGGGGCGTCGTTGGCGCCGTCGCCGCACATGGCGACCAGACGACCGTCGTTCTGCTCATGACGAATGCGCGCCAGTTTTTTCTCCGGCGTAGCTTCAGCCAGCACGTCGTCCACACCGGCTTCGGCCGCAATCGCCGCGGCGGTCAGCGGGTTGTCACCGGTCACCATGACGGTGCGAATCCCTAGCTTGCGCAGCTCGGCGAAACGCTCGCGGATGCCTGGCTTGACCACGTCTTTGAGGTGGATCGCGCCGAGCAATTTACCGTCGGCGCACACCAGCAACGGCGTGCCGCCGCTCTGGGCGATCTTGTCGATTTCCCGGGACAGTGCCGGGGCGAGATCGGTGCGTTTCAGGCCGACGAACGCCAGCAACGAATCCACCGCACCCTTGCGATACACACGGCCCTGATAGTCGACACCGGACAAGCGAGTCTCGGCGCTGAACGGCACCGCCGTCAGCACTTCGGTGGCAGGCTCGGGTTGTGGATGAATGCCGCGCAGGTACTCGACGATGGACTTGCCTTCCGCGGTGTCATCGGCCAGCGAAGCGAACAGCGCACCCTCGGCCAGCTCCTTGGCGCTCACACCCGGTGCGGCATACACCGCGGTGCAACGACGGTTACCGAAGGTGATGGTGCCGGTCTTGTCCAGCAGCAACACGTGCACGTCCCCCGCCGCTTCCACGGCGCGCCCGGATTTGGCGATCACGTTCAGGCGCACCAGACGATCCATGCCGGCGATGCCGATGGCCGAGAGCAAACCGCCGATGGTGGTCGGAATCAGCGTGACCAATAACGCCACCAGGAACACCAGCGGCAGGCTGCCGTTGGCGAAGTGGGCGAACGGCTGCAGGGTCACGACCACCAGCAGGAAGATCAGCGTCAGGCCGATCAGCAGGATGTCGAGCGCCACTTCGTTCGGGGTTTTCTGGCGTTTGGCGCCTTCGACCAAAGCGATCATGCGGTCCAGTGTCGACTCGCCAGGGTTGGCGGTGATGCGCACCAGCAGCCAGTCGGAGACCAGTCGGGTGTTGCCGGTGACGGCCGAACGGTCGCCGCCGGATTCACGGATCACCGGCGCGGATTCACCGGTAATCGCTGCTTCGTTGACTGCCGCGATGCCTTCGATGACTTCGCCGTCACCGGGGATCATTTCACCGGCTTCGACGCGCACCACATCGCCCTTGCGCAGGCTGGTGGCCGGCACTACTTGAAAGGCGCCGTTGCCGGTTTTGCGGCGTGCGCTCAAGCCTTCGCTGCCAGCCTTGAGGCTGTCGGCGCGAGCCTTGCCGCGACCTTCAGCCAAGGCTTCGGCGAAGTTGGCGAACAGCACGGTGAACCACAGCCACAAGGCGATTTGCGCAGCGACGAAGGTCGGCACGGCGCTGTCGGGAATGAAGCACAGCACGGTGGTCAGGACGGCGGTCAGTTCGACCACCAGCATCACCGGCGCACGCTGCAATTGCCGTGGGTCGAGCTTGACGAAGGCTTGCACCAACGCCGGACGCCACAGGGCCGAGATTGCGGTTTTCGGTTGTTCCGGCGCCTTGACGGTGGCGGCTTTACTTACGGGCATATTCATCATTGATTCCTCAGAAGCCCATGCTCAAATGTTCAGCGATAGGACCCAGCGCCAATGTCGGCAGGAAGGTCAAACCACCCACCAGCAAAATGGTCACGGTCAGCAACGTCACAAACAGCGGGCCGTGGGTCGGGAAACTGTTCTGGCCGATCGGTGCGGTTTTCTTCATCGCAAGGCTGCCGGCCAGGGCCAGTACCGGGAGGATGTAACCGAAGCGACCGATCAACATGCCCAGGCCGAGCATCAGGTTGTGGAACGCGGTGTTGGCACCGAAGCCGCCGAATGCCGAACCGTTGTTGGCACTCGCCGAGGTGTAGGCGTACAGCAACTGGCTGAAACCGTGGGCGCCGGGGTTGCTCACCGAGGCGACCGGGCCCGGCAGGCTCGCGGCAATCGCGCCAAGCACCAGCACGCCGACCGGCATCACCAGCAAAGTCACCACCAGCAGTTGCACTTCTTTGGCCTGCAGTTTCTTGCCGAGGTATTCCGGGGTGCGGCCGATCATCAGGCCGGCGAGGAACACCGCGATCAGCACGTTGAGCAACATGCCGTAGAGCCCGGCACCGACGCCGCCGAAGATCACTTCGCCGACCATCATGTTGACCATCGCAACCATGCCGCTCAGCGGGTTGAGGCTGTCGTGCATACCGTTGACCGAGCCGTTGGACGCGGCGGTCGTGGTCACCGACCACAACACCGTGGCGGTGGTGCCGAAGCGCGCTTCCTTGCCTTCCAGCGGCGCGGTCTGTTCGACGGCGACGTTGTTCAGGGTCGGGTTCGGTTGGTATTCAGCCCACAGCGAGGTCGCGCCGCCAATCAGGAACAGCGCCAGCATGCAGGCGATGATCGCGCGGCTCTGACGCAGGTCTTTGACGTAATGACCGAAGGTGAATACCAGGGCGACCGGGATCAGAATGATCGAGGCCACCTCGAACAGGTTGCTCCACGCCGTCGGGTTCTCGAACGGGTGCGCCGAGTTGACGCCGAAGAAGCCGCCACCGTTGGTGCCCAGTTGCTTGATCGCAATCTGGCTGGCGGCCGGGCCGAGCGGGATCACCTGATCGACGCCTTGCATCGTCACCGCATTCACGTACTGCGCGAAAGTTTGCGGCACGCCCTGCCAGACCAGGTACAGCGCCAGCAGCAGGCACAGCGGCAGCAGGCCGTAGAGGGTGGCGCGGGTCATGTCGACCCAGAAATTGCCCAGGGTTTTGGTCGATTTGCGACCGATACCCCGGCACAACGCAACCAGCACAGCGAGGCCGGTGGCGGCGCTGACGAAGTTCTGCACGGTGAGGCCGACCATCTGGCTCAGGTAGCTCAGCGAGGCTTCGCCGCTGTAGCCCTGCCAGTTGGTATTGGTCATGAAACTGACGGCGGTGTTGAACGCCAGCGTCCACTCCTGACCCGGCAGGTTTTGCGGGTTGAGCGGCAAGTGGTCCTGGAACAACAGGATCACGAACAACAGCAAAAAGCCCGCAAGGTTGAAGGCGAGCAAGGCCAGGGTGTATTTCTGCCAGCTCTGTTCGGCTTGCGGATCAACGCCGGCCACCCGATAACAGCCACGCTCCACAGGTCCCAGGATCGGTGTCAGCCAGGTGCGCTGGCCTTCCATGACCTTGTAGTAGAACCGCCCGAGAAACGGTGCCGGGATCAGCACCACGGCGAAGAAGGCCAGGATCAGCCAATAGTCATAACTGTGCATAGCCGCTCCTAGTTCCGGTCCGCGCGCAACAGCGCAACCAACAGATAAATGAACAGCCCCACTGCCAACAGCAGTGACACCCCGTCCAGAACGCTCATGGAAGTTCTCCGTGTTACGGCGTATTGCCGCGTGTGGAGTCATTGTCGGAAGGAAGGCTGTAAAGGAGCGAGATCGAGGGGGTTGGCTGTGCATAAAGAAAGTGTAAAGAGTGGGTTTATGCGGGCGTTACAGCGGTGTTTTTGCGGGCCCCTTCGCGGGCAAGCCTCGCTCCTACAGTTTTGAATGCGCCGATCCCCTGTAGGAGCGAGGCTTGCCCGCGAAGACGGCATAACAGACACCAACGCCCCCAACTGATGCATAAAACCCATCCATCCAGCGCCGAACATCCCCGATACGACACCTTTTTGCGCTTTACGACGGCCATCACCACACTGGCACGCCCACTGCACACGCCCTCCCCCGAGCTGTCCAAACCGTTCAGGGAGCAAACGCATGAACACACAACTCAAACCCACGCTGGGCACGCTGCACCTGTGGGGCATCGCGGTCGGGCTGGTGATTTCCGGTGAGTATTTCGGCTGGAGTTACGGCTGGGGCGTGGCGGGCACACTTGGTTTTCTGGTGACGTCCTTCATGGTCGCCACGATGTACACCTGCTTCATCTTCAGCTTCACCGAGCTGACCACGGCGATTCCCCACGCCGGCGGTCCCTTTGCCTACAGCCGCCGCGCCTTTGGCGAGAAAGGCGGATTGATCGCCGGACTGGCGACGCTGATCGAATTCGTCTTCGCCCCACCGGCCATCGCACTGGCGATCGGCGCCTACCTCAACGTGCAATTCCCCGCCCTCGACCCGAAACACGCAGCGGTCGGCGCCTACATCGTGTTCATGGGCCTGAACATCCTCGGGGTGAAACTGGCGGCAACCTTCGAGCTGGTAGTCTGCGTACTCGCGGTGGCTGAATTGCTGGTGTTCATGGGCGTGGTTGCGCCGGCGTTCAGCTTCAGTAACTTCGCGCTGAACGGCTGGGCCGGCTCCGATGTGTTCGGCGCACCGGCGATTGCCGGGATGTTCGCAGCGATTCCGTTTGCCATCTGGTTTTTCCTCGCCATCGAAGGCGCCGCCATGGCCGCCGAAGAAGCCAAGGACCCGAAACGCACGATTCCCAAGGCGTACATCAGCGGCATTTTGACCCTGGTGTTGTTGGCCATGGGCGTGATGTTCTTTGCCGGCGGCGTCGGCGACTGGCGCACTTTGTCGAACATCAACGACCCGCTGCCGCAAGCGATGAAAACCGTGGTCGGCGAAAGCTCCGGCTGGTTGCACATGCTGGTGTGGATCGGCCTGTTCGGTCTGGTGGCGAGTTTCCACGGGATCATCCTCGGTTACTCGCGGCAGTTCTTCGCCCTTGCGCGAGCCGGTTACCTGCCGGCGTCGCTGGCCAAACTCTCGCGTTTCCAGACGCCGCACCGGGCAATCATCGCCGGTGGTGTCATCGGGATCGCGGCGATCTACAGCGACGGCTTGATCAACCTCGGCGGCATGACGCTCACCGCCGCGATGATCACCATGGCAGTGTTCGGCGCGATCGTGATGTACATCATGAGCATGCTGAGCCTGTTCAAGCTGCGTAAAACCGAGCCGAACCTGGAGCGCACTTTCCGCGCGCCGTGCTATCCGTTGGTGCCGGCCATTGCACTGGCGCTGGCGGTGGTGTGCCTGGTGGCGATGGCATGGTTCAACGCGCTGATCGGCCTGATTTTCCTCGGCTTCATGGCCGTGGGTTTCGTGTACTTCATGCTGACCGCGCAATTGCGCGCCGATGCACCGGCGGACGCGATGTTGACCGGGCTCTGAATCGCAGCAGGTGTTGCGAGTCGATCAGGCATAGAATGGAACCACTGCGAAATTGAATCGCTCAAAGTGGTATGCACGATCGATTGGCGAAACCCGCCAATCGGCCTGCCCTCAAGGAGAGCCCTATGCCCTGGTATGCCTGGTTGATTCTGATCGTTGCAATCGGCTCGATCGTGGGTGGTTTGATGTTGTTGCGCGACACCGCCCACAAGGTCGAACTGACCGATGAGCAACGCAAACGCGTCGCTGAACGCAACGCGCAAGCGGATGCCAAGGATGCGCAGGACCGCTGAAAAAACCTGATCCCTGTAGGAGCGAGCCTGCTCGCGATGCACCTGAGAACAACGCGTTTATTCAGAATAAACGCGTTATCGTTAACGTCCATCGCGAGCAGGCTCGCTCCTACAGGTGACGGTTATTTTTCCCAATCGGCCTTGGCGATGTGCAAGCCATGCAGCCCTTTGTACGCCGCACGCTCCGGCTGACTCCAGCCTTCGAGCAGTGAATCCTCCAGTTTGTAGATCTCCACCCCAAGCGGGCGACACACGCTCAGCGGGTCCTGCGCGTCCGGCCCCCACATGGCCAGCGACAGATCGCCCCCCGGGCAGGTCGACAGCGCGCACAGCAGATCGATCTCGGCAAAGAATTCCAGGTAGTCGCCCTTCTGCGCCGGACAGGCTTTCATGAAGTACATGTCGTCGTGATTGAGGCCGGTGCACTGGAAAATGTTCAGCACGTCATGCACGTCGAACTCGGTCAGGCCATGGGGCAACACTGCGCGGGTCAGGTTGGAGTGGCAGTGATGGTGGAAGTCTTCGCCGGTGAGCATTTTGTTCACATAGGGATCGCAGCGGGTGCCGAGCAAGTCGTGCAGGCGCCCACCATGTTCGTCAATGCCGTAGTCGGCCAGGCTGTCATCGGTGATGGTCACCAGCGGCCGCAAGAATGGCAGGTTCGACCAGAGCCGGTCGTGAGTGCTGACATGCGCCCCCTGCAACTGCCGCGTGCGTGAAGCCCACAAGCGTTCACGCGGATCGTTGGCATTCCAGACGTTGAAATCCCCGACTTGCGGGCCGACCGGCGTGGTCACGCGAAACACGTGCCCAGCCGGGACATTCCAGGCGCGGCCGGTGCGGATCGGCACTTCGAACTGCTCGATCAGCGTGCGCCCCTCCTTCGTATCCCGGATCTTTTCATAGAAGGCTTTGTCCACCTGCAAGGCCGAACCTTTGCTGACTTGGTAGGCCGCTGGATAGTCTTTGTACATGGCACGAATCCTCGATCAGTGATGGGAAGAAGGGGCAAGCATTTGCAACAGAAGGTGCTCGGAATCGTCGAGATAGCGGCTCATGGCGTCCTCGGCGGCGCGTTTGTCGCCTTCGGCCAGCAGCTCGTGAATCTGCCGGTCACGCGCCAGCCAGGGCGCCTGAAACCGTGATTCATCGGGCGCGGCGCAAAACACCAGGCGCAGTTGCGCGACGACATTGGTGAAGAACTCATCGAACAACGGGCTGCGCAGCAACCCGACGATGTGTTGATGAAACGCCAGGCTGTGCGTGCCCACGGCGCGCCAGTCCTCGCGCTCCCGGGCCAGTTCGGTGGCTTCCAGGGCTTCGAGCATCCGGTCGGACTGATAATCGCGCAGCGGCTGACTGGCACTGATGGCCTGCAACTCCAGCGTGCGGCGGACGTTGAACAGATCCCGCACATCGTCGACGCCCAAGCGACGCACCATCACACCTTTGTTGCGCACATAACGGGTCAGACCTTCCTGCCCCAGCCGGTGCAAGGCTTCGCGGATGGTGTTGCGGGAAGCGTTGTAGGCTGACACCAGATCGTTTTCCACCAGCGCCATGCCGGGCAGCAAACGACCGCCAATGATGTCGGCGCGTAACTCCAGGGTGATGTGGTCGGCTAGGGACAGTCCGCTATTCATTCTTATCGCCTCATGATTGTTCAACAATCGTCAGCTAACGGGTAATCACTATCCGTGCCAATTTATTCGAGACGCCATGAAGGAGTTGGACGCATCTGCATGCTTTTTAGAAATAGAAGTACAGTCACCATCCCATTTCCATTGGTTAAGATGGCGCATTGTTGCGGAGATACCAGATGCGTTACTCGCAGGACCATAAAGCTCAGACCCACAAACGCATCATCAAGGAAGCTTCAGCGCGATTTCGCCGCGACGGTATTGGCGCGACCGGCTTGCAGCCCCTGATGAAAGCGCTGGGCTTGACTCACGGCGGCTTCTATTCGCATTTCAAGTCCAAGGATGAGCTGGTAGAAAAGGCCCTGCAGGCTGCAGGCGCCGAGGTGGAAGTCATCTGCGCCGAACTGTTCGCTCAGGAACGCCCACTCGAGGCATTCATTGACGCGTACTTGTCCGAATGGCACCAGACTTCGCCCCATGAAGGGTGCCCGTTGCCGACCATGTCATCGGAACTCGGCCTGCGCGGACAGCCAAGTCCGACCTCCGATGTAGTACTCAATGCGCGGCTCGAACAAATACAAGGCACCCTTGAAGGTGATGATGCCGCCGACCAGAGCATCTTCATCATGTCCGCAATGGTCGGGGCGCTGCTGTTGTCGCGCAGTGTCGAGAGCGCCGATCTGGCCCAGCGGATTCTCGACGTCACGCGCGATTTTCTCAAAAAGCCCCGGGATTAACCCTGCCAGCGTTTAAAGAGCACGCTGGCATTGACCCCACCAAAGCCGAAACCGTTGGATAGCGCATACTCGATGGCCATCGGTCGCGCCTGACCACGGACGATATCCACGCCTTGCGCCGCCGGATCCGGGTTATCCAGGTTGAGGGTGGCCGGCACGATCTGATCACGGATCGCCAACAACGTGAAGATCGCCTCGATCCCGCCCGCCGCGCCGAGCAAATGCCCGGTGGCCGACTTGGTCGACGTGACCGCAATCTTGTTATCCGTGCCGAACAACGATTTGATCGCAGCCAACTCGCCCAGATCTCCAACCGGCGTCGAGGTTGCGTGAGCATTGAGGTGCTGCACCTGTGCCGCAGCAACGCCCGCCTGAGCCAGCGCCAGTGACATCGCCCGTCGCGCACCACTGCCATCTTCGGGGCCGGCGGTCAGGTGATAGGCGTCGGCGCTGGTGCCGTAACCGACCAGTTCCGCCAGCGGTTGCGCGCCACGGGCCAATGCATGCTCCAGGGATTCGATCACCAGAAGACCTGCGCCCTCCCCCATGACAAAACCATCGCGGTCACGGTCGAACGGACGCGAAGCACGCTCCGGGGTTTCGTTGTAACCACTGGACAATGCGCGAGCCGCAGCGAACCCGGCGAGACTGACACGATCGATCGACGCCTCCGCACCGCCACACACCGCAATGTCCGCCTCACCGCAACGGATCAGCCGCGCCGCATCGCCAATCGCCTGAACCCCGGCCGCGCACGCCGTTACCGGAGCACCCAGGGGGCCTTTGAATCCGTGCTGGATCGACACATGGCCCGCGGCCAGATTGACCAGAAAGGAGGGAATGGTGAAAGGCGACAAACGCCGCGGGCCACGACTGTCGGTGGTGCGGACCGCATCGGCAATCGCGCCGAAACCACCGACCCCCGAACCGATAATGGTCGCCGTACGCTCCTGGGCATTGGCGTCCTGTGCCTGCCAACCGGCTTGCTCAAGCGCCTGACGTGCCGCTTCCATGGCAAACATAATGAAGCGGTCCATCTTCTTCTGCTCTTTGGGTGGCGTCGCACGATCCGGGTCAAAACCCGCCTCGGCATCTTCGGCCAGCGTCGGCACTGCGCCACCGACCTTGGCCGGCAGATCAGCCACGACTTCGTCCGGCAGGTTGCGCAATCCCGAACGTCCGGCCAACAGACGCTCCCAGACGGCTTCGACCCCGCTACCCAGCGGAGACACCAAACCCATGCCCGTTACAACCACTCGACGTTCACTCATACCGCAACTACCTCAAGCCAATGGAGAGTGCCTCACTTGTAACGCGAAGCGGCCTTGCTTTTGGAAAGATTCGGCGCCATCACCAGACGCGCCGCGACAAACGCATCCCAGTCAGAGGCATCCGGCAACGAAGGAATGGTGATCAGTTCTCCCTGGTCCAGCCCCGACAACGAAGCATCGACCATCTCGCCCGCTTCCATGACCATGTCCGCCGGGATCTGGCTTGCGTCAATACCGGAACGCTCCCAGATTTCGGTGCGCGTCACGCCTGGCAACACCGCTTGTACTTTGACCCCGGTGCCATCCAGCTCAGCATTCAACGACTGGGTCAGGCTTAACACATAAGCCTTGCTGGCGCTGTAAGTGGCGTTGAAGCGCTCGGGGAACAACGCCACCACCGAGGCGATGTTGATGATCGTACCCCGGCCGGCTTTGGCAAAACTGGCGGCCGCCGCCGAAGCCAGGCGCGTGACCGTCGTTACGTTCAATTGAATCAAACGTTCCAGTTGGTCCAGATCGGCGTTGGCCAGCAAGCCATCTGCCGCGACACCCGCGTTATTCAGCAGCAGACTGATACTCGAATCGCTGCGAAGGCGTTGCTCAAGTTTCAGCACATCATCCTTTTGCGTGAGATCCGCTTTCAGCACTTCGACCTGAACACCATGCTCGGCGCGCAGCTTGCTCGCCGCCGCCTGAAGACGCTGTTCGTCACGTGCAACCAGCAACAAATCAAAACCGCGCGCGGCCAAGCGCTCAGCGTAAATGGCACCAATCCCGGATGAAGCACCGGTGACAAGAGCCGTACCTTGGGTCTGGACAGAATTCATGACGTGCTCCTGGAATGTGTAAGGAAAAGAAAAGCGCCTGCGCTTCAGAGCGCCAAGCTGGATGACGAATTTATTATAGGCATAATTTAATCACAATATGATAGCCGTAATTTTTCATCTGCCGACGGAAGGCGCTAAATCACCACGTACGCCAGAATGCAAAAAGGCCGGTCAATGACCGGCCCATGGCGCTGAATTACAAGCTTAGTTCACCTCAAGCTTTTCGCGGTTCTTATCCAGAATGGCTTTGCCGATCCCCTTCACTTCGAGCAGCTCGTCCACCGATGCAAACGGCCCATTACTCTCACGATAGGTAACAATCGCCTTGGCCTTGGCTTCTCCGATGCCGGACAACTCCCGTTGCAGGGTCGACGCGTCGGCCTGATTCAAATCAACCTTTTCGGACTGAACCTTGGGAGCGACCTCCATGACCAGAGGTGCAGTGCCCGCCTCCGTCTTGGCCGCAGGTGCAGCAATAGCGGCGACAGAGGCAGTGCTCAGGAGGGCAAAAATCAGAGAGTAGAAGTAGCCAGTACGCATAAATGAAGCTCCATGACATCAATTGGGAAAGCAGCTTTTCCGAAGCTGCCTTCCAAACTTAGGTGATGTCTGGAGCCTGTCAAAAATGTGTCAGTTACAGGATGTGAAACAATCAGGGCTCAAGGCGACGCTGCTGATAGATCCAGTCGACGATCTCGCCGTCAGGGGTATAGCCGCTGACCGTTTCGCGCAGAAGCTGGCGGACTCTCGAATAATCATCCTGATCAACCGCTGCCAGCAATTCGCCCAACCGCGCCTTCAGCACATCCCAGGTCAGGTAATCTTCGCTGGCCGTCATGATCATCGGATGCGAGGTCGCCGCAACGTTGTCGCCGATCAGCAGCTCTTCGTAGAGCTTTTCACCTGGGCGCAGGCCGGTGAATTCGATCGAAATGTCACCGTGGATATTTTTGTCCGACCGGACACTCAACCCTGACAGATGAATCATTTTCTCTGCCAACTCGATGATTTTTACCGGCTCGCCCATGTCCAGCACGAAAACGTCCCCGCCCTGCCCCATCGACCCGGCCTGGATCACCAACTGAGCGGCCTCGGGAATGGTCATGAAATACCGGGTGATTTTCGGGTGTGTGACGGTCAACGGTCCGCCAGCCTTGATCTGCTTGTGGAAAAGCGGGATCACGGAACCTGACGAGCCCAACACATTACCGAACCTGACCATGGTGAAACGGGTCTTGTTGACGCGAGACACGCTGGACTTGTCGCCAAACAACACAGGTGCTTTTTCACGGCTGAGCGCCTGCAATGTCAACTCTGCAAGTCGCTTGGTACTCCCCATTACATTGGTGGGGCGAACAGCCTTGTCGGTGGAAATCAGTACAAAGTTTGCAACTCCGGCCTGAAGTGCAGCCTGGGCCGTGTTTAACGTGCCCATGACATTGTTCAACACGCCTTCTGCAATATTGTGCTCGACCATAGGTACATGTTTATACGCTGCAGCGTGGTAAACCGTATCGACATGCCAGGTCTTCATGACGTCCAGCAACTTGTTCTCGTTACGGACAGAACCCAGGATCGGCAGCAGTTTGACGGACAACGATTCACGCGCAATTCGCTGCTCAAGCTCGGACAGGATGCTGTAAAGGTTGAACTCGCTGTGTTCGAACAACAACAGGGTCGTAGGCCTTAAAGCAAGTATCTGCCGGCACAGCTCCGAACCGATTGATCCGCCCGCACCGGTAACCATCACTGACTGGCCGGTGATGCAATGCTCCAGCAGGTCCTCTTGAGCCGGTACCGCATCACGCCCAAGGAGGTCGGCAATGTCCACTTCCTGGATATCGTCGACCTTGACCCGGCCGCTGGCCAGATCCATGAATCCCGGCACGCTGCGCACATGAAGCGGGAAGCGCTCCAGGTAGCCCAGAATTTCCCGGCGGCGCCCACGGTTGGCCGAAGGGACTGCAAGCAGGATTTCCTGAGCACCTGTCGTGTCAATCAGTTGCTGGATATGCTTGGGCTTGAACACCTGCAACCCGGAAATGACACGACCGGCAATACTTCCGTCATCATCGATGAACGCAACCGGGCGCATCACCCTGCCCATGCGCAGCGCCGCAACAAGCTGGTTGCCTGCGGCGCCAGCGCCGTAAATGGCCACTTTCGGCAAACCATTATCACGATTGGCAAAAGGCACATGTTGCGCCGCCGCGAACCAATCACCCAAAAAGTACTGGCGCATTGCCAAACGCAAGCCACCAATCATGATCAGGCTCAACCACCAGTAGTTGAACATAATCGAGCGGGGCACGACCGTTTGATGATTGCTATATAAATAGACGATGACGCCAAGAATAAGCGAAGAAAGGCTGACGGCTTTAATTATCGCGATAAGTGCATCATTACCGAAATAACGCATCACGGCGCGATACATGCCAAATCGAATAAACAACGGGATGGCAACGACGGGAGCACTAAGAAATAACCAGAGGTGCTGTTGAACAGGGCTGTTCATTTCGTCGATCCCTAGACGAACGACAAAAGCCATCCATAACGAGACCCAAACCAAACCAACATCGGCAACTACCTGCAGGACCCGCTTGTGTCGGCGCGGAAGGCTCAACAAAAAAGCTCTTATTTTATCCATAACCCTATCGAACACCTCACCAAGCTCCTGAAATCAAAAAATAAACTATTGCCTTTGAACCCGCAAAGAAAACCGGCCGATTTACGATGAAATACCAGCGCGGGCAAATGCCGCACCAGCGTAAGGACTGCATCAAAAAATAAACTTCGATCAGGCACCCTTGTACCAAAACAGCTGGAGGGAGGCAGGGCCTGACAGGCTACCGAAGGCAATCCCGATATAATACCTGTGTTGCGGCAGAAATCCCTGATTGCAGGCAAAATTACTGCCATCAAACGCAAGGGCAACCCGGGCGGCCTCGGTTACCCCGGCAGGTGCTGGTAAAAAATGACGAACGTGCCGGAATCGCGGTTCCTACCTGATACAATGCCCCGAACTGCACGCAGCCTATAAGAATCGCAGCTACACCCCTCCGGTGTTGTATCAAAACTGATCAAGATGACCACAAGGAATAGTCTCTCGCCATCAGGCCTTTCACGATTGGCGAGGCACATCTGGCAATCGGCCGGCACCCTGACAACCAATCTGGAAGAAAATTCACTGCATCGAAGACGCATCAAGCTGCAACCTTGGAAAGCATCGAACAAAGAAGGCTATAATCCGCGGCGCCTAAAAAGCTTTCCAGTTCTTAGCGATAAAGAAGAGCGAGCAGGGACACGCTGTAAGAAACTTCTGTCTCCGACGAAAGACCCGGCTAACACGAACTGAACGGTTGACCCCCGATGACAAAGATGTCACTCCGCGATCGAGATCATGCCAGCGGAAGTAAACAGACCCGCTGCGAGCACCTTCTCGAGAGGGATCAGGCTGTCTCCAGGAAGGGGTGGATTAGATCGATTGAACAGCGCGCCCCAAAGGACAATGATATCCATCTCCTACACTCGCCGACGCCCATGTTTTTTGCTCCTCTGATACTGGAAGGGTTCGGCGATGGCCGCTTGGCAACCAGAGACAATCTGCGCCAGACAATGATCCTGCGCCCGCACACCGGGCTGCCTGTGGATCAGACTCCCGGCAAAACCCTGCGTGCCTGCGCCGCTACTCCGTTAGCGGTAAATAGCGGTTCTGTGCAGCACAAGGAAACAGTGCAAAAACCAATCGAATTCGCCCTTCTCTCATTCGCGTGATAGGCCTGTGCACGCAATAATTTTTTTTATTTTTTAATAGCGGTGTAGCTATGACTTTGAAAACCTTGTGTGTGTTTGGCACGCGCCCCGAAGCAATCAAAATGGCCCCTTTGGCGTTAAGCCTCGCGGCGGACGAACGCTTCGAAGCCAAGGTATGTGTAACCGGCCAGCATCGCGAGATGCTGGACCAGGTACTGAATCTTTTCGAGATCACGCCTGACTTCGATCTGAACATCATGAAGTCTGGCCAGGACTTGACGGACGTCACCACCACTATTTTGCAAGGCATGAAATCGGTCTTCGCCGAGTTCAAGCCCGACATCGTCCTCGTGCATGGCGACACTGCTACCACTTTCGCCACCACCCTGGCGGCCTACTACCAGCAAATCCCTGTCGCTCATGTCGAGGCCGGCCTGCGCACGGGCAATCTCTATTCGCCCTGGCCAGAAGAAGCCAACCGCAAGTTGACCGGTGCTCTGGCAGCCCTGCACTTTGCCCCGACAGACACCTCCAGTCAGAATCTGCTCCGGGAAGGGGTCGCCGCTCAAAGCATTCACGTCACGGGCAACACAGTGATCGACGCCCTGCTGGACGTCGTGGCGAGAATTAAAAACAGCGCCACCCTGCAGCAACAGTTTCACCAACAATTCTCCTTCCTGGGTGAAGGGAAGCGAATCATCCTGGTCACCGGCCATCGCCGCGAAAGCTTCGGTGACGGATTTGAAAAAATCTGCCAGGCACTGCTCACGACGGCGAAAGAATTTCCCGACGTCGAAATCGTCTACCCCGTCCACCTCAATCCGAATGTTCGCGAGCCCGTCAATCGACTCCTGGCCGGCATCGACAACGTTCACCTGATTGAACCACTGGATTATTTGCCTTTTGTGTACCTGATGGACCGCTCCTACCTGATCCTCAGCGATTCGGGCGGCATCCAGGAAGAAGCACCTTCGCTGGGCAAACCCGTTCTGGTCATGCGTGACACCACTGAACGCCCGGAAGCCGTCGAGGCAGGCACTGTCAAACTGGTTGGCACCGACATCGACGTTATCACGGGCAACTTGCGCAGCCTGCTGACGGACTCCAACGCTTACAGCCAGATGAGCTTCGCTCACAACCCCTACGGTGATGGCAAGGCGTGCGCGCGGATTCTTGAAACTCTTTCCCAATTTAAAAGAGGCTAACCTATGAGCTTTGAAACCATTTCCGTAGTCGGCCTCGGCTACATCGGATTGCCCACTGCCGCAGTTTTTGCCGCACGCAAGAAAAAAGTCATAGGCGTCGATGTTAATCCTCACGCCGTTGCAACGATCAATCGCGGTGAAATTCACATCATCGAACCGGATCTGGATATTGTCGTGCGGGCAGCGGTAACCGAAGGTTATCTGCGCGCAACCACCACTGCCGAACCGGCCGATGCGTTCCTTATTGCGGTACCGACCCCTTTCAAGGGCGACCACGAACCGGACCTGTCTTACATCGAGTCAGCCAGCAAAGCCATTGCTCCAGTCTTGAAGAAAGGCGATCTGGTCATCCTTGAATCGACTTCTCCGGTCGGCGCAACCGAGCAAATGTCCGCATGGCTGGCTGAAGCGCGCCCGGACTTGAGCTTCCCGCAAACGCACGGCGAAGACTCTGACGTTCGTATTGCACACTGCCCTGAACGCGTCTTGCCGGGTCACGTGCTGCGCGAGCTGATCGAGAACGACCGCATCATCGGCGGCCTGACCGCCAAGTGCTCGGATGCTGCAATGCGTCTGTATAAAACGTTCGTGGAAGGTGAATGCATCATCACCGACGCGCGCACTGCAGAAATGTGCAAGCTGACCGAAAACAGCTTCCGCGACGTCAACATCGCTTTTGCCAACGAACTGTCGATCATCTGCGACAAGCTCGACATCAGCGTATGGGAACTGATCCGCCTGGCAAACCACCACCCGCGAGTCAACATCCTGCAACCTGGCCCTGGTGTAGGCGGTCACTGCATCGCTGTCGACCCTTGGTTTATCGTGAGCAAGACACCGGATCAAGCGCGCTTGATTCGCGCCGCGCGGGAGGTCAACGACAGCAAGCCGCAATGGGTACTCGATCAGGTCGCGCTCGCAATCGGCAAGTACCTGCAAGAGAACCCGGCTAAAACAGCGAAGGATGTGACTGTCGCCTGTCTGGGCCTGGCGTTTAAGCCGGACATCGATGATCTGCGCGAAAGCCCATCCCTTGAGATCACTGTGCAGATTGCAAAAAATCATCCGGGCACCGTTCTGGCCGTTGAGCCGAACATCGAGCGCCTCCCTGCTCGCCTGGAAGGCATCGCAACCCTGAGCCCGGTCGATCAGGCCCTGTCTTCGGCCAACGTCATCGTTCTGCTCGTAGATCACAGTGCGTTTAAAACCATCCCGAAAACCCGCTTGTCATCGCTGAAAGTTATCGATACCCGCGGAGTCTGGACCTGAAAAATCAGGGGTAACTTGATTGCGTACAGAAATCAGGTGGGTCATACACTCACCTGATTTTTTTGCGCTATAAAGCGACAGCGATTTTTACTCTAGATGATCGTGTGCTCGAATTTGTCATGATGAGGTTTAAGAGGTTCCGGCATGGTCAATCTACTAATTCAGGTGCTGACGCTGATAAGTGGCCTGGTTGTAAACTTTGTTATTCCTGGCCTGTATGGACTGGATGCGTATGGCGCGTTCATCAAGGCCAATGTGCTTGTATTTTTATTTCAAAAACTTCTCGACATCGTTAACGAGCAGCTTATTGCCAGTGTCGAAGCCGAGTACATCCTCGTCACCTCATTATTTATGGCGACGTTGATTTTTTTACTGTTCAGTGTGGTCAGCCTGGTAGACGACATCGGTAATCCTTTATTGCTGAGTGTCATGCTGCTCAGCTCAGCGTGCCTGCTTTCCCTGTTCGGGCTTCGTTTGCAGCGCTGGATAGTCGGATACCTCGTTCTCTTCCTGTGTGTTTTTTTCGTCCTCTTGTTCATCAGTTATCAACAGATTCTGCCGCTGAGTATCGTGGACATTCTGCTGCTGACGAATTTGATACCGTGCCTGTTTGCCGTGGCAGTGCTGTTTAGCCATGGCGCAAAACTGCCAGTGGGCAGGCAGTTATTGTCCACCTGCAAGAACGTCTTGTTTTTGTTGCCTAGAATGGTATCCATCACTCTGGTCTTCAATCTGTTTACCAATATCCTGCCCTACATTCTTTCGAAGAGTCTGCCCGTTCGGGACCTTGGACTCTTCCGGGTGATCGTGTCGATCATTCAGTCAGCGACGAGCCTGTTCCCTATAAATGTCAGGGCTGTATTTGTTGCGTTTGTCTCCGGGGGACAGCGTCAAGAGCAATACAGAATCATCATGTCCGTCGCCCTTTTCTACTTCGCACTGGTTGGCTTGTCCGGGTATGCGATGGGATGGCTGTTCCCGCAATACTCCGCTTATCTGGCGATGCTTCCTTGCCTGCCAGTCCTGTACTGGGCCGTGGTAACAGAAAGGTATCTCGTTGCTTCCGGGCTTCATCGTAAAGTCATCATCGCCAACCTCGTCCTGGGCGTACTGGCTGTGGCCGGGATGATCCTGTTCGTTCAAGGCCTGAAACAGGCAGAACTGTTTTATGCGCTTGGGTTCTCTGCCTATTTATTGTTTTTGCACTTGCTGTGCCGACCAGGAATCCGTCTACCGGTCATATTCTGGGTCTCTGTACTCTCCCCTTTCGCAATCGTATTGAAAGACGTCAATTTGATCTGGGGCGTTCTTTATATGCTTTCTCTTTTGATCATTGCGGTTGGGATACTTCGGCTTCGTCCGGCTGACTTTCGCACCTTGAGGTTTTGACAATGAACGCAGTTAAGTTGTATCGCGTAGGAAACTGGTTTTATCAGCGTCGTGTACCCGTCGTACCTGGCCTGATTCGCAACCTGATTTTTCTTTTGTTCAATTCATACATTCCGGTGTCCGCCAATCTTGGAAAAGGCACCATTTTCGCTTACGGCGCCATTGGTGTCGTACTTCACGCGAACGCTAAAGTCGGGACGGGCTGTGTATTAGGCCAAGGAATTACGATTGGTGCTGCAGAAGGCTATGTCACCAGCGAGATCAACAAATGCCCGGTGATTGGGGACAACTGCTACATCGGTGCGGGTGCAAAGATCATTGGCGATATTAAAATCGGGGATAACTGCCAGATTGGAGCATCGGCCGTAGTACTGAAAGACATACCCAACAATTCAATCGTTGTCGGCATTCCAGCCCGAGTGATTGGACAGACCTCTGTAGACTATAAAGCTATACGCCCCTGAAATGGCGAACGGAGTATCGCAATGAGTAGTAACGACTGCATGAAAAACAGCATGGCAATTGCAGCGGCCGCGTGCATTTCCATTCTGCTTATGCAGGATCCTGGCGTTCTTTTCTACACCGGCATTGTTGGTGTTTCCCTGCTTGTGCTGACGGCCATTATTTCGCCTTGGCTGGGCCTGTTGGCGCTATTCCCGCTGGCCTTTGCCTTGCGCCCGGCCCCACCGTCAGTAGGGGCTCAAGAAATATCGTTCGCCGCATTGCTGGCAGTGATATTCATTGCTGCATTGATCAAGTTGCTTCGCACTTGCGGAATCAGGTCCGTACTGCGCCTTTTCGGTATCCCGTTGCTTATAGGCGCGGGAATATTGAGCATCAACCTGGCCGTGGCCATGCACAATCATGTGCCGATGCTGGACTGGATCAGGGGCGTCATTCCCTTTCTGTTTATATATGCACTGATACCTGTCTGCGCACTGGTCAGCGGTGACGAAAGCAAGATCCGCTGGGTCGGCGCTTCAGTGGGAACCCTGATTTTCCTGACCGCCGGCTACATCGTTTTCTACTACTTCTACCACGACATGTGGCAACCGTACTGGCTCATCCTGACTAACGGAGAGGAAGTCAAGATCTCTCAAGAAGCGGCCTTGAACAACGTCAACGCCATGGGGCCGATGCGCGACCGGATCACCATGCTGCTGGCACAGGCAACAGATGCGTTGCTGCCTGTCGGCATGGTTGTAGGGTTCGTTGTAAGCACGTTGGCACGAGACCGGCGGATTACTATTGTCGGCGCTTTGGTGGCCATGCTTTGCATGGCAGCCGTACTGATCACCTTCACAAGAAGCATGCTGATCAGCGCCCTTTTGGTCATGCTGCTCTTTTCGCTCTATGCATTTTTCGCCCATAAAAACTTGCGCGTAAAGTTGTCGGCCAATTTGGCCACTCAGGGCGTATTTGGCGTTGCATTCATCTTTTCCACTGGCATGGATCAGGTTTGGCTCGGACGCTTGAGTTTGTTATCGGGGGCCGCCTGGAAACGAAAAGGTGACTTCAACGTAATGTCCCGGCTTGAAGAATACAAAATCGCCTGGGAAATGTTCTTGAGCCATCCAGTGCTGGGCAACGGGATGGGTATCAAGCATGGAATGCGCTGGGAAACTTCTGAAGGTGTCTCCTTCACCGAGATGGTTGCGTACATACACAACTGGCCGCTCTACATGCTGATGGTTGGCGGACTGCTGGGCTTTCTGGTTTATTCGTTGGTCATCGCAGGCCCCGTTCTCTATCGTCTTACGTCCCTCAGATCTGAGTCTGCACATTTAACAGTTGTTCGTGCAGCCGTCATGACACTGGCGGTCTATGGTTTGTTTTTCGCGGTATTCCGTCTGATTTCGTTCAACCTGTTGCTTGCTGCTGCCTGGGGAGTGGTCTTCGCGCATAAGTGGTCCCGAGAGAACCGTGCGTCTAGCGCCCATGCCGTACATTCACACACGGCCTCGACTCAAACCAAAGAAAAGCCTGTTGGGCATGAGCCTGCCGATCAAAAAAATGTGGAGCTATCTGTATAATGTGCGGCCTAAGTTTTTTTGCTGTTAAACGCGAGGTCCTCGGAGTTCAGAGCCAGCTGGAATCAAGCCTGGCCGTCACCAAACATCGCGGCCCGGATGCGTCTGGTACTTACTTCGCCAGTGTCGGGGACTACCAGGTAGGCCTCGGACATAACAGGCTCAGCATCCTGGACCTTTCGCCGACCGGCAGTCAGCCAATGTTCGCCGGCAATGGCGTCAGCATCGTATTCAATGGTGAGGTATTCAACCATCATGAACTGCGTAATCAGCTGATCGAAAAAGGCTACTCATTCAAGGGCACCTCGGATACAGAGGTCATTCTTCAGCTTTATGTTGAGCACAAGGAACACGCTTTCAAACTGCTTGAAGGCATGTTCACTTTTGTCATCCTGGATGAAGCCAGAAATAAATTCTTCCTGGTAAGAGATGTTATCGGGATCAAGCCTGTGTACTGCTACTCCAGCACGAACGGCATCTATGCCTGCTCGGAAATACGCGGCCTCAAGAGTTATTCGGAGGTCACCGCCGATATTGATCACGATGACGTTTTCGAGTTCTTCAATAACGGTTTCCTCTACGAACCGAACACCGGCTACAAAGCCATCAAAAAATTGATGCCCGGGACTTACCTTGAGTTCGATCTGCTCACGGGCGCTTGCGAGACCCAGCGTTACCAGACTGTGATGAACTTCAAGACCGAGCAAAACCTCGCCGCAGATGTGAGCAGCGCGGTGACACGGCAATTGGAGGCGGATGTTCCGGTTGGCGTATTTTTCAGTGGCGGCGCTGACTCCAGTATTCTGGCCAGTTACACGGGTGAGGCAGATCTGTTTTTCGCCAAGTACGAAGCGACGGAAGATTCTGCTGTCGATATGAAGTTCTCGGCTGATATCGCTGAACACCTGGGCAAGAAACTAGTGGTGACAGAGATTCTCGATTCGAACACCAACGTGTTCGAGTCGATCGATTTCGTCGCAGCGAATACGGAAGAGCTGGTTTCCGATTACACGTTCTGGGCTACCTATCGGTTATCAACAGAAGCCAGGAAGAGCGGCTACACCGTAATGCTCAGCGGGATGGGTGGGGACGAGGCATTCGCCGGTTATCCACGCTACAAGGTCCTGAAGCATCATGGGCTTATTCGGCGGCTCTACCCAGTGCTGAATGCTCTGCTGAAATTCAAGCTGTTTCCCAAGCAGCTCGACAAAAAATTCGAACGACTGGTGTCCTATGCCCAGGAAAGTTACTGGCCTTTGGCGTATTCACGAATGCTGGGATATTTCTCCAGGCAGGAGTTGAAAGGCTTTTTCCCCGATTACTCGAAACGGGAACAGCATTACAAGCAACGCCTTGAGTCCGTGCTCGTCAATTACAAGGGCGATCCCGCAGACAAAGTAAAATGTGCACAACACTTTGACCTGACAGGCTTTCTAAGCCACAACCTCAGTGTTTCCGATAAAGCGAGCATGCTCGCCAGTATCGAGTTGCGTGTGCCTTTGCTCGATGAGCGAGTCGTTGCCAATGGTTTCGCCACCTCAAGTGCAGAACTGCTGAAGGATGGCGCGCCAAAGGCCCCTCTGAAGAGCCTATTGAAAAGCCTGCTTCCAGCCGCTCTTGTGGATCGCCCGAAAACCGGCTTCAACCCTCCCCTCGACGGCATTATCCGTCGGATAGGGGCGGAGCGATTGCTCAGCGAGTTCGAGCGGATTTATCAGTATCTAGAGCGCGAAGAAGTGGAAAAGCTGGTGACGAATCATTTTTCGGGCGCAATCAACAACACGTACAAGCTGTGGCAGGTGCTGTACTTTGAACGTTGGTTGAAACTGAACTTTGCGTAAAAGCTTCCAGGTCCGCTTGTAAACGACGACATCTTTCATTATTTAAGTGATTTTTATGGGCAATGCGCTGACATCTCGGCTTTTCAAGCTCTACCACACAGCCAAAATGTTACGGTTGAAGCAGATTTTCTACCGGATCTATTACCGTTTCGCCAAAGTAAAACCCTTTACGGCAACCGGATTCGGCAAGCGATCGGCCTTTGATCTGGCAAAAGCCCCAGGCTGGAGTGCGTCCCGCTTTACGACGGACGAGCAGTTCGACTTCATGGGCATGAAATCGCCCATCGAGTGGAGCAACACGACACTCCCGAAAATCTGGCAATACAACCTGCATTACCTCGATCATTTGGCGGCATCCGACCAGGCATCCACTGCATTCGACACCCGCCTGGTCAACAGCTGGATTGTGAATAACCCTCCCTTCGGCGGTTGCGGATGGGAACCCTATACGCTCTCTCTGCGCATCGTGAACCTGGTGAAGTGGCTGCAGAGACAGCCGAGCCTGGAAGGCCATTGGCTGGACAGCCTCGCCATGCAAACCCATGCCCTGTCCGAACAGGTGGAATATCACATCCTGGCAAACCATCTGTTCGTGAACGGCAAGGCGCTCGTGTTTGCCGGCACCTTCCTGGAAGGCGCTCATGCTGAACGCTGGCAGTCGCTGGGACTGGAGATTCTGGATAGCGAGGTCAAGGAGCAGTTTCTGGCGGACGGCGCGCACTTTGAATTGTCCCCCATGTACCACGCCTCCCTGTTGTGGGACATGTGCGACCTGGTGAACCTGGCCACCCATACCAAACTTGCACCACTAAGAAACCGACTGGACGAATGGAAGCACGTTGTCGAACGAGGCATCGTCTGGCTACGCAGCCTCCAGCACCCCGACGGTGGCATCCCTTTCTTTAACGATTCGGCGTTCGGCATCGCTCCCGCGCTGCACGATATCGAAACATACGCACGCCTGCTCAATTGCCTGCCAGAGCAAAAAAACAGCACTGCCACTGCTGTCTCGGCCGAACATCACGCCGAAAGCGGCTACGTCTCGATTGATTTTGGCAATCAATGCAAGGCGCTATTGAACCTTGCGCAGGTGGCCCCCGACTACCAACCGGGGCATACCCATGCCGATACCCTGAGTTTCGAACTCAGCCTCTTTGGTCAGCGCGTCTTCGTTAACTCCGGAACATCGCAGTACGGCGAAGACCGCGAACGTCATCGCCAACGCAGTACAGCAGCACACAACACCGTCGAAGTGGACGGCGAGAGTTCCTCCGAAGTCTGGGCCGGCTTCAGGGTTGCCCGGCGTGCGCGTGTTGCGCTGGATACGTTCGACCAGGCCGATGGCATCGTCCGCGTCCGCTGTAGTCATGATGGTTACAAGCGTTTGAAAGGGAAAAACCTGCACACCCGTGAATGGCTCGCAAAAGTTGACGAGTTGCAGATCACGGATTCGCTCACAGGAAGTTTTAACCGAGCGAAAGCCAGGTTTTTTGTACACCCCGAGGCCTTGGTTGTTCAAAATGGCGGGCAATTGACGATCACCCTTCCCGGCGGCCAGGTTGCTTCCGTTTTCCTGGAGGGTGCAACCAAGATCAACGTAGTTACTTCAACGTGGCATCCAGAATTTGGCAAGTCTGTTCCGAACCAGTGCATCGTCGCTGAGCTGTCGTCGAACACGCTGACCACCCGTATAACTTGGTGAGGTTTATTTGAAACTTTTAATCCTGAGCTTTTACTACCAGCCTGATTTATCTGCCGGATCGTTTCGTACGACGGCATTGGTAAAGGCGCTTCTCGAGAAACTGCCAGCGCACGCGCATATCGAGCTGATTACAACCTTGCCAAACCGCTACAGCTCGTTCAGCAGCGAAGCGCCGGAACTGGAAGAGCATCCTCGCCTGACCATTCGCCGAATCGCATTGCCGGCCCACAAAAGCGGTATGGCAGATCAAGCCAAGGCTTTTCTGGTTTACGCGAACGGCGTGCGCAAAATTGTTCAGAACAAACAATATGACCTTATCTATGCGACCTCTTCGCGCCTGATGACCGCGTCGCTGGGCGCCCTCATCGCCCGCCAGAAAAAGACTCCGCTTTATCTGGACATTCGCGATATTTTTGTCGACACGATCAAGGATATTCTGCCGAAGAAGCTGATCTGGCTGCTCAAGCCCATGCTTTCGCTACTTGAAAGTTTTACCATCAAGTCGGCCAAGAAGGTCAATCTGGTTTCCGCCGGTTTTCTCCCTTACTTCAAATCCCGGTATCCGGACCAGCACTACTCGCTGTTCACAAACGGTATCGATGACGAGTTCCTGGATGTCCAGCCTGTCGAGAGCTCTGCGAGTCTGAATCCGGTCCTGGACGTGGTCTACGCCGGAAACATCGGTGAAGGCCAAGGGCTGCACACGATCATTCCTGCGCTAGCCAAACGCCTTGAGGGGAAGTTGCGATTTCGAGTGATCGGTGATGGAGGGAGACTCGCTCACCTGAAGGAGGCTATTAGTTCAGCCGGCTGCACTAACGTTGAGCTGTTGAACCCAGTCAAGCGCAATGAACTGATTCAGGTCTATCAGTCGGCAGATGTGCTGTTCCTGCACCTCAATGACTACGACGCGTTCCGCAAGGTCTTGCCGTCCAAACTGTTTGAATACGCCGCGCTGGGTAAACCGATCTGGGCCGGTATTTCGGGTTACGCGGCAAGCTTTGTCGCTGAACAAATCGAAAATACAGCCGTCTTCGAACCTTGCGATGTGGATGCTGCAACCAGGTCTTTCGAGAACCTGAATATTCTGACCAGCCCGCGGCATGCCTTCGTCGAGCGTTTTGCCCGCGGCAATATCATGCGCGAGATGTCGCAAGACATTCTTTCCCTGAAGGAGGCTCGTTAATCATGCGCATTCTTCTGTCAGGGGCCAGCGGCTTTGTCGGCAGCGGGCTAGTCGCTCCGCTGCTTGAGCGTGGCCACGAAATTACCGCCGCCGTACGCAAGTTGAAGGTTGATCTCGACTCGCGTGTGACACAGAGCCTGGTCAATGGGCTGTCGGCCGATCAGGATTGGCAGGGATTGTTGAAGGACCAGGATCTGGTCATCCAGTTGGCTGCTCGCGTACACGTCATGAGTGACGAATCCTCCGACCCCCTTGCCGAATATCGCAAGGTTAACGTCGAAGGAACGCTCAATCTGGCTCGGCAGGCCGCTGACGCCGGGGTCAAGCGCTTCATTTTTCTCAGCTCAATCAAGGTCAATGGCGAAGGCACGGCTCTCGGCAAGCCTTACGTTGCCGATGGAGAGGAGGCGCCAAGCGACCCTTACGGCATTTCCAAAATGGAAGCGGAACATGCCCTGAGAGCGCTGGCGGCTGAAACCGGCATGGAAGTGGTGATTATTCGTCCGGTGCTGGTTTATGGGCCTGGCGTGCGAGCCAACTTCCTCAGCATGATGCGCTGGCTGGACAAAGGCGTCCCCCTGCCGTTTGGCGCCATTCACAACCAACGCAGCCTCGTTGCCCTGGATAACCTGGTTGACCTGATTGTGACGTGCACCGAGCACTTCGCAGCAGCAAACCAGACCTTCCTTGTGAGTGATGGTGAGGATCTTTCGACTACCATGTTGTTGCGTCGAATGGCGACGGCCCTGGGCAAGCCTGCGCGCTTGCTGCCGGTGCCGAGCTGGATGCTTGAAACCGGCGCGACACTCCTGGGCAAGCAAGCACTGGCCCAGCGTTTGTGCGGCTCACTTCAGGTCGATATCAGCAAGACTCGTGAACTATTGAATTGGAAACCGCCGGTCAGCGTCGATGAAGCGCTGCGCGACACGGCTAAACACTTTTTGGAACTACACACTCAATGAATATGTGGTGGCTGTTACCGGCTGCGGCCGTTGTCGCACTTTTTCTGACTGGCGCCCTGCGCCGGTACGCATTGGCTCGAAGCCTGATCGACATACCGAATGCGCGCAGCTCGCACGTCGTGCCGACACCAAGAGGTGGTGGTGTAGCGATCGTAGTGAGCTTTCTGCTGGCATTGATGTGGACGGCCAGTCTGGGCTTCGTTGCCTGGCCTCTGACCTGGGCATTACTGGGCGCAGGCGTCGGTATTGCGGTACTGGGGTTTCTGGATGATCACGGCCATATCAGCGCTCGTTGGCGCTTGCTGGGCCACTTCATTGCAGCCACTTGGGCGCTGTTCTGGATAGGTGGCTTGCCGCCGCTGACACTGTTTGGATTCGCGCTCGACCTGGGATGGATCGGTCATGCGTTGGCAGCCGTTTATCTGGTGTGGCTGCTGAACCTGTACAACTTTATGGACGGGATTGACGGCATTGCCAGTGTCGAAGCTATCTGTGTATGCCTGAGCGGTGCGCTGTTGTACTGGCTGGCGGGGAATGAACTGGCGGCGCTGTTGCCTCTGTTACTGGCTTTTGCGGTAGCAGGCTTCCTGTATTGGAACTTCCCCAGGGCGCGGATTTTCATGGGTGATGCCGGCAGCGGTTTCCTGGGCATTACCTTGGGGGTACTGTCGTTGCAGGCTGCCTGGACGGCACCACAGCTTCTCTGGAGCTGGTTGATTTTGCTCGGCGTGTTCATTGTTGATGCTACGTGGACTTTGCTTCGCCGCTTGTTCAGGGGTGACAAGGTCTATGAAGCCCACCGTAGCCATGCCTATCAATTTGCCTCCCGCCAGTTTGGCAAGCACTTGCCAGTCACCCTGACGGTCGCAGCGATCAATCTGTGCTGGCTGTTACCGATCGCCCTGGTGGTCGGGAGCGGCAAACTGGATGGCCTGTCGGGAGTGTGCCTGGCTTATCTGCCGTTGGTAGTTTTAGCCGTCAAGTTCAAGGCTGGGGAAAAAGAGGCTTAACAGCCGAATCAGAAAATGGAGATGGGGGATGGGGGATGGCACTAGCCCCCTCCTCCGGCCAACCACTGGAAGTAACCGGTGACGCTTCCATCGTTGTAGATCAAACCAGACGCTTGCGCCGCACTCTTGCGGTGCGACCAACGATCCAGCCAATCGCAGGCCCTGCGACCATCCCTATCAGCAATGAAACCACCACGACAACGGAAACTGGTAGCTGCGGCCCAGCCCATCCAAGGAACAGCAAGGAAACCGACTGCTGGTTCTCAAGCACAAAAGCCAGTATCGCCAGCACCAGCAACAGTAGAACGACCATAACCAGCACGCGCTTCAAGCTACTCATGAGCCCCTCCCTGTCTGGATTTCAAACTTCTTCCTCTTCTTCATTTACCCGATCCCGCAACTCTTTCCCCGGCTTGAAATGGGGAACGAATTTGCCGTCAAGGCTGACGGACTGACCGGTTTTCGGATTGCGGCCTACGCGCGGTGCGCGGTAGTGCAGGGAGAAGCTGCCAAATCCACGGATCTCGATGCGATCACCGGTGGCCAGACATTGGGACATTTGTTCAAGCATGGTCTTGATAGCCAGCTCCACATCCTTTGATGAGAGCAGCCCTTGATGGGTGACAATTCGTTCGATCAACTCCGACTTCGTCATATTTTTCCCTTCTTTTTCAAGCAGCTAGGAAAAGCGCTTCAAAGGTTTTAGCATGCCCGAAGGAATTTGAACAGCCCGAGCTTTGACATATCTTCGCCAGCAATGGGATGCCGATTTCAGAACAGAAGCCTGATCAAGCCCGACCTGCTCATCTGCAGATAACCAGCATGGTGCGTGTCACATAACCTGCCGGGTTGAAGCCAAAGGGATACTCATCTTCGTCTTTGGCGTCATCAGATCTCGTGACCACCTTGTAGCCAGCGCCCTTGCACTCCTTGGCAGCGCGTTTGTGACACTTCTCCCACCCCGACCCCAACCCCGAACAATCGATCTCGATACCACTAACCCCACGTGAGGCGTGAGTCTTCGCATTAGTGGTACAACCCGCCAATGTCAGAACGGCTAGTGCGACAACGAGCTTGTTCATTCATTTCCTTATGCCGGGCGCCCTGCCCGACTGTCGTTCGCTTCTGACTAAAGACTAGCTGCAAATAAACGATTGATCCGATTAAAGAAAGAGACAGCTTTTGGGGGCTATTGGTTTCACGGGCGAACAATGTCGTGCGATATGGTTACTGCCCGCACCGAATCGCAGGCACAAAAAAGGGCGACCGAAGTCGCCCTTTTTAATGATCAAGCAGAACTTAGTTCTGTTTGGCCATTGCCTGGCGCAGCAGTGCCGCCATGGTGGTGTCAGCAGCAGCTTCACCTTCCGGAGCAGTTTTCAGGCTCTGGATGGCTTCTTTCTCTTCAGCATCGTCTTTCGATTTGATCGACAGCTGAATTACGCGGCTCTTACGATCAACGCTGATGATCTTGGCTTCTACTTCCTGGCCTTCTTTCAGAACGTTGCGCGCGTCTTCAACGCGGTCACGGCTGATTTCGGAGGCTTTCAGAGTCGCTTCGATATCGTCGGCCAGAGTGATGATGGCGCCTTTAGCGTCAACTTCTTTCACGATGCCTTTAACGATTGCGCCTTTGTCGTTCTCTTGAACGTACTCGGAGAACGGATCGCTTTCCAGTTGCTTGATACCCAGGGAGATACGCTCGCGCTCTGGGTCAACCGACAGGATAACGGTGTCCAGCTCGTCGCCCTTCTTGAAGCGGCGAACGGCTTCTTCGCCCACTTCGTTCCAGGAGATGTCGGACAGGTGAACCAGACCGTCGATGCCGCCGTCCAGACCAATGAAGATACCGAAATCGGTGATCGACTTGATGGTGCCGGAGATTTTATCGCCCTTGTTGAACTGGCCAGAGAAATCTTCCCATGGGTTAGATTTGCACTGCTTGATGCCGAGGGAGATACGACGACGCTCTTCGTCGATGTCCAGAACCATAACTTCCACTTCGTCGCCGACTTGTACGACTTTCGAAGGGTGGATGTTCTTGTTGGTCCAGTCCATTTCGGAAACGTGTACCAGACCTTCAACGCCTTCTTCCAGCTCAGCGAAGCAGCCGTAGTCGGTCAGGTTGGTTACACGAGCGGTAACGCGAGTGCTTTCTGGGTAACGGGCTTTGATAGCAACCCATGGATCTTCGCCCAGTTGCTTCAGGCCCAGGGAAACACGGTTGCGTTCGCGATCGTATTTCAGAACCTTAACGTCGATTTCGTCACCAACGTTGACGATCTCGGAAGGATGCTTGATGCGCTTCCAAGCCATGTCGGTGATGTGCAGCAGGCCGTCCACGCCACCCAGATCGACGAATGCGCCGTAATCGGTGAGGTTTTTGACGATACCTTTGACTTGCTGACCTTCCTGCAGGGATTCCAGCAGAGCTTCACGCTCGGCGGAGTTCTCGGCTTCGAGGACGCTGCGACGGGAAACGACAACGTTGTTGCGTTTCTGGTCGAGTTTGATGACCTTGAATTCCAGCTCTTTGCCTTCCAGGTGCGTAGTATCGCGCACAGGACGGACGTCAACCAGGGAACCTGGCAGGAACGCACGGATGCCGTTAACGTCGACAGTGAAGCCGCCTTTAACCTTACCGTTGATAACGCCCTTGACCACTTCCTCGGCTGCGAAGGCAGCTTCCAGAACAATCCAGCATTCAGCGCGCTTGGCTTTTTCACGGGACAGCTTGGTTTCACCAAAGCCGTCTTCAACCGAGTCCAGCGCAACGTGAACTTCGTCACCGACGTTGATAGTCAGGTCGCCAGCGTCGTTGTAGAACTGCTCAAGCGGGATGAGTGCTTCAGACTTCAGGCCAGCGTGAACGGTTACCCAGCGAGCTTGGTAATCGATATCAACGATAACACCGGTGATGATGGAGCCTGCCTGAAGGTTCAGGGTTTTTAGGCTTTCTTCAAAGAGTTCCGCAAAGCTTTCGCTCATTTTAATTCCTGTTGATGAGGGCGAAGAATACGCCCATCTCCACACCCCAGACGGTGTGGGTTAGTTTCATTTAAAAGAAGCGCCACAGGACTATGACTGGTCCCCTGCGGCCTTCTTGGTCACCCGGCGATATCGCGAATGGCGATCTCGCTCATGATGCGTTCCAGCACCTGGTCGATGGATAATTCCGTGGAATCCAGCTGTATGGCGTCAGCCGCCGGTTTGAGCGGGGCTACCGCTCGCTGGGTGTCACGCTCATCGCGTGCACGTATCTCATCTAGCAGACTCGACAGACTAACACCATCGACTTTGCCCTTCAACTGCAAGTATCGACGGCGCGCACGCTCCTCGGCACTGGCGGTAAGGAAAATCTTCAACGGTGCATCCGGAAAAACCACCGTACCCATGTCGCGACCATCGGCCACCAGGCCCGGCGCTTCCTGGAATGCACGCTGGCGCTGCAGCAGCGCCTCGCGCACTGCGGGCAACGCCGCGACTTGCGAGGCGCCGGAGCCGATGCTTTCGGTGCGAATCACATCGCTGACTTCATCGCCCTCGAGAATGATGCGCTGCAACTGACCGTCGGTCGCCGCGATGAACTGCACATCCAGATGAGCGGCAAGTTTTTTCAGCAATTCTTCATTGGTGAGGTCGACACCGTGATTGTGCGCAGCGAAGGCCAGCAACCGATAAAGCGCACCGGAATCCAGCAGGTTCCAGCCCAGACGCTTGGCCAGAATGCCAGCTACCGTGCCCTTGCCGGAGCCGCTTGGCCCATCGATGGTGATGACCGGTGCGATGTTTTTCACGACTGAGCCTCTTGTGCAACACGGATACCGACCTGCGCGCACAGCGCCAGGAAGTTCGGGAACGACGTTGCGACGTTGGCACAGTCATGGATGCGAATTGGCGCAGTGGCACGCAGCGATGCCACGCTGAAAGCCATGGCAATCCGGTGATCGCCGTGACCATGCACTTCGCCGCCGCCGATCAGGCCGCCGTCGATGATGATGCCGTCCGGGGTCGGTTCGCATTTGACGCCCAGTGCCAGCAAGCCATCGGCCATGACCTGGATCCGGTCCGATTCCTTGACGCGCAATTCTTCGGCGCCACGCAGGATGGTGCGCCCTTCGGCACAGGCCGCCGCCACGAACAGCACCGGGAATTCGTCGATGGCCAATGGAACCAGCGCTTCGGGAATCTCGATACCTTTGAGTTTAGCTGCACGCACGCGCAGGTCCGCTACGGGTTCGCCGCCGACTTCACGCTGGTTTTCCAGAGTGATGTCAGCGCCCATCAGACGCAGAATGTCGATCACGCCGGTACGGGTCGGGTTGATGCCGACATGCTCGAGCACCAGCTCGGAACCTTCGGCAATGGACGCCGCCACCAGGAAGAACGCCGACGACGAAATATCGCCCGGCACTTCAATGTGGGTCGCAGTCAGCTTGTGCCCGGATTCGACCGACGCCGTAGCGCCGTTGACGCTGACCGGGTAGCCGAAGCCGCGCAGCATGCGCTCGGTGTGGTCGCGCGTCGGTGCAGGCTCGGTGACGGTGGTTTTGCCATCAGCGTACAGACCGGCCAACAGCAGGCAGGATTTAACCTGGGCACTGGCCATCGGCATGGTGTAGGTCAGGCCTTTGAGCTTGTTACCGCCACGAATGATCATCGGTGGACGACCTTCAGCGGCGGTCTCGATCACGGCGCCCATTTCACGCAGCGGATTGGCCACGCGATTCATCGGACGCTTGGACAGCGAGGCATCACCGGTCAAGGTGCTGTCGAAGTTCTGCGCAGCCAGCAGGCCGGACAGCAGACGCATCGAAGTGCCGGAGTTGCCCAGATAGATCGGGCCCGGCGCAGGCTTCAGGCCATGCAGGCCGACGCCGTGGATGGTCACGCGACCGTGGTGCGGACCTTCGATCACGACACCCATGTCGCGGAAGGCCTGCAAGGTCGCCAGAGCGTCTTCGCCCTCGAGGAAGCCTTCGACTTCGGTGACGCCTTCGGCCAGGGAGCCGAGCATGATCGAACGGTGGGAAATCGATTTATCGCCCGGTACACGAATCCGCCCAGTCAGGCGGCCACCAGGTTGTCCCAGGAAAATCAGGTCGTTGGAGTTCATAGCGTCCACATAAGCCCGGCGAGCCAGGATTTTACTGAAATGTTCGCGGGCAACCCGGGCGCGCGTGAACACGCCCAACAATTGGTGCCCATCCCCTGCATCGACCGCGTCGCGCAAGGCGTCGAGGTCGCTGCGAAATGTATCAAGCGTGCGCAGGACAGCTTCGCGGTTGGCGAGGAAGATGTCGTGCCACATGACCGGGTCACTTCCCGCGATTCTCGTGAAATCGCGGAAACCGCCGGCAGCGTAACGGAAGATCTCAAGGTTTTCATTGCGCTTGGCCAACGAATCGACCAAACCGAACGCCAGCAAGTGCGGCAAATGGCTGGTCGCCGCCAACACTTCGTCGTGACGTTCGACCTGCATGTGCTCGACATCGGCGCCCAGTTCACGCCACAACCGGTCGACCACGGCCAGCGCGGCCGGATCGGTTTGGTCCAGCGGCGTCAGAATCACTTTATGGCGACGGAACAGTTCGGCATTGGAGGCTTCCACCCCGCTCTGCTCGGAACCGGCAATCGGATGGCCCGGCACGAAACGCGCCGGCATGCCGCCAAACGCCTCGGTCGCGGCGCGCACGACGTTGCCCTTGGCACTGCCGACATCCGTCAGAATCGCTTGCCCAAGGTCCATGCCGGCCAACCGGCCGAGCATCTTTTCCATGGCCAGGATCGGCACCGCGAGTTGAATCACGCCGGCGCCCTGGCAGGCAACGGCCAGGTCTTCTTCGCAGCGATCCACCACGCCCAACTCGACCGCGAGCTTGCGCGACTGCGGATCGAGATCGACGCCCACCACTTCGCGGCACAGGCCGCTTTCACGCAGCCCCTTGGCAAACGAACCGCCGATCAACCCCAGACCGACCACCACCAGGCGACCGATCATAGGTTCAGCAGATTGCAGAGCAGTGACATCAACCACGAGCCAGAACCTTGGTCAGCGCCTCAAGGAAGCGGCTGTTTTCCGCCGGCAGGCCGATGGTGATGCGCAAGTGGTTCGGCATGCCATAGTTGGCCACCGGACGCACGATCACGCCTTCACGCAGCAAGCCCTGGAAGACCGGCAAGGCAACACGGCCGAGATCGACGCAGATGAAGTTGCCCTTGGACGGGATCCAGCTCAGCCCCAGCTCACGGAAACCCGCTTCCAGCTGCAGCATGCCGGCTTCGTTCAGGCGGCGACTTTCAGCCAGGTACTCGGCGTCCTGCAGCGCAGCGCACGCAGCGGCCAGGGCCAGGCTGTTGACGTTGAATGGCTGACGCACACGGTTCAGCACGTCGGCAACCACCGCCGTGGACAAGCCGTAACCAACGCGCAACGCTGCCAGGCCGTAGGCCTTGGAGAAGGTGCGCGAAACCAGCAGGTTCGGGTACGCCGCCAGGAAGTCGAGGCCATCCGGCAAGTCGCTGCCTTCGGCGTATTCGATGTAGGCCTCGTCCAGCACCACCAGCACGTGCTCCGGCACATCCTGCAGGAACTCGTCCAGCGCTTCGGCGCCAAACCAGGTCCCGGTCGGGTTGTTCGGGTTGGCGATGAAGACCACACGGGTATCGGCATCGATCGCGGCCAGCATGGCCGACAGATCATGGCCCCAGTCTTTGGCCGGGATCACTTTGGCCGTCGCACCGACGGCCTGGGTGACGATCGGATAGACCGCGAACGCATGCTCACTGAACACCGCATTCAGGCCCGGCGCCAGATAGGCACGCGCGACCAGTTCCAGGATGTCGTTGGAACCGTTGCCCAGCGTCACCTGATTCAGTTCGACGCGGCACTGATCGGCCAGCAGGGTCTTGAGCGCAAAACCGTTGCCATCCGGATAACGGGTCAGCTCGGCCAATTCTTCGCGAATGGCCGCCAAAGCCTTTGGACTGGCGCCCAACGGGTTTTCGTTGCTCGCCAGTTTGACGATGCTGGCCGGATCGATGTCCAGCTCGCGCGCCAGTTCGTCCACGGGCTTGCCCGGAACGTAAGGCGACAGTTGTTGCACGCCCGGCTGTGCCAGAGCGAGGAAGTTGCCACTCATTTGCTACCCCTTAGAGAACGGCTTTCGGGTAGGAACCCAACACTTTAAGTGCCACTGCTTCCTGACTGATCTTTTCCAGCACACCTTTTACCAGCGGATCGCGGTGATGGCCGACGAAGTCGATGAAGAACACGTAGGTCCATTTACCGCTACGCGAAGGACGTGTCTCGATGCGTGTCAGGTCGATGCCATTGTCGTGGAACGGCACCAGCAACTCGTGTAGCGCGCCCGGCTTGTTGCTCATGGAGACGATGATCGACGTCTTGTCGTCGCCGGTTGGCGGCACTTCCTGGCTGCCGATCATCAGGAATCGCGTGGAGTTGTCCGGGCGATCCTCGATTTTCTCGGCCAGACGGGTCAGCCCGTACAAGCCTGCGGCCATGTCGCCGGCAATCGCCGCCGAGTTCCACTCACCCTTGACCCGCTTCGCCGCTTCGGCGTTGCTGGAAACCGCGACGCGCTCGACGTTCGGGTAGTGTGCATCCAGCCACTTGCGGCACTGCGCCAGCGACTGGGCGTGGGAATAGATGCGGCTGATGCTGTCGGTCTTGGTGTTTTCACCGACCAACAGATGGTGGTGAATCCGCAACTCGACTTCGCCACAGATGACCATGTCGTGTTCGAGGAAGCTGTCGAGCGTGTGGTTGACCGCGCCCTCGGTGGAGTTTTCCACCGGGACCACGCCAAAGTTCACCGCACCGGCCGCCACTTCGCGGAACACTTCGTCGATGGCCGCCATCGGCTTGCTGATCACCGCGTGGCCGAAGTGCTTCATGGCCGCCGCTTGAGTGAAGGTGCCTTCAGGACCGAGGTAAGCCACTTTCAGCGGCTGCTCGAGGGCCAGGCACGAAGACATGATTTCGCGGAACAACCGCGCCATTTCTTCGTTGCCCAGCGGGCCCTGATTGCGCTCCATCACACGCTTGAGCACCTGAGCTTCACGCTCAGGACGATAGAACACCGGCACTTCGCCTTCGGCCAGCGAGGCCATCTTTACTCGCGCAACTTCCTGGGCGCAGCGTGCGCGCTCACTGATCAGCTCCAGGACTTTTTCGTCCAGGGCATCAATGCGCAGGCGCAGTGCCTTGAGTTCTTGCTCAGACATTAGCCGTGTTCCTTCTCGAACTCTGCCATGTACGAAACCAGTGCGTTGACCGCAACGATATCGACGGCGTTATAGATGGAGGCGCGCATGCCGCCCACGGAACGGTGACCCTTGAGGTTCAGCAGGCCACGCTCGTCGGCACCGGCCAGGAATGGCTTGTCCAGACGATCGTCAGCCAGGCGGAACGGCACGTTCATCCACGAGCGATCCGACTTGTTGATCGGGTTGCTGTACAGGCCGCTGGCATCAATGAAGTCGTACAGCGTGCGCTGTTTCACTTCGTTGAGCTTGCCGATGGCTTCGACGCCGCCCTGCTCTTTCAGCCACTCGAACACCAGGCCAGACAGGTACCAGGCCAATGTTGGCGGGGTGTTGTACATCGAGCCGTTATCGGCCGCGACCTTGTAGTTGAGCATGGTCGGGCAAAGGGAACGGGCGTGACCCAGCAGGTCTTCGCGAACGATGTTGACGACGATGCCGCTCGGGCCGATGTTTTTCTGGGCGCCGGCGTAGATCATGCCGAAACGTGAAACATCAATCGGGCGCGAGAGGATGTCCGAAGACATGTCGGCGACCAGCGGAACGTCACCGGTTTCCGGGACCCAGTTGAATTCCAGACCACCAATGGTTTCGTTCGGCGCGTAGTGAACGTAGGCCGCGTCTTTCGACAGCTTCCATTCGTTCTGGCCGGGAATCGCGAAATAGTCATAAGGCTTGGCGGTGGCGGCAACGTTGACGTGGCCGTAGCGCGACGCTTCTTCGATGGCTTTCTGCGACCAGATACCGGTGTCGATATAGTCGGCAGTGCCGCTTTCCGGCAGCAGGTTCAGAGGGATCTGAGCAAATTGCTGGCTGGCGCCACCTTGCAGGAACAGCACTTTATAGTTCGAGGGGATATTCAGCAGATCACGCAGATCCTGCTCGGCCTTGTTAGCGATGGACACGAACTCATCACTGCGATGGCTCATTTCCATGACCGACAGACCCTTGCCGTGCCAATCAAGGAGTTCACCCTGGGCGCGCTGCAGGACAGCTTCGGGAAGTGCCGCAGGACCGGCACAGAAGTTATAGGCTCTCTTGCTCACATCCAATCTCGCTCTGATTTGGTGGTAATCACGCAATAAATCACAACATCAATCGACACAGGGTCTCTGCCGAAGCAGAAAACCTGTGGGAGCGAGCCTGCTCGCGAATGCATCACCGCGGTGCTTCAGAGGTACCGCGGCGCCTGCATCGCGAGCAGGCTCGCTCCCACATGGGATGTCCCTGGATATCGAAATTTTCCGTTCGGACAAACAACAAGGGGGCGAATTTTCATCCGCCCCCTGTTTGTCCGCTTACTCTTGCGGTTCTTCGTCAGCGGCAGCATCGAGTTGCTGGTCTTCAACAACGTCGTCGATCACGACTTCGCCGTCGAACACCGTACCCTCTTCGCCTTCCAGCTCTTCGCCTTCGACTTCCGACGGCTCCTGTACCCGCTCCAGACCGACCAGCGTTTCATCGCTGGCCAGTTTGATCAGGGTCACGCCCTGGGTGTTACGACCCAGGCTGGAGACTTCGTCGACACGGGTACGAACCAACGTACCCTGGTCGGAAATCAGCATGATCTCCTCGCCGTCGAGCACCTGAACCGCGCCGACCAGACGGCCGTTACGGTCGTTGCTGACCATGGCGATAACGCCCTGGCCGCCACGCTTGTACTCAGGGAACTCGGTGATCGCCGTACGCTTGCCGAAACCACGCGCCGAAGCGGTGAGGATCTGGCTGCCTTCTTCCGGGATCAGCATGGAAATCAGCTTCTGGCCTTCCGGCAGACGCATGCCGCGGACACCGCGAGCGGTACGGCCCATGGCACGAACGTCGGTTTCCTTGAAGCGAGTGACCTTGCCGCCGTCGGAGAACAGCATGACTTCGCGCTCGCCATCGGTAATGGCGGCAGAGATCAGTACGTCACCTTCGTCCAGCTCCAGCGCGATCAGGCCGACGCTGCGTTGACGGCTGAAGGATTCCAGCGGGGTCTTCTTCACGGTGCCTTTGGCAGTCGCCATGAAGATGAAGTGACCTTCGGTGTATTCCTCGACCGGCAGCATGGTGGTGATGTATTCATCACTGTCCAGCGGCAGCAGGTTGACCAGCGGACGACCACGGGCAGCGCGGGACGCTTCCGGGATTTCATAGGTTTTCAGCCAGTACACCTTGCCCTTGCTGGAGAACAGCAGCAGCGTGGTGTGGCTGTTGGCGACCAGCAGGTGAGCGATGTAGTCCTCATCCTTGACGCCAGTCGCCGATTTGCCTTTACCGCCACGACGCTGGGCCTGGTACGCAGCCAATGGCTGGGTCTTGGCGTAGCCACCGTGGGAAATGGTCACGACGCGATCTTCTTCCGGGATCATGTCACCCAGGGTCAGGTCGAGACGGGCATCGAGAATTTCGGTGCGGCGCACGTCGCCGTATTCGGCGCGGATCACTTCCAGCTCTTCGCGGATCACTTCCATCAGGCGCGTGGCGCTGTTGAGGATGCGGATCAGCTCGCCGATCTGGTTGAGGATCTCTTGATACTCGGCCAGCAGTTTTTCGTGTTCCAGACCGGTCAGGCGATGCAGACGCAGTTCCAGAATGGCTTGCGCCTGTTCCGGCGAGAGGAAGTACTTGCCTTCACGCAGACCGTATTGCGGATCCAGGGTCTCTGGACGGCAAGAGTCGGCACCGGCACGCTCAACCATCGCCACCACGGCGGAGGATTCCCAAGGCGTGCTGATCAGCGCTTCCTTGGCTTCCGACGGCGTTGGCGAGGCCTTGATCAGCGCGATGACCGGGTCGATGTTCGACAGGGCAACCGCTTGGCCTTCCAGAATGTGGCCACGTTCGCGCGCTTTACGCAGCTCGAACACGGTGCGACGGGTAACGACTTCGCGACGGTGACGAACGAAGGCTTCCAGCAGGTCCTTGAGGTTCAGGATCCGCGGACGGCCGTCGATCAGCGCAACGATGTTGATGCCGAATACCGCTTGCAGCTGGGTCTGGGCGTAGAGGTTGTTGAGGATCACCTCAGGCACTTCGCCGCGACGCAGCTCGATCACAACGCGCATACCGTCCTTGTCGGACTCGTCGCGCAGTTCGGTGATGCCTTCGAGCTTCTTCTCTTTAACCAGCTCGGCGATCTTCTCGATCAGACGGGCCTTGTTCAGCTGGTAAGGGAGTTCGGTGATGACGATCTGCTGACGGCCACCGACCTTGTCGATGTCTTCGATGATCGAGCGGGCGCGCATGTAAATGCGGCCGCGACCGGTGCGGTAGGCTTCGATGATGCCAGCGCGACCGTTGATGATCGCAGCGGTCGGGAAGTCCGGGCCAGGGATGTATTGCATCAGCTCATCGATGGTCAACTCAGGGTTGTCGATGAGCGCCAGGCAACCGTCGATGACTTCACCGAGGTTGTGCGGCGGGATGTTGGTCGCCATGCCCACGGCGATACCGCTGGAGCCGTTGACCAGCAGGTTGGGAATACGGGTCGGCATGACCGCCGGGATCATTTCGGTGCCGTCGTAGTTCGGCACCCAGTCCACGGTTTCTTTATGCAGGTCAGCCAGCAGCTCGTGCGCCAGCTTGGTCATGCGCACTTCGGTGTATCGCATGGCCGCGGCGTTGTCGCCGTCCACCGAACCGAAGTTGCCCTGACCGTCTACCAGCAGGTAGCGCAGCGAGAATGGCTGCGCCATCCGAACGATGGTGTCGTACACCGCGGTATCACCGTGCGGGTGATACTTACCGATCACGTCACCGACAACACGGGCAGATTTCTTGTACGGCTTGTTGAAGTCGTTGCCCAGCTCGCTCATCGCGAACAGCACGCGCCGGTGCACGGGCTTCAAGCCATCGCGCGCATCCGGCAGTGCCCGCCCGACAATTACGCTCATTGCGTAGTCGAGGTAGGACTGCTTCAGCTCGTCTTCGATATTGACCGGGAGGATTTCTTTGGCCAGTTCGCCCATGAGAAGCTCGATTCCTTTTTCTGGTGAAACCTCGTCACATCCATATGGGACGAACGAAGCTCGCCGCTGCAGGCTGAGTGCCATGCACCGACTTACGACAAATCAACGAGTTATGCCATGGATTTGCGCAGTAAAGACAACCCCGTGGGACTGCCTCGGAAAACGCCGGATGTTATCACAAGAGCCGCCACGCACCTATCCCCCAGATGCGCATGGAGTGTAGTTAGTTGACTGATGGCAGGCTTGAAGGAGACGAGAGGGGCTTAGAGCTGCTGCGAATGCAGAATCCGGGGCTGAATTACAGATGTTTATTGACTTTCAGACCCTAATCGCCAGCAGGCTGGCTCCCACATTTGATCCGTGTCGATCACAAACCCTGTGGGAGCCAGCCTGCTGGCGATGGCGTCCTTTCGAACGCCACGGCCAATCAATGCAACCGCTTGCGGCACATCAACTGCGCCATTTTCGCGGTGTCCGGGCGTTCGACGATGCCTTTTTCCGTGACGATCGCGTCAATCAAATCTGCCGGGGTGACGTCGAACACCGGATTGAACGCATCGACATCCGCCCCGACCCGCTTGCCGCCAACTTCCAGCAACTCGCGCCCGTCTCGCTCTTCAATCGGAATGTCATCGCCGCTGGCCAGGTTCATGTCGATGGTCGAACTCGGCGCCACCACCATGAAACGCACGCCGTGGTGCATGGCGTTGACCGCCAGTTGATAAGTGCCGATCTTGTTGGCCACGTCGCCATTGGCCGTGATCCGGTCAGCACCGACGATGACCCAGGTGATGCCTTTGGTCTTCATGATGTGGGCCGCGGCGGAGTCGGCATTGAGGGTCACGGGGATACCCTCGTTGGCCAGCTCCCACGCCGTCAGTCGCGAACCTTGCAGCCATGGACGGGTTTCGTCGGCATAAACGCGCTCGACCATGCCTTCGATGAACGCCCCGCGAATGACGCCCAAAGCCGTACCAAAACCGCCAGTGGCCAGCGCGCCGGTATTGCAATGAGTCAGGATCGCCTGCGCATTGCCCTGGTGCTTGCGGATCAAGTCCACACCCAGTTGCGCCATGGTCAGATTGGCTTCGCGATCACTTTCATGAATGGCGATGGCTTCCGCCTCCAGCGCCGCGAGAGGGTCGGCATCGCCCTTGATACGATCAAGGCGGTCACGCATGCGACTCAGCGCCCAGAACAGGTTCACCGCCGTTGGACGGGAATCGGCCAGCAACGCGTAATCCTCTTCCCACGCGGCCTGCCAGTCACCGCCCTCGAGAATTCGGGCACGGGCCGAAAGCACCATGGCATAGGCGGCACTGATGCCAATCGCCGGCGCGCCGCGCACCACCATCGAACGAATCGCCTCGGCCACACCAGCCGCGCTGGTGTAGGCAACCCAGGTTTCCTCGAACGGCAAAATACGCTGATCCAGCAGGTACAGGGCGCCATCACGCCAATCGATGGCCTTCACCTTCTCCGCAGCCAACAGTCGATCGCGCATCCTTCACCCCGCACTCATGAACAAAAGCCGCCGATTATAGCGATCCCCCCGCGAAGACGCTCGGGTATACTTCGCCATCCTTTACAAAAGCACTGGAACCAACCCTCGATGCCGAACACTGCCGCTGCGCTCGACCTGTTATTGCTGCCGACCTGGCTGGTACCCGTCGAACCCGCTGGCGTTGTCCTCAAAGAGCATGGCCTGGGCATCCGCGACGGGCGCATCGTGTTTATCGGCCCGCGGCCCGCCGCGCTGAAGCTTAACGCAACCGAAGTCCGCGAACTGCCTGGCATGCTGCTCAGCCCCGGCCTGATCAATGCTCACGGGCACGCGGCGATGACACTGTTCCGTGGCCTGGCCGATGACCTGCCGCTGATGACCTGGCTGGAAAACCACATCTGGCCTGCCGAAGCCAAATGGGTCGATGAAGCTTTTGTACGCGATGGCACCGACATTGCCATCGCCGAACAGATAAAAGGTGGCATTACCTGCTTCTCTGACATGTATTTCTTCCCGAAGGTTGCCAGCGAACGAGTGCATAACAGCGGCATACGTGCGCAAATCGCGATTCCGATCCTCGATTTCCCGATCCCGGGGGCCGGCACGGCGGATGACGCCATTCGTCAGGGCGTCGAACTGTTCAACGATCTCAAGCACCACGAGCGCATCAAAGTCACCTTCGGCCCGCACGCGCCCTACACCTTGGGCGACGAAACCCTGGAGAAAATCCGGGTGATTGCCGAAGAACTGGACGCGTCGATTCACATGCACGTCCACGAAACTGCGTTCGAAGTACAGCAAGCCGTCGAGCAGCGTGGCGAGCGGCCATTGGCCCGACTGGCACGCCTGGGCCTGCTGGGGCCGCGCTTTCAGGCCGTTCACATGACGCAGATCAGCGATGAAGACCTGGTGATGCTGGTAGAAAGCAACACCAATGTGATTCATTGCCCGGAGTCGAACCTGAAGCTGGCCAGCGGTTTCTGCCCGGTAGAACGTTTGTGGCAGGCGGGCGTCAATGTCGCTGTCGGCACCGACGGCGCGGCCAGCAACAACGACCTCGACCTGCTCGGCGAAACCCGCACCGCCGCGTTGCTGGCCAAAGCCGTTGCCGGTTCGGCCACCGCGCTGGACGCTCATCGTGCGCTGCGCATGGCCACGCTGAACGGCGCACGCGCCATGGGCATCGAGGCCGACGTTGGCTCGCTGGAAGTCGGCAAAGCGGCGGACATCGTCGCGTTCGACCTCTCGGGCCTGGCGCAGCAACCGGTCTACGACCCGGTTTCGCAGCTTATATATGCCACCGGTCGCGACTGCGTGAAACACCTGTGGGTGGGCGGCAAGCAATTGCTCGACGACCGTCGCCTGACCCGCCTGGATGAAGAACAGCTGTGCGCCACCGCCAAGGCCTGGGGCCAGCGCATCAGCGGCCACACCGAATTGTAAGCACCCCGGACTCACCGCCGGGGCAACAGGATTTTTCAAGTTTTAGAGGATGAACCATGAGTAACGTCGACTACGCCGAAATCGCCAAATTCGAAGCCCTGGCCCATCGCTGGTGGGACCGCGAAAGCGAGTTCAAACCGCTGCACGACATCAACCCGCTGCGGGTCAACTGGATTGACGAACGGGTCAATCTGGCCGGCAAGAAAGTCCTCGACATCGGCTGCGGCGGCGGCATCCTCAGCGAAGCCATGGCGCAACGCGGTGCGACCGTGATGGGCATCGACATGGGCGAAGCGCCGCTGGCCGTCGCTCAACTGCACCAGCTTGAGTCGGGCGTGAACGTCGAATACCGGCAGATCACCGCCGAGGCCCTGGCTGAAGAAATGCCGGAACAGTTCGACGTGGTCACGTGCCTGGAAATGCTTGAGCACGTACCGGATCCGTCCTCGGTGATCCGCGCCTGCTTCAAAATGGTCAAGCCGGGTGGCCAGGTGTTCCTCTCCACGATCAACCGCAACCCGAAGGCGTACCTGTTCGCCATCGTCGGCGCCGAATACATCATGAAGCTATTGCCGCGCGGCACGCATGATTTCAAGAAATTCATCCGCCCTTCCGAGCTGGGTGCCTGGAGCCGCATGGCGGGTCTGACCGTCAAGGACATCATCGGCCTGACGTACAACCCGCTGACCAAGCACTACAAACTGGCGGCCGACGTGGACGTCAACTACATGATCCAGACCCTGCGCGAGGAATAAGTCGATGCGTATCAGAGCAGTCCTTTTTGACATGGACGGCACGCTGCTCGACACCGCGCCGGACTTCATTGCGATCTGTCAGGCAATGCGCGCCGACCGCGGCTTGCCGCCGATGAACGACAAGCACATCCGCGACGAGATCTCCGGCGGCGCCAAGGCGATGGTCGCGGTGACGTTCAGCATGGACCCGGAATCGCCAGGCTTTGAAGAGCTGCGCCTGGAGTTCCTGGAGCGTTACCTCGTGGGCTGCGCGGTGCACAGCAAGCTGTTCGACGGCATGGGCGAGTTGCTGGCCGACATCGAGAAAGCCAACCTGATCTGGGGCGTGGTCACCAACAAGCCTCTGCGGTTTGCCGAGCCGATCATGCAGCAGCTCGGGCTGGCCGAGCGTTCGGCGCTGCTGATTTGCCCGGATCACGTGAAGAACAGCAAACCGGACCCGGAGCCGTTGATCCTCGCGTGCAAGATGCTCGACCTCGATCCGGCCAGCGTGCTGTTTGTAGGTGATGACCTGCGCGATATCGAATCCGGTCGTGACGCCGGCACCAAGACCGCCGCCGTGACCTTTGGCTACATTCACCCGGACGATAACCCTCGGCATTGGGGTGCGGATGTGGTGGTCGATCATCCGCTGGATTTGCGCAAGGTACTTGATAGCGCTCTGTGTAGTTGTTAAGCCGCTTTTGCAGGAGCACGGCTTCCTACAGGTTTGTGCATTACTCATGTGGGAGCGAGCCTGCTCGCGATAGCGGCGGCTCAGTCGCCATCGATGTTGCCTGCGATACCGCCATCGCGAGCAGGCTCGCTCCCACAGGGATAGCGCTTGTCCGGAAAAAATTTTGTTGAGGTTTCTTTATGTTTGATTATTCCGCCCGCCCTGAATTGCTCAAGGACCGGGTCATCCTGGTCACCGGCGCTGGTCGTGGTATCGGCGCTGCCGCCGCGAAAACCTACGCCGCCCACGGCGCCACCGTGCTGTTGCTGGGCAAGACCGAAGCCAACCTGACTCAGGTCTACGACGAAATCGAGGCCGCCGGTCATCCACAACCGGCGGTGATCCCGTTCAACCTGGAAACCGCCCTGCCCCATCAATACGATGAGCTGGCGGCGATGATCGAGACCGAATTCGGCCACCTCGACGGCTTGCTGCACAACGCCTCGATCATTGGTCCGCGCACGCCGATCGAACAGCTCTCCGGCGAGAACTTCATGCGTGTCATGCAAGTCAACGTCAACGCAATGTTCATGCTCACCAGCACCCTGTTGCCGCTGCTCAAACTGTCGCAGGACGCTTCGGTGGTGTTCACTTCCAGCAGCGTCGGCCGCAAGGGTCGTGCGTATTGGGGCGCTTATGGCGTCTCCAAGTTCGCCACCGAAGGCCTGATGCAAACCCTGGCCGACGAAGTCGACACCGTCGCACCGGTGCGCTCCAACAGCATCAACCCCGGCGCCACCCGCACCAGCATGCGCGCCCAGGCTTATCCCGGTGAAAATCCGCTGAACAACCCGACACCTGAGGAGATCATGCCGGTCTACCTCTACCTGATGGGCCCGGACAGCACCGGCATCAACGGCCAGGCATTCAACGCGCAGTAACACCGTGCGTCGCTTTTGTGCCGTGGCGAATTACCGTCACGGCACTTAAGAAGCCTCGCAACCGCACCTGTTTTTAGTCAAATAAATGTCATGAAACGGGCCAGACAAAGCCAAAAATACTTTCAAGGCATTGATTTTGAACAGCTTTTATTCAAATGAACCGAATGGCATGACTTTCGCTCTATATCTGCTCAGACACGCCGAGTGAGTGAAAGCAGTCGGGCAGGCCTTCGAGTCGATAGGTTACTAATCTTCAGCAAAGCAGATTAGACTTGCGCCAAATGTCCTACGGGACTGATGGACCAGTATGACGCGCAGCCCAAAGCCGCTCTCACCCAGCCTGTAAGACAGCCTTACTGCTTAGGGGCGCACGCCATATGAAATCACCTTCCCAGACCAACGCAATTGACTTCGATAGCGCCAAATTGCAACGCCTGGGCTTTGGTCAGCAGCCCCCTCTTCTGGAGAGGCCGGTCAGCCTTGCGCAATTGCGCCAGCAACTGAGTTTGCAGCTGCAAACCAGCCTTGAGCCGCAACGCATTCTTGGGCTCTTCTACCGTGAAATTCAGCGTCTCGTACCGCTCGACGCCTTGAGCTACCAGCACAAGGCCAGCGACTTGCGCCTGGAATACGGCCAGCGCGGCCACCACTCGATCAGTTACACCCTCAGCCACGAAGGCGAGCAGCTGGGTGAACTGGTGTTCCGTCGCAATCAGCGTTTCAGTGAGCAGGAACTGGGCAACCTTGAGTCGCTGCTGTCCGCATTGCTGTACCCGATGCGCAACGCCCTGCTCTACCGCGCCGCCACTCAAAGCGCCTTGCGCGACCCTCTCACGGACACCGGCAACCGCATTGCCATGGACCAGACGCTGCAACGGGAAATCGACATGTCGCGTCGGCATCTGCAGCCCTTGTCGCTGTTGATGCTGGACATCGACCATTTCAAACAAATCAACGACACCCATGGCCACAGCGCTGGCGATGACGTGCTCAAGGGGGTCGCCGCCTCGATCAAAAGCCAGCTGCGCAACGTGGACATGGTGTTCCGCTTTGGTGGCGAGGAGTTTTTGATTCTGCTGTCCAACACCGGCCGGGAAGCCGCCGCCATGGTCGGCGAGCGCCTGCGACTCGCGGCGCAAGCCAAGGATTTTTCGGCCGATGGCAACCTGATCGAGCTGACCGTCAGCCTCGGCTGTTCGACCCTGTTGCCCGGCGAATCGGCCGAGAGCCTGCTGCGTCGGGCCGACAGCGCGCTTTATGTGGCCAAGCGCGAAGGACGCAACCGCTTGGCGATGGCGGGCTGACTCCCGCCAGCACGGGCTCGCGAAAGTAGCGGCCCGCATCGACAGGAATCAGCGGACAGCGCCGCGCAACTCTCCGACCATCCCTTGCAGCTTCGCCGGCTCCGCCGCTTCTACCGCCACCGCCGGCCCCGCCACCAGAGTCACCCGCGACCACAACCGACGGAACAGCCCCTTGTCGGGATCGCGACTGAAGAAACTCCCCCACAACCCCTGCAATGCCAGCGGAATCACTGGCACCGGCGTCTCTTCGAGAATCCGCGTCAACCCGCCCTTGAACTCGTTGATCTCGCCATCGGCGGTCAATTTTCCTTCAGGGAAGATGCACACCAGCTCACCGTCCTTCAGATATTGAGCGATGCGTGTGAAGGCCTTTTCGTAAATCTGAATGTCTTCCTGACGTCCTGCGATTGGAATTGTCCCGGCCGTGCGGAAGATAAAGTTCAGCACCGGCAGGTTGTAGATCTTGTAATACATCACAAAGCGAATCGGCCGACGTACCGCGCCGCCGATCAGCAGCGCATCGACAAAAGACACGTGGTTGCACACCAGCAACGCCGCGCCTTCATCCGGAATCAGCTCCAGATTGCGATGCTCCACGCGGTACATGGAATGGCTGAGCAGCCAGATCATGAAACGCATGCTGAACTCGGGGACGATCTTGAAGATGTAGGCGTTGACGCCGATGTTCAGCAGCGATACCACCAGGAACAGGTGCGGGATCGACAGCTTGGCCAGGCTCAGCAGCACGATCGAGACAATCGCCGAGACCACCATGAACAGCGCGTTGAGAATATTGTTGGCGGCAATCACCCGCGCCCGCTCGTTCTCCGGGGTGCGCGACTGAATCAGCGCGTACAGCGGCACGATGTAGAAACCACCGAAAACCCCGAGACCGAGAATGTCGATCAATACCAGCCAGGTGTGGCCAAAGCCAAGGATTTCGATCCAGCCATGGCCGTCGACACTCTCGGGAATTCCGCCGGAATGCCACCACAGCAGCAATCCGAATACCGTCAGGCCAAACGAGCCGAACGGCACCAGACCGATCTCGACTTTGCGTCCGGACAGTCTTTCGCAGAGCAGCGAGCCGAGTGCGATACCCACCGAGAACACGGTGAGAATCAGCGTCACCACGGTTTCGTCGCCGTGCATCCATTCCTTGGCGTACGCCGGGATTTGCGTCAGGTAAATCGCCCCGACAAACCAGAACCACGAGTTGCCGACAATCGAGCGCGACACCGCCGGCGTTTGTCCCAGGCCCAGTTTCAAGGTGGCCCAGGATTGACTGAAGATGTTCCAGTTCAGACGCATTTCCGGCGACGAGGCCGCCGCCCGCGGAATGCTGCGACTGGCCAGGTAACCGAGCACGGCAATGCCGATGATCGCCGTGGACACGATGGGCGCGTAATGCGCGGAGGACATCATGATCCCGGCGCCGATGGTCCCGGCGAGGATGGCCAGGAAGGTGCCCATTTCCACCAGACCGTTGCCGCCCACCAGCTCTTCTTCGTGCAGGGCCTGGGGCAGGATCGAGTATTTCACCGGCCCGAACAGCGCCGAGTGCGTGCCCATGGCGAACAGCGCCAGCAGCATCAGCGACAGGTGATCGAAAACAAACCCCACCGCGCCCACCGCCATGATGGCGATTTCCCCGAGCTTGATCAGACGGATCAGCGCGTCCTTGGCGAACTTTTCGCCAAACTGCCCGGCCAACGCCGAAAACAGAAAGAACGGCAGGATGAACAACAGCGCACACAAATTGACCCAGATCGAGCGATCACCCTCGATCGTCAACTTGTACAGAATGGCGAGGATCAACGATTGCTTGAAGACGTTGTCGTTGAACGCCCCGAGGGACTGGGTCACGAAAAACGGCAGGAAGCGCCGGGTGCGAAGCAAGGTGAACTGTGAGGGGTGACTCATCTTCCGTGTGCCCTGATGTTGTTAGAGAGTGGCGTGGATACTGTGATTGGAATGCCGCACGCCGATCCAGGCCACACATTACCCGGTTATTTGTTTAAACCTGCAATGCACGGCGAGACAAACAACTCACCCCGCCACGCGCCTTGTACCGTGCGTTTGGCAACGATCAGCCACATCACCGCCAACAACGCCACCAGCACACAGCCAAAGGTATTGAAAAACGCCAGGTTCAACGTGCTTCCCAGTTTCAACGTTGCCAGAGAATAGACGCCCAGCGGAAAGGTGAAACCCCACCAGCCAAGGTTGAACGGGATCCCGGCGCGCAGGTAACGCACGGTGATCAGCAGCGCAATCAGCATCCACCACAAACCGAAGCCCCACAGCGTGATCCCCGCCACCAGCCCCAGCCCCGCCGCGATTTCACCCAGACCGGCAAGCCCGTTGGCGGCGAAGATGGCCGGCGCGTCGGCGCCCAGCAGCAACATGCCCAGCGCCCCGGTGCCGATCGGGCCGAGCGCCAGCCAGCTCGACGCTGCCATGTTTTCGTGAGGCAGTTTGTGCAGCGCCATGCGCAGCATGAGAATGGTCAGAATGCTGAACGCCACCGGCAGGGAAAATGCCCAGAGCACGTAGCTGGTCACCAACACCACCAGTTGCCCATGAGCCTCGGCCAAATGCGGCGCCAGCAACCCGCCACTGGCGGCCGCCACTTCCGCCGCCACCACTGGCAACAGCCAAACGGCGGTCATCTGATCGATGCTGTGTTCCTGGCGGGTGAACATCATGTAGGGAATCAGCACACCGCAGGCCAGCGACATCGCCACGTCCAGCCACCACAGCAGCGCAGCCACATGGACGACACCCTCGCCCCAGCGCGGCAGGCCAAACAGCAGGAAGCCATTGATGATGGTCGCCAACCCCATGGGAATCGTGCCGAAAAACATCGAGACCGTGGAGTGCCCGAAAATCCGCCGGGCCTCATCGAAGAACAGCACCCAGCGCGCCGCGTACAGCGCCGTGAACAAGATGAACAGACCGATATTGAACAGCCAAAGGGCTTCGGCGATCGCGTGCAGACCTGGGGTCGCGCCAGGCAACTGGGCCAGGGCCAGCGCTAGAACGCCCGTGCCCATGGTCGCGGCGAACCAGTTAGGCGTGAACTGGCGGATGACCTCGCGCGGGTGCTGCAAGTGACTGAAAGGTTTGAAAACGGGGGTGGCGTTGGGGCATGTCATAGCGAACTCCTGTCCTCTGTTGAGGTGGAGTTCAGGGTAGGTCCAAATCGAATATCTATATAACGGGTAATATCTCTAACTGTTATCTGTTTTGTAGATATAGCATCAAACGCTGCCTTCCGATTCGATCACCAATATCCTCGCCACCCCCTGCGGATGCGCCACATGCTCGGTGCCCACCGAAGCGTAAAAGATATCGCCGACAGCCAACATCACCGCTTTCTCCAGGCCTGCTTCGCGATAGCGCATTTGCACCTGGCCATCGAGCACAACGAACACTTCCTCGCCATCATTCACATGCCACTTGTATGGCTGATCGGTCCAGTGCAGACGCGTGGTGATGCCGTTCATGTTGGCGATGTCCAGCGCTCCCCAGGCACGGTCAGCGGTGAAGGAATGGCTGCGAATGATCTTCATGGGCGGTCCGTCGAAAGAAATGGCGTGCCAAGGCTAACCCAAACCGGCGAACAGCTGCGCCAGCCAATCGATAAATACCCGAACCCGGTTACTCAGGTGCCGGTTCGGCGGATACAGCACGTGAAACGGATACCGGGGCGGGCGCCAGTCCTGAAGAATCGGCACCAGCTCGCCACGCTCGATGTGCGGTTGCACGGTGTAAGTGAACGTGTGGATCACCCCAAGTCCCGCCAGCCCCGCGGCCAGATGAGCGTTGCTCTCGTTGACACTGAATGCTCCCTGCCCCCGAATCTCGAACTTTTCACCGTTGCGCTCGAATCGCGCCGGCATTACCCGCCCGGTACGCGCCGAGTGATAACTGACGATGCGATGATTTTTCTCAAGGTCTCGCGGGTCCGTCGGGGTGCCAAAACGTTCGAGATAGCCTGGGGTGGCGCAGGTGGTCCATGACGACAGGCCCAAGGGCCGCGCAGCCATGGAGAGTTCGGTCAATGGCCCGCCGCGAATCACGCAATCGACGTTTTCGCTGATCAGGTCCACGGGCCGATCGCTGACACCCAACTCGACCTGGATGTCCGGGTATCGGGCATAGAAATCCGGCAATGCGGGAATGATCAGGATCGTCGCCACCGAGCCGCCGACATCGACGCGAATCCTGCCGCGCGGGTGGCCCTGGGCACTGGCGAAACTGTTGTCCAGATCGTCCAGCTCCACCATCAATTGCAAGGCGCGCTCGTAGTAAGCCATGCCATCCGCCGTCACCGTCAGCCGGCGCGTGGTGCGCTGTAACAGCCGCGCACCGAGGTGTTCTTCAAGCTCGGCCACCAGTTTGCTGACCGAGGTTTTTGGCATGTTCAGCGAGTCGGCGGCCCTGGTAAACGAACCGGCCTGCACGACGCGGGAGAAAACACGCATGGCCAACAGTTGATTCATGACAGACATCTCAAGGGACGAGCCTTGAGTATTGTCCACAACCATGTACAAACAAACCCGATTCAGGCGATTTTTCCGATGAATCTTCCGGCATAGAGTTTGTTCAACGGCGCACGACAGTGCCAGGAACTTCCTTAACGACTCAGCGGAGATTCACCTCATGAGCAACACACTCACAGGCAAGGTTGCACTGATCACTGGCGGCACCACCGGCATCGGCCTGGCATCGGCTCAAGCGTTCGTCGACCAAGGCGCCACGGTGTTCATCACCGGCCGCCGCCAGGCCGAACTGGATGCCGCGGTCAGCAGCATCGGTCACAACGTCACCGGGATTCAGGGCGACGTCGCGAACCTTGCCGACCTGGACCGCATCTTCGACGTGATCAGGACCAAGGCCGGTACTCTGGACATCGTCTTTGCCAATGCGGGCGGTGGCGACATGTTGCCCCTCGGCGCGATTACCGAGGAACACTTCGACCGGATTTTCGGCGTCAACGTCAAAGGCTTGCTGTTCACCGTGCAGAAATCATTGCCGCTGCTCAAGGACGGCGGTTCGGTGATTCTCACCGCGTCCACGACCGCCACCAAAGGTACGGAAAACTTCAGCGTCTACAGCGCCAGCAAAGCGGCGGTGCGCAACTTTGCCCGCTCCTGGTTGCTGGATTTGAAAGCCCGCAGGATTCGCGTCAATGTCATCAGCCCCGGCCCGATTCACACGCCCGGCCTGACCGAACTTGCGCCAGCAGACCAGCAGCAGGGGTTGCTGGATTACCTCGCCAGCCAAGTGCCGATTGGCCGTCTTGGAACGCCATCGGAAGTGGGCAAAGCCGCGGTGTTCCTCGCCTCGGATGACAGCAGCTTCATCAATGGGATCGAGTTGTTCGTCGATGGCGGATTTGCACAGATTTGATCGCTGCACACAAAAACGCGGCGCCTTGAACGGCGCCGCGTTTTTTTATGGATGACCGGTCGCGCTGCACACTTCGGCAGGTCGCGGCCGCATCAACGCCAGCAACGCACCGACCGACAGGACAATCAGCACGGCACCATAACCATCGGTGGTCGCCACCAGGCCAAACGTGCGCGTCAGATTCCCCGCCAGCAACGACGGCAAGCAGAACGCCAGGTAACTGAGCACGTAATACGCCGACATCAACCCGGCCCGCTCATGGGGCTGCGCCAGCGGAACCAGACTGCGCACCGCGCCGAGGAAACCGGCGCCGAATCCGCAACCGGCCACCAGCGTGCCGAGGAAAAACAATGCCAGGCTGGCGCTGTGCACGCCCAGCAACAGCAACACGAGGCCGATGGGCAGTAACGTGCCGCCCAGCAATAGCCCTTTGGCAGCAGGCCGGTTGCGCAGGGTAAAGATCATCAGCGCGCCGGTCAGCGTCAATGCGGCGACTGCCGCTCCCCCCATCAGGTTCGAGGTGGAACCGGTGGCCGTGCGCAGCAACGAAGGGCCGAGCGAGGCATAAAAACCGCCGAGTGCCCAGGTCGCGATATTCAGCGGCAACACTCGCCACAAGGTCGAGCGAGCCTGGGTCGGCACATGCAGGGTCGGACGCAACGAGGCCCATGCCCCCGGTTGCGAACTGACGCTTTCCGGCAAGCGCCAGACATACAGCGCCTGCATCACAAACAGCGCGAACAACACCCAATAAGTGAGCTGCAGCGGCAGCGGTGCAAACTCGGCCAGCAAGCCGCACCCCACGGCGCCAACCGCCATGCCGAGCAGCGGCGCGACACTGTTGATCAGCGGACCCTGCCGGCGATCGGTGTCCAGCAGCGCGGCGCTCAATACGGCGGTGGCCATCCCGGTCGCGAACCCCTGAAGCACCCGCGCGCCGATCAACCACGCCACGCTGTCGGCATTGATAAACAGCAGCATCGCCAACAGGTTCAGCAGGACGGCGCTGAAAATGACCGGCTTGCGTCCCAGATAGTCCGAGAGCGAACCGACCGTCAGCAGCGCCACCAACAGACTGATGGCGTAGATGCCGAAAATCACGGTCAAGGTTGCTGCCGAGAAATGCAGCTGCTCCTGATACAAGTGATACAACGGCGTCGGCGCCGTGGAAGCGGCGAGAAAACTCAGTAAAGTGATCGCCAGAAACCACAGGGTTGAACGGTTGGAAACAGAACTCGACATGCGCACACTCCGCAAAAGCTAACTTTTTGCTTTTGTGGAGTGTGCTACTCGTCTGCGCTTAAAGCAAATTCTTTGTGTTAAGGTCCGTTCCATGGCTATTAAAGAAGGTTTACGCCCCGGCGGCCGCAGTGCCCGGGTGCAAGAGTCGATTCATTCGGCAGTCCGTGCGCTCCTCGAAGAACAGGACCGTTCCACCGTGACCGTCCCGCAAATCGCGGCTCGCGCGGGGGTTACGCCGTCGACCATCTATCGGCGTTGGGGCGATCTGTCGGCGCTGCTGGCGGATGTCGCCCTGGCGCGCATGCAACCCGACAGCGAGCCTGCCAACACCGGCAGCCTGCGCGGTGATGTGCAGGCCTGGGCCGAGCAGTATCTGGACGAGATGAGCTCCGAACCTGGCCGCAACATGCTGCGCGATGTGCAATCGAGCCCGACGCCGGGTCTGTGTGTGACGATCATTGGCGGGCAGTTGCAGATGATTCTGGATCGTTATCCGGATCAGCCGAAACCGGGTGTTGATCGGCTGATCAATCTGATGGCGGCGCCTACGGTGTTTCGCATTCTGTTTTCGCCGGCGCCTTTGGAGGTTGAGGAGTTGCATCGGTTGATCGAGATTGCGTTCAGCCAGTGATGACGCCTTCGCGGGCAAGCCTCGCTCCTACAAGAGCAACCCTGCGACACCCCGCCACTCCACGACCTTGGTCGACACTGACTAACGCGGACGGTCGTGCGAGACTGTCTGTCCGGGCTGTCGTCCCGTGTGTCTTTTGTCTGGAGTTTCCATGTCGCTGTCCAGCGGGCTGATCGCCGCCGTCGCCCTGGCCTATATGGCCATCATGTTCGCCATCGCCTTCTACGGTGACCGTCGCAGCGCGCCGCTGCCGCCGCGAGTGCGCGCCTGGGTGTACAGCCTGTCGCTGGCGGTCTATTGCACCAGTTGGACGTTCTTCGGCGCCGTCGGCCAGGCCGCCGAACAACTCTGGTCGTTCCTGCCGATCTACCTTGGGCCTATCCTGCTGCTGGTCTGCGCGCCGTGGGTCCTGCAAAAAATGGTGATGATCAGCAAGCAGGAGAACATCACCTCCATTGCCGACTTCATCGCCGCCCGATACGGCAAATCCCAGTCACTGGCGATTGTCGTGGCGCTGATCTGCCTGGTCGGCGTACTGCCCTACATTGCGCTGCAACTCAAAGGCATCGTGCTCGGGGTGAACCTGTTGATCGGTGCCGGTGCCGACGCCATGGGCACCCGCGCCCAGGACACGGCGCTGATTGTGTCGCTGGTGCTGGCGTTGTTTACCATCGTCTTTGGTACGCGCAACCTCGACGCCACCGAACACCACCGCGGCATGGTGCTGGCGATTGCGTTCGAGTCCCTGGTCAAGCTGTTCGCGTTTCTCGCGGTGGGTGCGTTCGTGACCTACGGCCTGTACGACGGTTTCGACGACCTGTTTGACCAGGCCATGCTCGCGCCGCGCCTCGAAGCCTACTGGAAGGAAACCATCAACTGGCCATCGATGGTGGTGCAGACCGGCGTGGCGATGATGGCGATCATCTGCCTGCCCCGGCAGTTCCACGTGACCGTGGTGGAAAACATCGACCCTCAGGATCTGCGCCTGGCCAAGTGGGTGTTTCCGGCGTATCTGGCGCTGGCGGCATTGTTTGTCGTGCCGATCGCACTGGCCGGCCAGATGCTGCTGCCAAGTTCAGTGTTGCCGGATTCCTTTGTCATCAGCCTGCCTCTGGCCCAGGCTCATCCCGCACTGGCGATGCTGGCCTTTATCGGCGGTGCTTCGGCGGCGACCGGCATGGTGATTGTTGCCAGCGTGGCGCTGTCGACCATGGTCTCCAATGACATGCTGTTGCCGTGGCTGCTACGTCGCAACAACGCCGAGCGGCCGTTCGAAGTGTTCCGCCAGTGGATGCTCTCGGTGCGCCGCGTCAGCATCGTGGTGATTTTGCTGCTGGCGTACGTCAGCTATCGACTGCTGGGCTCGACCGCGAGCCTGGCGACCATCGGCCAGATCGCCTTTGCCGCCGTGACCCAACTGGCCCCGGCCATGCTTGGCGCGCTGTACTGGAAACAGGCCAACCGCCGTGGCGTGTTCGCCGGCCTCGCCGCCGGTACGTTCCTGTGGTTTTACACGCTGATTCTGCCGATTGCCGCGCACAGCCTCGGCGTGTCGTTGAGCACGTTCCCCGGGCTGGCGTGGTTGCACAGCAATCCGCTGAACCTACCGCTCACCCCGCTGACCCAAGGCGTGGTGTTGTCGCTGGCGGCCAACTTCACGCTGTTTGCCTGGGTGTCGGTGCTGTCACGTACAAGGGTTTCGGAGCACTGGCAGGCCGGGCGTTTCATCGGCCAGGAAATCAGTGCCCGCCCCAGCGCGCGTTCAATGCTGGCGGTGCAAATCGAAGATCTGCTGCAACTCGCGGCACGGTTTGTCGGTGAAGAACGCGCCCGTCAGAGTTTTATCCGTTTCGCCTACCGCCAGGGCAAAGGCTTCAACCCGAACCAGAACGCCGACAGCGAGTGGATCGCCCATACCGAACGTTTGCTGGCCGGTGTACTGGGTGCTTCTTCGACGCGGGCGGTGGTAAAAGCCGCCATCGAAGGGCGGGAAATGCAACTTGAGGACGTCGTGCGCATCGCCGACGAAGCCTCGGAAGTGCTGCAATTCAACCGCGCCTTGTTGCAAGGCGCGATCGAGAACATTACCCAGGGCATCAGCGTGGTCGACCAGTCGCTGCGGCTGGTGGCATGGAACCGGCGTTATCTGGAACTGTTCAATTACCCGGATGGCTTGATCAGCGTCGGTCGGCCGATTGCCGACATCATTCGCTACAACGCCGAGCGTGGTCTGTGCGGGCCGGGTGAAGCTGAAGTGCACGTCGCACGCCGATTGCACTGGATGCGTCAGGGCCGTGCCCACACGTCTGAAAGACTTTTCCCCAATGGCCGTGTGATCGAGCTGATCGGCAACCCGATGCCGGGCGGCGGTTTCGTCATGAGCTTCACCGACATCACCGCGTTCCGCGAGGCCGAGCAGGCGCTGACCGAAGCCAACGAAGGCCTGGAGCGACGGGTCACCGAGCGCACCCACGAGCTGTCGCAACTCAACGTGGCCCTGACCGAAGCCAAGGGCACCGCCGAGTCGGCCAACCAGTCGAAGACCCGCTTTCTCGCAGCGGTCAGCCACGACCTGATGCAACCGCTGAACGCCGCCCGACTGTTTTCTGCAGCCCTGTCCCATCAGGACGATGGCTTGTCCAGCGAAGCGCAGAAACTGGTTCATCACCTGGATTCATCACTGCGCTCGGCCGAAGACCTGATCAGCGATTTGCTGGACATTTCCCGCCTGGAAAACGGCAAGATCAACCCGGAGCCGAAACCGTTCGTGCTCAATGAGCTGTTCGATATTCTTGGCGCGGAATTCAAGGCGCTGGCCCGGGACCAGGGGCTCAAATTCCGCGTTCGCGGCAGTACGCTGCGGGTCGACAGTGACATCAAACTGTTGCGGCGGATCTTGCAGAACTTCCTGACCAACGCCTTTCGCTACGCCAAGGGGCCAGTGCTTTTAGGGGTTCGCCGGCACAAGGGTGAACTGTGCCTGGAGGTCTGGGACCGTGGTCCGGGGATCCCGGAAGACAAACTGAAAGTGATTTTCGAGGAGTTCAAACGCCTCGACAGCCACCAGACCCGTGCCGAGAAAGGCCTGGGCTTGGGCCTGGCGATTGCTGACGGGCTGTGTCGCGTTCTGGGCCACACCTTGCAAGTGCGTTCCTGGCCGGGGCGCGGCAGCGTGTTCAGCGTCAGCGTGCCGTTGGCTCAGGCGCAAATCGCGGCGCCGGCCAACGTCACCGAACTTAACGGCAAACTCCTGAGCGGTGCGCAGGTGCTGTGCATCGACAACGAGGACAGCATCCTTATAGGCATGAACAGTTTGCTGACCCGCTGGGGTTGTCAGGTCTGGACAGCGCGCAATCGTGACGAATGCGCGGCGTTGCTCAGCGATGGCGTACGTCCGCAATTGGCGCTGGTGGATTATCACCTGGACGATGGCGAGACCGGGACCGAGTTGATGGCGTGGCTGCGCACCCGTTTGGGCGAGCCGGTGCCAGGCGTGGTGATCAGCGCTGATGGGCACCCCGAGACAGTGGCGCAGGTGCATGCAGCGGGGTTGGATTACCTGGCCAAACCGGTGAAACCGGCGGCGTTGCGGGCGTTGTTGAGTCGGCATTTGCCGTTGTAGATCGGCAGGTTTTTAGTGATGTGGTGTTTTGACGGACGCCATCGCCGGCAAGCCGGCTCCTACAGTCTAGAACTCGGTCGAATGTAGGAGCTGGCTTGCCGGCGATGCTTTTGAGGTTACTCGGGCAACTCGACCAGGCCATCGACATCCGTCATCGCCCGCTCCAACAGGTCCGCCGGCAGACTCTTGCTGGCCCGCGCGCCGAGCAACTTGAGCTGTTCGCTGCGGCTGACCAGGTTGCCACGGCCTTCCGTCAGCTTGTTGCGCGCTGAGCTGTAGGCCTTGTCCAGTTGCTGCAAGCGATTGCCTACTTCATCCAGGTCCTGAATGAACAACACGAACTTGTCGTACAGCCACCCTGCCCGCTCGGCGATTTCCCGGGCGTTCTGACTCTGCCGTTCCTGCTTCCACAGGCTGTCGATGACACGCAGGGTGGCCAGTAACGTGGTCGGGCTGACGATCACGATGTTGCGGTCGAACGCTTCCTGAAACAGTGTTGGCTCCGCCTGCAACGCCGCGGAAAACGCCGCTTCGATGGGCACGAACAGCAAGACGAAATCCAGGCTGTGCAAGCCGTCGAGCCGTTTGTAATCCTTGCCGGCCAGACCTTTGACGTGGTTGCGCAGCGACAGCACGTGCTGCTTGATGGCGATCTGGCCGATGGCATCGTCTTCGGCCGCCACGTATTGCTGATAGGCCGTCAGGCTGACCTTGGAGTCGACCACCACCTGCTTGTCGCCAGGCAGATAAATGATCACGTCCGGCTGAAACCGCTCGCCATCCGGGCCCTTGAGATTGACCTGGGTCTGATACTCGCGGCCCTTCTCCAAGCCTGCGTGCTCAAGCACCCGCTCGAGAATCAGCTCACCCCAGTTACCCTGGGTCTTCTGCCCTTTCAAGGCGCGGGTCAGGTTGGTCGCTTCGTCACTCAGGCGCAGGTTCAGCTGTTGCAGACGCTCCAGCTCCTTGGCCAGCGAAAAGCGTTCGCGCGCTTCGGCCTGATAGCTTTCCTCGACGCGTTTTTCAAACGACTGGATGCGCTCTTTCAACGGATCGAGCAACTGCCCCAAACGCTGCTGACTGGTTTCGGCGAAGCGTTGCTCGCGCTCGTCGAAGATCTTGCCGGCCAGCTCGGCGAACTGGGCACGCAGCTCGTCCCGCGAGCCTTGCAGGTCACTGAGGCGCTGCTGATGGCTTTCCTGTTGCTCACGCAGCTCGGCATTCAGCGAGGCGGCTTGAGCGTCCAGGCGACGCAACTCAACGTCTTTGCCGGCGCGCTCGATGTTCCAGGCATGAGCGGCGTCGCGGGCGTCATCACGTTCGATCTGCAGCAGTTCGACTTCACGGCGCAAGGCGGCAAGGTCTGCCTGCTTGGCGGCGTTGGCCTGCCCCAGGTCAGCGATTTCGTCGCGAGCGGCTTCGAGCTGGGCATTCAACCCATCCTGTGCCAGGTTGGCCATGGCCAGACGCTCTTCCAGCAGTGCAACCTCTGACTGCGTGGTGCTCGCACGGCGCTGAAGTTGCCAGGCCAATACCAGCAACGGCAGTGCAGCACCTGCCAGACCGAGCAATATGCTGGTCAAGTCCATCGCCATAGCCAATCCTGCCCGTTCGATAAAGCTTGAAGGTTAACCAAGGTGTCAGGTCTTGGACAGCTCAGTCTTCGATCAGACCGAGTTCCTGTTGAGCGCGCCGATCCCCGGCGCGCGCGGCCTGACGCAAGAGGTCCTGGCCGATACGGCGGTCCCGGGCATTCCCGCATTCGCGGCACATCAACTGACCGAGACGGCTCTGCGCGGCCACCACGCCTTCACGCGCCGGCTGCTTGAGCAAACGCCCGGCGAAATGTTTGACGTTGTGGTTTTCGCCCAGACGCGGGCTGTCCAGCAGCCATTCGGCCACACGCATCGAAAAGCGCTTGGGTGGGGTGACGCTGGTAGGTGTCGAGGTTGCGGGAGCTGGTACTGAGCGAAACTTCATAAAGCACTGTGGGGCAGATCGGAAGGCGCGCCACTCTACTCTTTTTTTCTTACAGGTAAAGCCTAAAAAAACCCGGCACGCCCGTCCTAGAGCAAGCGCTCGGGACAATCCACAGAAGCTGTGGATAACTCAGTGGACAACCGCCCTTGAACTCTCGCAAAGCCCTGTGGAATGGGGCTCGCAGTCAAACTGACGATTTTTTCACCAGTAAAAAAAACCGATGTTTTTCATTGACTTAAATTTTGGTTACAGGCACCCACTACGTTTGAAGGGCAGATGACAGTGGGGTGACAGTCCGCGCAACTTATGTGCACAAGTACCTTCGAGGCAGTTATATCCATGCGCTTTTTCGGCGCATTTTCTCACCTGACTTGGGGATAAACCCTGGCGAACCCATGATCCAGACCGGTTTCGAACCGACGAACGTCGACGACCGATGGTCGGAATCTGTGCCATTACGGGGCGAAACCGGCGCTATCTGGCTGTGGGTAAGCGCCAGTCCGCACACGAATGGCGGCATCCGGGAGATGTTTTTGACTAACACACTTCCTTTCTGCAATTCAATCCGTTAGTATCCGCGGCGTTAGTACCAAGCTGAAAGTCAATTCTGGTCGAACAAATCCTCCCGGTCAGCCTTCCCAAAGGAAGCCTCAACCGAACAAGCGGGATCGACCACCTCGATGGTTTCCAGGTAAAACTTGCGCCAACACAGCCTTTGAATCGAAAACAAAGGGTGTTGCGAAGCTCACTTACTCTGACCGAACCAGCCTGCAAATTGATCAGGATCTTCACCCCGGGCCCAGAACCTTTGCCCTTGATGTGTTGCCTGCCCTCCTAAGTACCTACCTGCCAGCCCAAGCGCGCCAACTTAATCAGCGCTTCAAACTGGCTGCTTTGTTCCAGTCGGGTTCTTCGTTCGACCAATGGTGGTCGTCGTCACTGGAACGTTTTAATTTTGCACGGTTCTTATCCGTGTCGCTTGTAGGAACACCCATTAATGACTACTCAAATCCACACCCAGGATGCCATTCGCACCCTAACCAACGCTTTTGCACCAATGAACTGCCTGATCATGGCCGCTCGCAAAGGCTGCTTCAGTTTCACTCTGGTCAACGAACACGGCATCGCTCGTCACAGCGAACGCCTGTACCCCGATCAATACTCCAGCGCCGAGCCGCTGCAGGCCGTGATCGAGCGTACCCGTCAGGCACTGGTTGCCTGAGACGCCAGAAACGCTGAAAACCTCAAAAGCCTCGCCTTGAAAAGCGGGGCTTTTTATTGCCTGTTGTTTCGTGTGCGGCCGTTTCTGGGCGTTTGGGACCGGACTAGGTGTACATATCCGGTTCTTCGGTAACGGCGGCTATTGGTTTCGCTCTTACAGCGAGTCACTTGGAAAAGCCCCAAGTAACCAAGGGCTCTTGCCCCTTTCGTTCGGTGCCTCGCCTAGGCTCGGCATACCCTCGCTCCGGTCCTGCTCCGTGGGCCCGCCGCCATCGGCCATCCCTGGCCGGGGGCGGCTAACCCGGCATCCATGCCGGGTTGCCCACTGCGCAGAACCTCCACTCGGCCTCTCGAGGGGGCGCTTAGATCAAAAGCGGAAGGCGAGCTAACGCTCGGCCTGATGAGTGGTGGAAATCAAAAGCGTACGCGATTCCCTGTAGGAGCCGGCTTGCCGGCGAAAAGCGTCTGGGCAACGCGTTCATTCAGACAGCCCGCGTTATCGTTGGCGTCCATCGCCAGCAAGCTGGCTCCTACAAGGGAAATGCAGATGTGTTTGGATAAATACGATCAACTGTAGGGGCCGGCTTGCTGGCGATAGCGGTGGGTCAGCGACACATGCATCGCCTGAAAGGACGCCATCGCCAGCAAGCCGGCTCCTACAGGGGAGCGGTGTACATATCCGGAATGAGTGAACGCAGCAGTGAAGGAGAACGCGTGCACCAAAGAGCCAGGTCGGCTTTCAGGCCGCCTCGGCGGCTGTGGCGGTAGTCGCCCCCTCGAGAGGCTGAGCGCAGGTTCTGCGCAGTGGGCAACCCGGCATGGATGCCGGGTTAGCCGCGCACGGCCAGGGATGGCCGATCGCGGCGGGCCCACGGAGCAGGACCGGAGCGAGGGCATGGCGAGCATTAGCGAGCCACCGAACGAAAGGGGCAAGAGCGCTTTGGTTACTTTCGCGCTTTTCGAAAGTGACTCGCTGTAAAAGCGAAACCAATAGCAGCCGTTACCCCAAGAATGGATATGCACCCAAACAAAAGCACACCAGCCCCCCTAAAAAACGAATCTTTTTATTGCCCGATATTTCCCTTTTCGCAGTCCCCGCGTAAGCACTAACCGATATAACGGTTATAACTGTCTGCCGGAAATATTTTAAAAACAGACCTTTACAGCGCGAATATGACACTACACTTCAACTCAAGCGGCTTGAACCGCTTACGGCGAGCCTGAGTCGATCCACCCGCTGCCAACGCTAAGTTCAGGACTCGCCGACCACTTCTTGTTCGAGGGTTTTATGGGTATCGCTGCCAGCGAACTGTGCCGTTATGTGATCCGTCCGACACTGATCTACCTGGGACGCCATAGCGCGACCGCCGAATCCCTGCTGCTGGGCATCGCCGCCAGTCAGTCAGCCCTTGGTTCCGCCCTGCATGACCGCCGTGGACACGGCTTGTACCGAATCGCCGAACCCCGCCACCAGGCACTCTGGGACCATTACCTGGCACTTGATCCGGAACGCGCGAGCCTGGTGCGCGGACTGGCCAGCCAGCATGCGTTCCTCAGCGGCCCACACCTCGAATTGACCGTAAACCTGCGTTACGCCACAGCCATCGCCTGGCTGCTGGTCGAAGAACAGAACACCCCCCTCCCCGAAGCAGACGACTTGCTGGGAATGGCCCGAATCTGGCGCCAGACCTTCCAGCCCCAAGGACGCCTGAGAGATTTCACCTACGCCTGGCAAACCTGTGTATCACCGTTGAATCAAGTCGCCTGCTGAACCCCTCGCTTAACAAGATCGCCCAACAGGTCGCGATTTTGGTCGGATTGTCCTACAAAACCGCTCTAAATCAAGCCATACAGCCTATAGCGCTGGGACGAAAATGTTGGTAATTTTCGCCCCGGTGATCACCAGGAGTTCTAATAATGAAAAAAGTAATGCTCAAAACCACCCTTAGCCTTGCCGTTGCCTTGGCATCCACCCAAATCTTCGCAAGTGGTTTTGCCCTCAACGAACAAAGCATCAGTGGGATGGGCACTGGTTTTGCCGGGCGATCTTCTGCTGCCGACGACGCATCCACCGTTTTTGGCAACCCTGCCGGTATGTCTCGCCTCAAGCGCGAACAAGTGACCGGTGGTGTTGCATTTATCGACGCGCACGCTGACATCAGCGATGCAAGCTCCCGCCCGAATAGTGGTACCAACAAAGGTGACATGGTCCCTTTCATGGGCGTACCCATGGGCTACTACGTAAAGCCAATCGATGACCAGTGGGCTGTCGGTTTCGGCGTCTACGCACCATTCGGCCTGGTGACCGACTACGAGAACGGCTTCGCCGGCAAATACTTCGGCAGCAAGAGCGAAGTCACGATCGTCACCCTGCAGCCAACTGTCAGCTACGCCTTCAACGACAAGGTGTCCATCGGTTTCGGTCCGACCATCAACCGCATCGACGGCAAGCTGGAATCGAACCTGTCGCTGAACCCGCAGGCAGCGGACGGTACCGTCAAGATCAAGGGTGACGACACCGCTATCGGCTACAACATCGGCATCATGGTTCAAGCCCTCGAAAGCACTCGCCTCGGCCTGACCTATCACTCGAAAGTGAAGTACAAGCTGGACGGTGACACCAAGGTCAACTACGGCGTACTCGCGGCGCTGGGCCAGAACCCGAACCAGAAGTTCGACGCTTCGCTGGACATCACCACGCCTGAGTCCGTGGACTTCTCGGTCACTCATCAGCTGGACGACAAGTGGACCCTCTACGCAGGCAGCACCTGGACTCGCTGGAGCCGCCTGAAAGAAATCACCGTCGAGAACGAAGGCGTTCCTGCCGCTCTGGCAGCGCGCGGCCTTCGCACGATCACTGAAGAGCAGAACTGGCACGACACCTGGGCTCACGCCATCGGTGCTTCCTATCAGCTGAACAAGCAATGGGTGCTGCGTACCGGTCTGTCCGTCGACCAGGCGCCGACCAACAACGAAAACCGTTCCCCGCGCATTCCGACTGGCGATCGCAAGATCTTCAGCCTGGGCGCTGGCTGGAGCCCGACCGACGACCTGACCATCGACGTAGCGTATTCGTACCTGCGCGAAGAGTCGGTCAAGGTCAACAACAGCAACGGTGCTCCTCGCAACCAGACCTACAACGCCAAGTATGAAAACTGGGCGAACGGTTTCGGCATTGGTGCGACCTACCGCTTCTGATGTGATTCACGGCGAGCCTGAACCCCTCGCCGCCTGAATCAAAAAAGCCCCGCGCTCTTTACAGAGGCGGGGCTTTTTAGTGGATGTCGATCAGGGTTGTGAAGCCAGGGCTTTTTCCACGGCGGCGATGAATTCTGGATCGTCAGGCGTGGTGAGGCTGGAGAAGTTGGCGATCACCTTGCCTTTGCGATCGACCACATACTTGTAGAAATTCCACTTCGGCGCATCGCTTTGGGCGGCAAGCACCTGGAACAGATGAATCGCATCATCACCGCGAACCTTCTGCGTCTCGGTCATAGTGAAGGTCACGCCGTAATTCACGTAGCAAACCTTGGCGGTTTCCGCACCATCCTTGGATTCCTGCTTGAAGTCATTGGAAGGCACACCGATCACCTCCAGCCCCTGCCCCTTGTAACGCTGATTCAGCGCCTCCAGGCTTTTGAACTGAGGGGCGAAACCGCAAAAGCTCGCGGTGTTGACCACCACCAGCGGTTTGCCGGCGAAGCGCTGGCACAGGTCGATCGTTTCCTTGGCCCGCAGCTTGGGCAACGAGCCTTGCAAAAGCTCAGGGCACTCGTCGGCCGCTTGAGCCAATCCGGTAAACGCCATGAGTAACGCGGGAACGGCAAACCAGCGCATCAGCATGTCCATGCATCCTTGAAAAGTCGTCTGCATTGAACTTACTCGCCCTCACATCGTGCTAGCAAGCGCCCATGCCCAATTGCATCAACGCCAGCCCGCCCTGATGCCAGCCCCACCACGCCAGGGCCAGCAGCAACAGGCCGCCCGCTGCCACGGCGATTCGTGGCCAGAGGCTGTTCATGTCGCGCTCATCCGGGTTTGCAGGCGCGCCACCGGCCGCTCACGCACAGGCCAATTCAAGGCAGCCGCCAACAGGCTCAAAAGAATCGCTACTTGCCAGATCAAGTCATAACTCCCGGTTCGGTCATACACCACCCCGCCCAACCAACCACCCAGGAACGATCCGAGTTGGTGGAACAGGAAAACGATCCCACCGAGCATGGACAGATTTCTTACACCGAACAAGGTCGCCACAGTGCCGTTGGTCAACGGCACCGTCGACAGCCACAGGAAGCCCATGGCCATGCCAAACAGATACGCCGTGGTTGTCGTCACCGGCGCCCACAGAAACAGGACAATCACCACAGCCCGCAGCACATACAGACCGGTGAGCAAACGCGGCTTGGACATCCGCCCGCCGAGCCAGCCCGCTGTGTAAGTACCGAAGATGTTGAACAACCCGATCAGCGCCAGCACCGTCGTACCGACCGTGGCGGGCAAATGCTGATCCACCAGATACGCCGGCAAGTGCACACCGATGAACACCACCTGGAAACCGCAGACAAAAAAGCCGAAAGACAGCAGCCAGAATCCCGAATGGGAACAGGCTTCGCGCAAGGCTTCGGAGAGGGTCTGCTCGTGACCGAGAACCGGTAATGGCTTGTCCTTGAGCATGCTCACCAGCGGCACGATCAGCGCCACCAGCAGGCCCAGCGCCAGCAATGCCGCCGACCAGCCGAGCCAACCGATCAAACCCAGCGTGCCCGGTACCATCGCGAACTGGCCAAAAGAGCCGGCAGCGCTGGCGATGCCCATGCCCATGCTACGTTTCTCCGGGGGTACCACGCGGCCAACCACGCCCAGAATCACCGAAAATGAGGTGCCCGACAGCCCGATACCGATCAATAGTCCCGCGCTCAGCGACAGGGTTACTGCCGAATCGGACAAGCCCATGAACAGCAGGCCCATCGCGTAGAGCACGCCGCCGATCAGCACCACTTTCGCCGCGCCGAAGCGGTCGGCCAACGCGCCGGTAAAGGGCTGCGCCAGGCCCCAGATCAGGTTCTGCAAGGCGATGGCAAAGGCAAACGTCTCACGCCCCCAACCGAACTCGGCACTCATCGGCGCCAGAAACAGCCCGAAGCCGTGTCGCACGCCCAGAGACAACGCAAGGATCAGCGCACTCCCCACTAAAACCCAACCGCAAGTACGCCACATCGATGTCATTCTTATTCTCCGGTAGCGGGTATATACCCGCTTAAGATCGGAAAAACCGGCGTCAGGCCAGTTCGTCCAGCAGCTTCAGCAAAATTTCGCGTTTTTCGGCGCCCAGACGATCAACCAGTCGCTGCTGCGCCGCCTCCCAGGCCGGCAAGGCCGCTTTCAGGCGTTCAGCGCCGGCCTCGGTCAACCTGACGATGCGATTACGCATGTCTTCGCCCTCGACCAGCATGACCAGGCCGTCGCCTTCCAATACCCGCAGGTTGCGCCCGAGGGTGCTGCGGTCCAGGCCCATGGCTTCCGCCAGGGTGGAAATACTCGGTTCATTCAGACGCTGCAGATTGCACAGCAAAGAATACTGGGCAACGTTGATTCCGAAGCCGTCGAGAGCGCCGTCGTAGTGCCTGCTGACGCCACGGGCGGCGCGACGCAGGTTGATGCATAAACATTGAGAGTCGAGCATGGTGCGTGTATATACCCGCGGTTGAATGAATGCAAATTTTTGATACAAAACCCTGTAGGAGCGAGGCTTGCCCGCGAAGAATGCCCCGCGGTCTAACAGAAAAACTGAGTTATCGTTCTTCGCGGGCAAGTCGGATCGCCGCACCGCTCGCTCCTACAGGAACAGTGCAAGGCCAATCAATAAAACCACCTCCAGCAATTCCAGCAACGCCCCCGCCGTATCGCCCGTGGTCCCGCCCAATCGCCGCAGCATCACCTGCCGCAACCAGACAAACACCAGCGCCGCCAACACCAACGCCACGACACCGCCGAGCCCTGCAATCAGCACACAAGCCAATGCACTGACCGCCAGCACCTGCTTGCCGGCCAGACGCGGCAGATGATCGGCCAGCGCCTGCCCCAAGCCACCGGCCCGCACATACGGCGTGGTCAGGAACAACCCCAGCAACGCAGCACGGCCAATCAACGGAACGATGATCAGAAAAACGCTGTGCTGCTGCTCAATCAATGCCAGCAACGCCGCGAACTTCAGCAGCAACACCAATACCAGCGTGACCACCGCTATCGGACCGCTGCGCGGGTCCTTCATGATCGTCAGCGTTCGCTCGCGATCGCCAAAACCACCGAGCCACGCATCAGCGCTATCAGCCAGGCCGTCGAGGTGCAACGCACCGCTGAGCAACACCCAAACCGTCAACAGCAACGCCGCGTGCAGCAACAACGGCGTGCCCGACAACGCCCAGTTCAACGCCCACAAGATCCCGCCGAACAACAGCCCCACCAGCGGATAAAACAGCAGCGAGCGCCCCAGTTCCTGCGGCGCCGGCATGCCCGGCAGACGAATCGGCAGGCTGCTCAGAAATTGCAGGGCGATCCAGAACGGCAACATGATCAGATCGCTTCCTTGAGAATGACGCCGGGTTCGACGTTCAACGAAAACAGCGAACCATGGCCCACTTCAACGTTGAGCAACTGCTCGCGCGGCAATCCCCGCGCCTGCGCCAGCAACAAACGCATGACGCCGCCATGACTGATCAGCAACACACGCTCGCCCGCGCAGGCAGCCTGCAAACGCCCGACCGCGGCCAGTACTCGCGTCGAAAAATCCGCGACGCGCTCACCCTGCGGCGGCGTAAACGAATAGGGGTCGGCCCAGAACAAACCCAACGCCTCGGCATCCGTTTCCATCAGCGCCGCTGCGCTCTGCCCTTCCCAGGCACCGAAATGCAGTTCCTGCAGATCTTTATCCAGCTGCACGGGCAAACCCAGTTGCGCACCAAGTTCTTCGGCGAACCGCGCACAGCGTTGCAATGGCGAACTGACCAGACGATCCCATGGCCCCTGCGCGACCACCGCTGCGCGCATCTGCGCCCAGCCTGTGGCGGTCAGTGCATCGTCGAGGCTGCCGCGCAAACCGCCGCCCAGTTCGGTTTCGCCGTGACGCAACAGGTCCAGGCGCAAGGTCATGCCGGACGGTCCGCCACGGCGGCTTCGGCGAAGGTCGCCATTTGCCCGTGGAGGTCACACGCCAGGCGCAGCAACGGCACGGCCAACGCCGCGCCGCTGCCCTCGCCCAAGCGCAGACCGAGGTCCAGCAAGGGTTCGGCGTTCAGGGTTTCCAGCACATGGCGATGACCCGGCTCGGCACCGCGATGCCCGAACAACAGCCACTCGCGGCAATGCGGATTCAAGCGCACCGCCACCAATGCGGCGACGCTGCAAATGAACCCGTCCACCAGCACCGCGACACCTTCCTGGGCACACGCCAGATACGCGCCGACCAGTGCGGCGATTTCAAAACCACCGAGGTTGAACAGGGTTTGCAGTGCATCGCCACGCTGAGCGCTGTGCAAGGCCAAGGCACGTTCGATGACCTGAGCCTTATGACTGACACCTGCCGCATTGAGGCCGGTGCCCGGCCCGGTCAAGTGCACCACCGGACAATCCAGCAAGGCACAGGCCAACGCACTGGCCGCCGTGGTGTTGCCGATGCCCATCTCGCCGCCGATGAACAACTGCGCGCCCGCCGCAATGGCGCGCTGCACGCTGTCGCGACCGGCCTGCAAGGCGAGTTCACCCTGGGCTTGAGTCATGGCCGGGCCGTCGACAAAATTCGCGGTGCCGGCACCGATGTTCAAATGGCGCACACCCGGCAGATTCAGCGACGGCGTGACCGTGCCGAGGTCGACCACTTCGAGCGACGCGCCGAGTTGGCGCGCCAACACACTGATCGCCGCGCCACCGTTGACGAAGTTGTGCAGCATCTGCCCGGTGACTTCCTGGGGAAACGCCGACACACCTTCGGCGACCACGCCATGGTCGCCGGCAAAAATCGCGATCCACAGCTGATCCAGGCTCGGCTTGACCTGCCCCTGCAATCCCGCCAACTGCACCGCCACCGACTCCAGCCGCCCGAGGGAACCGGCCGGTTTGGTCAGTTGCTGTTGCCGGGCTTCAGCCTGCTCGACGGCTTGGGCATCGATCGGCTTGCACGGGTTCAGCCACCAGGATTGAGTCATAACGCAGTTCCTTTCAGAGTCAGGGGCAGGCCGGCGACGGTCAGGACGACTCGCTGACAGCGCTCGGCCAAAGCTTGATGCAGCCAACCGGCTTCATCGACGTAGCGGCGAGTCAATTCGCCCAGCGGCACGACACCCATTCCGGTCTCGTTGCTGACAAAAATGATTTCACCCGGCAATTGCGCCAGGCAGTTCAGCAGGGCTTCGCGTTCGGCCGTCAGGCGCTCGGCGTCGTCGAGCATCAGCAGATTGGTCATCCACAGGGTCAGGCAATCCACCAGCAGGCAGCGCTCGGCACGGGCGGTTTCACGCAGGACGCGGGCCAGCTCAACCGGTTCTTCGATCAGCGCCCATTCGGCTGGACGACGGGCGCGGTGGTGGGCGACCCGCTCGCTCATTTCACCGTCCAGGGGTTGGCTGGTGGCGATGTAGGTCACCGGGAGCTGGCTGTCTGCTGCCAGTTTTTCGGCCAGGCGACTTTTGCCGGAACGGGCGCCGCCGAGGATCAGTTGCAGCATGGTTCATTCCTTCAAATAGGCGGTGCGGTCAATGGCCTCTTCGCGGGCAAGCCTCGCTCCTACGGGTTTGCGCGACTCTCGATCTTGTAGGAGCGAGGCTTGCCCGCGAAGGGGCCAGAACAGCCACCTCAAATCCCGCAGAGCTCACGCAACAGTCGGGTATCCAGATGCTTCTCCACCAAATCCGCCAACCGCTCGATATCTCGCTCACGCACCCCGTGGTAATCCACTTCCTGCACATCCTGCAAACCCGCCCAGCGCAACAGCGCACTGCACGCCGCCGGCGATTCAAACAGGCCATGCAGGTAGGTGCCGAAAATCTGCCCGTCGCCACTTTGCGCACCATCGCAACGACCATCGTCCAGCTGCACGGCGGCATTTTCCAATGCCGGGCCGGTGGTGACGCCGGCATGAATTTCGTAGCCGCTGACCGGCGCATCTTCCAGCGCCAGACGCCCGCTCACATTGCGCAACTGCTTCTCTTCTTCCAGTTGCGTTTCGAACGCCAACAACCCCAAACCGGCGCTGGAGCCCGGCGCACCTTCAAGGCCCAACGGATCGTGCACCTGCTCGCCGAGCATTTGCAGGCCGCCGCAAATACCCAGGACTTTTCCGCCGTAGCGCAGATGGCGGGCGATGGCGGTTTCCCAGCCGTTGGCGCGCAGATACGCAAGGTCGCTGCGCACGCTTTTCGAGCCAGGAAGAATGATCAGGTCGGCGGGCGGAATCGGCTGGCCGGGGCCGATGAATTGCAGGTCGACTTGCGGGTGCAGGCGCAGCGGATCGAAGTCGGTGTGGTTGCTGATGCGCGGCAACACCGGCACCACCACTTTGAGCACTTGATCGGCCTTGTCGGCCTGGCGCTGATCGATGCCGTCCTCGGCTTCCAGATGCAGGTCCATCACGTACGGCAGAACGCCAATCACCGGTTTGCCGGTGCGTGCTTCCAGCCAGTCGAGGCCCGGTTGCAGCAAGGCAATGTCGCCGCGAAAACGGTTGATGATGAAGCCTTTGACCCGTGCCTGCTCGCTTGGCGACAGCAGTTCCAGGGTGCCTACCAGATGCGCGAACACCCCACCGCGATTGATGTCGGCGATCAATACAACTGGGCAATCCACTGCCTCGGCGAACCCCATGTTGGCGATGTCGCCGGCGCGCAGATTGATCTCGGCCGGCGAGCCTGCGCCTTCGACCATGACCACTGGATACGCCGCGCTCAGCCGCGCATGGGAGGCCAGCACCGCTTGCATGGCGATGGTTTTGTAGTCGTGATAGGCGACCGCGTTCATGGTCGTGACGGCGCGCCCATGGATGATCACCTGGGCACCGGTGTCGCTATTGGGTTTGAGCAATACCGGGTTCATGTCGGTGTGCGGTTCGAGGTTGGCGGCCTGAGCCTGCACGGCTTGCGCGCGGCCGATCTCGCCACCGTCAGCAGTCACGGCGCTGTTGAGCGCCATGTTCTGCGGCTTGAACGGCACCACGCGCACGCCCTGCCGCGTAACCCAGCGACACAACGCCGTCACCAGCGTGCTTTTACCGGCGTCCGATGTAGTGCCTTGCACCATCAGCGTAGTCATCGGCTTTCCTTGGCGTAATCTGTAAACGCTTGCGCGAGACGGGTCCAGTCGGCTTCTTCGCCGGGCAGGCCGAAACGCAGGCTGCTGTTGTGGGTGAACAACCGCAGCAGGATGCCGCGTCGGGCCATGAACTCATGCAGCTCTTCGGCGCACTCGGTCACCAGCCATTGAAACAACGCGCAACCGCCCTGAGGTTTGAAGCCGTGTTCTTCAAGCAACAGCGCCAACCGTTTGCTGGCTTCTTCGGTACGCAGACGTTGTCTGGCGTGGCCTTCGGCATCCTTCAGGCAGGCTTGCCCCAACACGCGGGTCGGCCCGCTGACGGCCCAGGGGCCGACTTGTTCGGCGAGCAACTTGAGCAACTTGCGCTCCGCCAGTACGAAGCCCAAGCGCACCCCGGCCAGACCAAAAAACTTGCCGAAGGAACGCAGCACGATCAAGCCCACCATATGGGCACATGGCGCCAGACTCAGCTGCGGCGTGTTGTCCATGAAGGCTTCGTCGACTACCAGCCAGCCGCCGCGCTGCGCCAGCCTGGAATGCCAGTCGAGCAGACGGCTCGGGGTCAGGCTCAAACCCGTCGGATTGTTCGGATTGACCACCACCAGCACATCGAGACTGTCGAGGAAGAAGTCGACTTCCTGCTCCAGCACTTCACGCACGATGTAACCGTTGCGACGCCAGGCTTCGGCGTGCTCGGCGTAACACGGCGACAGCACGCCCACCTTGCCGTCCCGCCGCAAACGCGGCAGCAACTGGATCGCCATTTGCGAACCGGCCACCGGCAACACCTGCGCGGTGCCGTAATAATCACAGGCGGCCTGCTCCAGACCGTCATCGTTTTCCGGTAACCGCGCCCAGGCGCGCAACGGAATGTCCGGGACTGGAAACGGCCAGGGCGCGAGGCCGCTGGACAGGTCAAGCCAATCGGCTTCGGCGATACCGTATTCGAGCGCAGCCTTGCGCAACCGTCCACCGTGTTCAAGCATAGAATTCAGCTCCCACGCAGAGAATCAGCAGCCATAACCATACCCCGCGCTGGACCAATTGCCAGCCACGGTCAATGGAGTCGGCGTCCGCCGGCACGCCTTCGCCCAGCTGCGGACGCTGATGCAACTCGCCGTGATAAATCGCCGCCCCGCCCAACTCGACACCCAGCGCACCCGCCCCCGCAGCCATCACCGGCCCGGCGTTCGGGCTGTCCCAGGTCGGGCCCTGGGTGCGCCAGCATTTCAGTGCAAGTCGGGTTTTGCCCAGCAGCGCGTAGGTCAATGCCACCAGCCGCGCCGGAATGTAGTTGAGTACGTCGTCGATTTTCGCCGCCGCCCAGCCAAACCGTTCGAAGCGTTCGTTGCGATAGCCCCACATCGCATCCAGCGTATTGCTCAATCGGTAGAGCACCACGCCCGGCGCACCGGCCACGGCAAACCAGAACAGCGCAGCAAACACCGCGTCGCTGCCGTTCTCCAGCACCGATTCGGTAGCGGCGCGGGCCACTTCGGTTTGATCCAGTTCGCTGGTCTGGCGACTGACCAGATAGCCAACGCATGTGCGCGCCTCCTCCAGATCATCACTGCGCAGGGCCTTGGCGACCGGCTCGACGTGTTCACCGAGACTGCGCAGGCCGAGGGCGCAATAGAGCGCGAGAATTTCAACGATCCAGCCAACGTAAGGCGCCCAGGAAAACGCCGTGGCCAGCAAGGTCAGCGGCAACACCGCAATCACCCATGCCGTTACGCCGTGGCTGCGCCAGCCGCGCCCGCCACCATTGAAACGTTGCTCGATGCGGTCGGCAAAACGGCCGAACGCCACCAGCGGATGCCAGCGTTTGGGTTCACCCAGCAGCGCATCCAGCGCAACCGCGGCGACACTCAACAACGCCACACTCATTGACTCACTCCCCAATAATTTTCGTACAGCATTTCACTGAGCGGGCGCGCTTGCGCCCAGCCTTCGAGTACCAGCATCGGCGCCGGATAGAATTCCTTGACCGGGCCCAGGCAAAGAACAGCCAAAGGCTTGGCCCCGGCGGGCAAACCCAGCAGGTCGGCTAGGGCTTGCGGCTCGAACAAAGAGACCCAGCCCATGCCGAGTCCTTCGGCACGGGACGCCAGCCACAGGTTCTGGATTGCGCAGGACAACGACGCCATGTCCATTTCCGGCAAGGTGCGACGGCCAAAGATGTGCCGCTCGCGATCGTCCATCAGCGCAGCGACCAGCACCTCGGCGCAGTCGTTGATGCCTTCGACTTTCAACTTCATGAATTCATCGGTGCGCTCGCCGAGGGCTTCGGCGGTGCGCATGCGCTCCTCTTCCACCAGCAACTGGATCTTGCCGCGCAGGGCCCGGTCGCTGATGCGGATGAACCGCCAGGGCTGCATCAGGCCGACGCTTGGCGCCTGGTGCGCGGCGTCGAGCAGACGCCGGAGCAACTCGGGTTCGACGGTGCCGCCGCTGAAGTGGCGCATGTCGCGGCGTTCGGCGATTGCTCGGTAGACCGCTTCGCGTTCGGCTTCCGAAAAGGCGTTGTCGGTCATGGCCTCATCGCTGGCAAGCCAGCTCCTACAGGGGTTAGGTGATCAACTGTAGGAGCTGGCTTGCCAGCGATGGCGGCCTCCCGGTCAGGCGCAAACAACGCGGCAATCGCGGTCGGATTCGACGGAAAATAAAAATGCACATAAGAAGCGGTCATCCGCCCCTCACGATAAACCGCCTCCGCCCCACGCCCGCCATTCGGGCTCAGGCCACGAGCAATCGGCTCAAGCTCGGTGCTGGTCAGCGAGTGATGATAGGTATGCCCGCGCAGCGAACCTTCCGGCAAGTCAACCGCCTGCAACGCCAGCGCCGCCAATCGTTTCTGCATCACCGCATCACCGGCCAGCAAACCAACCAGCTCCGCCCGCGTGCCTTCGACATCGGTCAGCGAATCGAGCAAATACAACATGCCGCCACACTCGGCCAGCAAGGGTTTACCCGCCGCGTGATGAGCGCGAATGGCGTTGAGCATTTGAGTATTCCGAGACAGCGCCACATGGTGCAATTCCGGGTAGCCGCCCGGCAGATAGAGGCTGTCAGCCTCCGGCAATTGCGTGTCGCGGATCGGCGAGAAGAATGACAATTCGGCGCCCATGGCCCGAAGCAAATCCAGGCTCGCACCGTAGGTGAAAGCGAACGCCTCATCACGGGCCACGGCGATTCGGACACCGGCCAGCAACGGCTCGGCGGCGATCACTTCTGGAGCGGCGAATTCCACAGGCGGCGGCAGCGTAACGTCGCAGCTGTTGGCCAGCGATTCGGCCGCCGCGTCGAGGCGCAGGTCGAGGTCATTCAGCTCGCTGGCTTGCACCAGACCAAGATGCCGACTCGGCAGCTCGATCCCGGTTTCCCGGGACAACGCGCCGTACCAGCGCAAGCCTTCCGTCAGGCTGCCTTCGAGCAATTGCGCATGGCGCAAGGTGCCCACGCGGTTGGCCAGCACGCCGGCGAACGGCAAGTCCGGCTGATACTTCGCCAGCCCCAGCGCCAGCGCACCAAAGGTCTGCGCCATCGCCGTGCCGTCGATCACCCCGAGCACCGGCACACCAAAGTGCCGCGCCAGATCGGCGCTGGACGGCGTGCCGTCGAACAGGCCCATGACACCTTCGATCAGGATCAGGTCCGCTTCACCGGCGGCTTCCCACAACAGTCGACGACTTTCCTGCTCGCCGACCATCCACATGTCCAGTTGATACACCGGCGCACCGCTGGCGCGCTCGAGAATCATCGGGTCGAGAAAGTCCGGGCCGCATTTGAACACGCGCACCTTGCGACCCTGATTGCGATGCAAACGGGCCAGCGCGGCGGTGACGGTGGTCTTGCCCTGACCGGAGGCCGGCGCGGCAATCAAGACCGCCGGGCAATGACGTGGTTGATTCACAGCTCGACGCCTTTTTGCGCTTTGATCCCGGCCTGGAAGGCGTGCTTGATGACGCCCATTTCAGTGACGGTGTCAGCCAGCTCGATCATTTCCGGCTTGGCGCCGCGACCCGTGACGACAACGTGTTGCATCGGCGGACGCGCCTGCAAGTCACTGAGCACCTGATCAAGGTCGAGGTAGCCGTGCTTGAGGGCGATATTCAGTTCATCGAGCACCACCAGGCCGATTGACGGATCGCGCAACAGTTCGCGAGACACTTCCCACGCGGCTTCGGCGGCGGCGATGTCACGCTGGCGGTCCTGGGTTTCCCAGGTAAAGCCCTCGCCCATCACATGAAAACGCACCTGCTCCGGGAAGCGTCGGAAGAACAACTCTTCGCCCGTGCTGCTGCGCCCCTTGATGAACTGCACCACGCCGCACTGCATGCCGTGGCCCATCGAGCGGGCGAGCATGCCGAAGGCCGAGCTGCTTTTGCCCTTGCCGTTGCCGGTCAGCACCAGCAGCAGGCCGCATTCATTCGGGGAATTGGCGATGCGTTCGTCGATCACGGCTTTTTTGCGCAGCATGCGCGCCAGATGGCGTTCGTCACGATCGGGAGTATCAGTCATGGGGGAGCTCTCCGTTGAGGCTGGATAACGGCGGGCAGGCACAAGAATAGACGGCAAGAAGCCTGGCATCGCCCACCGTGATGCCGCTGAATGGATCAGGCCGGTCTCCGGGCTCATGAGCGGCGTTTCGCCTGACTGCGCGCCTTCCCATATCGACATTCGACACAGTGGCTCAAGGCGCAGCCTTCACTCATTTACCGTTGCGGGGGCAGCGCCGGGATCGTGACTGTTCATGAGTTGAACGAGCGCACACACCGGCTTCCCTGTTTCACTCTGTCGACTGACGCCACAGAGCACCTGAAACAAGCCGCGAAGGTTAGAGGGTTGGGGGTGGAGCGTCAATTAAAGCCGGGAGACCGCCGGGCGAATAACTGCCGTCGATCAATAAAATGACGCCAATCTTGTGCCACACTCTCAGCAGTGATATCAAAGCGCCACAACCTGACAACACAATAACAAGGGTGAGCCACATGCAAGGCATGACCATCAGCAATCCGAAGCTGGAATTCCTGCGCCCGGTGCTGGAGCGCTGGTTTGACTGTATCGACCGCTACAACGCGGTGCGCGGCGATAACGACACGCCTTACTGGTACGACGAAAAAGCCAACCTCGGCTTGCTCTCGGCTGCCGCGTGGATGGCGGAAATGGTCACGCTGCAGAACACACCCACCCGCAAACAAAACGAGGAAGGCGAACGCAACGCCCGCGCCGACCTGTTCATCGCCAGCAGCGAAGAACGCGCCTACCTCCAGGCCACGCAACGCTGGCCACGGGTCAACAGCTTGAACCTGACGCAGGCCCTGGCCGATATCACCAGCGACGCCAAGCGCATCAGCTACGCCAGCGACCTGAAACTCGGCTGCCTGTTCGTCGCCCCGCAAAAGGCCCAGCACGGCGCCACGCCGGAAGAACTCCAGGACATGGTCGACGACCTGCAAAAGGAACACAGCTGCGCGGTCGCCTGGTATTTCCCCTACGCCTACCGCAAGTTGCGCAACGAAGCGGGCAACTATCATCCCGGCATCGCCGTACTGTTCAAGGAAGCCCGCGGCTGACCGGTTGAACCATCGCGGGTTTGCACTTCTCTATTGATCAGGTCACTGCATTTATAGGGAAGATCAGCATGCACAAGCCCCTGCTCGTTCTCGTCATCGCCCTCACAGGAGGGCTCGCTGCCTGCAGCGAGACCTCCACCCTGCAAGTCTCCGACGGCACCGGCCCGTCCCCTCGACTGCCAGAACCGAACAAGACCCTGATCCCGACAGTCAACATCGCCCCGGCAATCGGCTGGCCGGACGGCGCGAAACCCACGGCAGCAACGGGAACGCAAGTGGCGGCATTTGCTGAAAACCTCGATCACCCGCGCTGGCTGTACGTGCTGCCGAACGGTGACGTGCTCGTCGCCGAAACCAATGCGCCGCCCAAACCCGATGATGGCAAAGGCGTTAGAGGCTGGGTCATGAAGAAAGTCATGGGCCGCGCCGGTGCCAGCGTCCCAAGCCCGAACCGGATCACGTTGCTGCGCGACAAAGACCACGACGGCATCGCCGAAACTCGCACGGTGTTTCTGGAAAACCTTAATTCGCCCTTCGGCATGACCCTGGTCGGCAATGACCTGTATGTCGCCGACACGGACCGCTTGCTGCGATTTCACTACCAGGACGGCACCACGACCATCAAGTCGCCGCCGATCAAAGTGGTTGATCTGCCGGGCGGCACGCTGAATCACCACTGGACCAAAAACGTGATCGCCAGCAAGGACGGCAGCAAGCTGTACGTCACGGTGGGTTCCAACAGCAACGTCGCCGAAAACGGCATGGATCAGGAAGAAGGTCGCGCGGCGATCTGGGAAGTGGATCGCGCCACCGGCAAGCATCGGATTTTCGCCTCGGGCCTGCGCAATCCCAACGGCATGGCCTGGGAACCGCGGAGCGGCGCGTTGTGGACGGCGGTCAACGAGCGAGATGAAATCGGCAGCGACCTGGTGCCGGACTACATCACCTCGGTCAAGGACGGCGGGTTCTATGGCTGGCCTTACAGCTACTACGGCCAGCACGTCGATATTCGCGTCGAGCCGCAAAACCCGGACCTGGTGGCTAAGGCCATTGCTCCGGACTACGCGGTCGGCCCGCATACCGCCTCACTGGGTCTGACGTTCGCTGAAGGCAACAGGCTGCCAGCGCAATTCAAGGAAGGCGTGTTCATTGGCCAGCATGGTTCATGGAACCGCAAGCCGCACAGTGGTTACAAAGTGATTTTCGTGCCGTTCAGTGCCGGCAAACCGAACGGAAGCCCGGTTGACGTGCTGACGGGCTTCCTCAATGACGAGGAAAAAGCCATGGGCCGGCCGGTGGGTGTGGTGATTGATCAGCAGGGTGATTTGCTGGTGGCGGATGATGTGGGGAATAAGGTGTGGCGGGTGTCGGCAACCCAGTAACTGCGCCACACACATACCCTGTAGGAGCAAGCTTGCTCGCGATAGCGGTGCATCAGGCAACATCAATGTTGGATGTACTGCCCTTATCGCGAGCAGGCTCGCTCCCACAGGGATCAGCGTTACCGCTTGCGGCAGAGGGTTAAACCATCGCCCAGCGGCAACAACGACAGATCCACACGCGAGTCATCCTTCAAGGCACAGTTGAGCGCCTGGATAGCGCGGGTGTCTACGCTTTCGGGATTCGGCTCCAGCACCCTCCCGCTCCACAGGGTGTTATCGAACACCGCCAGACCACCAACGCGCAGCAGACGCAACGCGTGCTCCAGGTAGGCCGGATAGTTGGCCTTGTCGGCATCAATGAAAATCAAATCGAATTGACCGGGTTGATCCAGCCGAGCCAGGGTTTCCAGCGCGGGCGCCAGGCGCAGGTCAATTCGTTCGGCAACGCCCGCTTCCTTCCAGTAACGGAGCGCCGTGGTGTTGTAGTCGCCGGGGATATCACAGCAAATCAGCGAACCGTCATCCGGCAATGCCGCCGCCATGCACAAGGCGCTGTAACCGGTGAAGGTGCCGACTTCCAGCAAACGCCTCGCGCCGGTGAGTTTCACCAGCAATGCGAGGAACTGCCCCTGCTCCGGCGCCACCTGCCAGCGCGCCATCGGCAGCGCCTGGGTTTCATCGCGCAAACGCTTGAGCAGCGGCGTTTCCCTAAGGGAAACGTCGAGCAGGTATTGATACAGGGAATCGTCGAGATTGAGTGTGCGGGCGGTCATGACGACCTCTGCGAACTAGGGGTTACGCGCCAAATGCTCGGGTTGCAGAACACGCTTGGCGCTCAGGTAAGCTTTCTGCCAATACGCTTTGGACAAGCTGTCGAGCTTCACCGTGCCGCCAGTGGCTGGTGCATGGACGAAACGGCCTTCGCCAACGTAGATCCCGGCATGGCTGACCTGGGAGCCGCCATTGGTGGCGAAGAAAACCAGGTCGCCGGTTTGCAGGCCTTCCTTGCCGACATTGGCTGCCTGCATGCTGATCATCTCGCGCGTGGTGCGTGGCAGGGAAATGCCCGTCACGTCACGATAGACATAACCGATCAGACCGCTGCAATCGAACCCGGAATCTGGCGTATTGCCGCCCCAGCGATAAGGCGTGCCCACGAGGCCCAAGGCGCGAAACAACACGTCTTCCGCCTCAGGCGAAAAGGGTTGCGCGGAGCCGAAGACAATGGGTGCGCGAACCACCGGCGCAGGTGGCGGTGTGCGGCTGGCGCAGGCACTGAGCAGCGCTGCGAAGAACATGAGTGCGAGGCGGGCCGACATCGTCATAAGCAGAACATCCTGATCTGGCTGCGGCTTTTTCCACCGCAAAGGCAGAAAAGAAAACCGCCTGCGCAGGACGCAGGCGGTTTGCCATCAATAATAGATCAGGATTCTAGCGGGTACACGGCAAACTTCAAGTAAGACTTTAAGTTCGCCTTACAAACTGTCGGCCTACTCTGTTGCAGAGAGGCCGTTGCCGCCACTGATGTGGCGACAGGCTGGACAATTACTTGCGTGCCGTGACCACGGTCGGGGCCATCGCGAGTGCGCGCTTGGCTTCGATGAAGGTTTTGCTCCAGTAGCTGTCGCCCAGGCTATCGACCCGGACACCACCGCTTTTGCGGCTGCTGGAGTGGATGAACTGGTTGTCACCCAGGTAGATCCCGGCGTGACTGACACGACCGCGGCGACCATTGGTGGCGAAGAACAGCAGATCGCCCGGCTTGAGCGCGCTACGGGAAACCAGTGGCGCGTCAACGTTGATCATTTCGCGAGTGGAACGCGGCAGGTTCATGCCGGCCTCTTCACGAAACAGGTAACCGATGAAGCCGCTGCAATCGAAGCCAGCCTCGGAGGTGCCGCCGAAACGGTAACGGGTACCGATCAGGGACATGCCACGCTCGAGGATGCTGTCGGCCAGAACCGGAAGCTGGTAGGACTTGCCGTCGGCGAAGTCTGCCAGTTCTTTATCGGTGGCCAGTTCTTCCTGGAAAAGAACGGAAGAAGATTGCGCGGTAACTGAATTTTTAACCTGCTGTTGTTGCTCTTGCTGGGACACTGGAGAGTGAGCAGCGCAACCGAACAACAGGGTGACGAGTGCGAGAGGCACGAGGGGTGCGAAGCGATTTAGCATGGGCACGACCGTGGCTGATAGTTGTAAAGAAGCCGAGACTATGCCCGCTATCAACCTCATTTGCAAATTCAATCGAACTTTATGTGACTTCTTGGTTTCGCGTTTACATCTAAGCGCTTAAGCCCCATTTAGACGCTCGCGCAGCCTGCCCCATGCAGGAAAGCGGATTTTGTGGCGCCTGAAATATGCCGCAACCCCTGAAAAACCTGGGCCTTACCAGCCCAACGTTTCTTTCAGGAACGGAATGGTCAGCTTGCGTTGAGCTTGAAGGGAGGCCTGATCGAGACGCTCAAGCAGCTCGAACAGCGCGCTCATGCTGCGAGTACCGCGAGTCAAAATAAAATGCCCGACTTCGTCGGTCAGGTGCAGGCCGCGACGGGATGCGCGCAGTTGCAAGGCACGCAATTTGTCTTCGTCGGACAGCGGACGCATCTGGAAGATCAGCGCCAGGGTCAGGCGGGATTTCAGGTCCGCCAGCTTCACCGGCAATTCACGCGGCGAGGTCGATGCCGCAATCAGCAAACGCCGACCGCTGTCACGCAGGCGATTGAACAGATGGAACAACGCCTCTTCCCAATCCGCGCGCCCGGCAACCGCTTGCAAGTCGTCGAGGCAGACCAGTTCGTATTGTTCGAGGTTGTCGAGGATTTCGATACCGCGATCCAGCAGCTCGGCCAACGGCAAGTACACCGCTGGCTCCCCCAACTGTTCAAAGCGCAGACAGGCCGCCTGCAGCAGATGCGTACGCCCTACCCCGTCCTTGCCCCAGAGATAAATCAGGCTTTCGGTCCAGCCGGCGTCGGCTTCGCAAAGCCGCTCGACATAGCCGAGTGCAGCGGCATTGGCGCCTGGGTAGTAATTGATAAAGGTAGCGTCATCACGCAGACGCACACCTAGGGGCAGCTGAATCGGTTTCATGCTGACTGAACAGTTCCAAAGGAACCGTTAGTGGCCTCTGTGTAAAGTTTGCGAAGTTTATACCCGTGACGCTGACCGCACAATGCGACAGACCATAAGCAAAATCAAAGGTTTGCGTTATCGCACCGGTTTTATGACAGTTTCTTTGGCGGCGCATGTGACAGCCACGCAAGGGATACGGGCCAGCCTGGTACTGAACCAGGCCGCCCGCGACGGGCCATCAGCGAACCTTACAGCTCAGGTTCATCGACGCCACTGTAGATATCAGAATCTTTATACAAATCATGCACATGGCGCACAAGAACCATGATCACCGCCGCTACCGGGAGCGCCAGCAGCACGCCGGTAAAACCGAACAGCTCACCGCCGGCCAGAATCGCGAAGATCACCGCCACCGGATGCAGGCCGATCCGGTCGCCCACCAGCAACGGCGTCAGCACCATGCCTTCCAGCGCCTGGCCGACCATGAACACCACAACGATGCCAATCATCGGGTACAGGTCGCCACCAAACTGGAACAGGCCGGCAATCAACGCCGCGCCAATCCCGATGACAAACCCCATGTACGGCACAATCGCCGCCAGACCGGCGATCATCCCGATCAGCAACCCCAGCTCGAGCCCTACCAGCATCAGGCCCGCCGAATAGATCACACCCAGCGCCACCATGACCAGCAGTTGCCCGCGCACGAACGCCCCCAGCACTTCATGGCATTCGCCGGCCAGAATCACGACGCGCTCTTCACGAGCGCGGGGCAACAGGCTGCGGATCTTGGCCATCATCACGTCCCAGTCCCGCAGCAGGTAAAAGCTCACCACCGGGATCAGCACCAGATTGGCCAGCCAACCGATCAACGCAAGGCCGGAAGCGGTCGCCTGACTCAACACCATGCCGACAATGTCGGTGGTCTGGCCCATGTGTTCGCTGATTGCCGCCTTGAGTTTGTCGAATTTCCAGAAGCCATCCGACAACCCGAACTTCGATTGCGCCCACGGCAATGCAGTGTGCTGCAACCAGTCGAGCATCTGTGGCGCCAGTTCATACAAGCGAAACAACTGCTTGGCGAGCATCGGCACCAGCACCAGCAACAACGTGGTGAAAATCAAAGAGAACAACGCGAACACCGCCACCACGCCCCACGTCCGCGAGAGCCCGGCCTTTTCCAGGCGATCCACCAGCGGGTCGAACAAGTAGGCCAACAGCAGCGCCACCAGGAACGGCGTCAGAATCGGATGCAACAGCCAGATAAACGCGCAGAGCAGAACCACTCCACCCAACCAGAACCAACGCCGCGTATCGGCCATGTACCACTCCATATGCATCTATATAAAGAAAGAAAACCTTACCAACGGAAACGCAGTTGCGGCACCGGTGCAGGCGTTGGCGCAACAGCGGGCGCCGAACCCTGGACCACCGGCTGGACAGGCGCCGTGGGAGCAGGTGCCTCACCCGCCGGAACCTCCTGCAACTTCGCCAGCGACAACTGCGAGCGCAACTGCTCGGCGCTGCCATTGACCCGGTAGAGAATACGGTTACCGTCAACACTTTGCAGACGCGCGCCAAACGGCTCAAGCAAACGCCCGAGCGTTGCATAGTGCTCCAGGTTCATGCCCTGCACTTCCAGCAGCTGCTCACCCGAAGTGCCTGGCTTGACCACAAACCGTGGCGCCAGACGCTGACTGACCGCCAGCAGCACCGCGTCAGCCACAGCGGCCTGATCCGCGCCCTGCACGCTGCCCGCCTCCTTCTGATCGCCCAGCCACAAATGCCATTTGGCCTGCCACTGACCGCCCTCCTCCCGCGCATGCACCGCCAGCAAGGCATCGGCGTTGTAACGCTCCGATGCACCGCGCAGTGGCGCTGCATCCGTACCTTCCAGATTCGGTGCGGTGGCGACCAATTGTTCACTCAAGTCCGCCAATGGCAGACGCAGCGGCAGACCACGATGTTGTGCGGCACGACGCAGCGGCGCAGCAGCGGCCTGCCCATCACCGACCAGGCTCGAACCTTCGGCGGAATCATTCAACCACCAACCGAGGATCGACGGCCGGTTTGCCCCCCACAGCGACAGCCCGGCACGGCGCAACGCCTGTTCGGTGGAGGCCGGGTCGAAATCGACTTTCAGCACTTCCGGCGGGCCGGCGTCGAAGCCGTACTGACTGATGATCTGCTGCGGGTCCTTGCGGACGGCCGCCAACCCCGGACTTTGCGCTGCCTTGGGGTCGCCGGTCAGGCGCAATACCAGCGTGTCGAGCGCACGCTGGGTGGCTTGATCGCGCTCTTCAGGCGCCTGACTGGTGACTGGCTCGCGCACCTGATAAAGGCCTTTTACGGTTTCAGCATGACTCGCCAGGCTGACCAGGGACAAACAACCCACAAACAATGATCTGAAAAAACGCATGGAGGATTCCTGACGACAAGAGCGGCTGGAACTGACCGCATGAAGACAATCGAGCAAGGCTGTGACCATCGCCCGACGCAAAACATTCACACGTCCCGGTTAAGTTTTTCGCACTGCCATAACGATAGACGGTTAATCGCGATACCTTATACAGCCAAGCGGGAGACGACCAACACGGGCAATTACGGTTTTTTTGTATCGATATGCCCCTGCTGTCGGCCTGAGGATGGCCGCTGCCCCTCAAGCCTGATAAAATCGCGCGCCTTCGCAGACCGGCAACAGCCGGGCAGTGTCGGAATAGCGCGCATGGCACTCGCCTTCGTCTGTTCCGACAGTCCCACTGGACCCGGTCGTTACCCCTGAATCCCCCCTAAAGGCCTGGATCATGAGCAAGCAACCCTCCCTGAGCTACAAGGACGCCGGTGTAGACATCGACGCCGGTGAAGCATTGGTCGAACGCATCAAGAGCGTCGCCAAGCGCACTGCGCGCCCGGAAGTCATGGGCGGCCTGGGCGGTTTCGGCGCCCTCTGCGAAATCCCGGCCGGCTACAAGCAGCCTGTGCTGGTTTCCGGCACCGACGGCGTCGGCACCAAGCTGCGCCTGGCGCTGAACCTGAACAAACACGACAGCATCGGCATCGACCTGGTCGCCATGTGCGTGAACGACCTGGTGGTCTGCGGCGCCGAGCCGTTGTTCTTCCTCGACTACTACGCCACCGGCAAACTCAACGTCGAAACCGCGACCCAGGTCGTGACCGGTATCGGCGCAGGCTGCGAACTGTCCGGCTGCTCCCTGGTCGGCGGCGAAACCGCTGAAATGCCTGGCATGTACGAAGGCGAAGACTACGACCTGGCCGGTTTCTGCGTCGGCGTCGTGGAAAAATCCGAAATCATCGACGGTTCGAAAGTCGCTGCCGGCGATGCCCTGCTCGCCCTGCCGTCTTCCGGCCCGCACTCCAACGGCTACTCGCTGATCCGCAAGATCATCGAAGTCTCCGGTGCCGACATCGAAAACATCCAGCTCGACGGCAAACCGCTGACCGACCTGCTGATGGCCCCGACCCGCATCTACGTGAAGCCGCTGTTGAAGCTGATCAAGGAAACCGGCGCGGTCAAAGCCATGGCCCACATCACCGGTGGCGGCCTGCTGGACAACATCCCGCGTGTACTGCCAAAAGGCGCTCAAGCGGTAGTTGACGTGGCGAGCTGGAACCGCCCTGCCGTGTTCGACTGGCTGCAAGAGAAAGGCAACGTCGACGAAAACGAAATGCACCGCGTACTGAACTGCGGCGTCGGCATGGTGATCTGCGTGGCTCAAGAGCACGTTGAAACCGCGCTGAACGTTCTGCGTGAAGCTGGCGAGCAGCCTTGGGTCATTGGTCAGATCGCTACTGCTGCCGAAGGCGCAACCCAGGTTGAACTGAAGAACCTCAAGGCTCATTAATGTCCGTCACCTGTGATGTGGTGGTGCTGCTGTCCGGCACCGGCAGTAACTTGCAGGCCTTGATCGACAGCACGCGGACCGGCGACAGCCCGGTCCGCATCGCTGCGGTGATTTCCAACCGCGCCGACGCCTACGGCCTGCAACGCGCCAGGGACGCGGGTATCGACACCCGCTCCCTGGATCACAAGGCTTTCGAAGGCCGCGAAGCCTTCGATGCCGCGCTGATCGAACTGATCGACGCTTTCAATCCCAAACTCGTGGTCCTGGCCGGTTTCATGCGCATCCTCAGCGCTGATTTCGTGCGCCACTACGCGGGTCGCCTGCTCAACATCCATCCCTCGCTGCTACCCAAATACAAAGGGTTACACACTCATCAGCGCGCGCTGGAGGCCGGCGATACTGAACACGGCTGTTCCGTGCACTTTGTCACCGAGGAACTCGATGGCGGACCACTGGTCGTACAGGCAGTAATACCGGTAGAGTTGCACGATTCGCCGCAGAGTCTGGCGCAGCGAGTTCATACCCAGGAACACCTGATCTACCCGATGGCCGTACGCTGGTTTGCAGAAGGTCGCTTATCACTCGGTGAACAAGGTGCTTTACTGGATGGCAAGTTACTCGCGGCCAGTGGCCACTTGATTCGAACCTAGGAGATTTTATGCGTCGCGCCCTGCTCTTCGCTTGCGCTCTGCTTGCCCTGCCTTTCGCGCAGGCTGCAGAACTTCAACCCTTCTCCGCCAGCTACACCGCCGACTGGAAGCAGCTGCCCATGAGCGGCACCGCCGAGCGCAGCCTGACCAAGGAAGCCAACGGCGTCTGGAAGCTCAGCTTCAAGGCATCGATGATGATTGCCAGCCTGACCGAAGAAAGCACCCTGACCCTGGACAAGGACACCCTGCTGCCACAGTCCTACCACTTTGAGCGCGGTGGCCTGGGCAAAGCCAAGAAGGCTGACCTGGATTTCGACTGGACCACCAAAATGGTCACCGGCACCGATCGCGGCGACGCGGTCAAGATCCCGCTCAACCGCGGCATGGTCGACAAATCCACTTACCAGTTGGCCCTGCAGCATGACGTGGCCGCCGGCAAGAAAAGCATGAGCTATCAGGTGGTCGATGATGGTGAAGTCGATACTTATGACTTCCGCGTGCTGGGCTCGGAAAAAGTCGACACCAAGGCTGGCCAGATCGACGCGATCAAGGTCGAGCGCGTGCGCGACCCGACACAAAGCAAGCGCATCACCGTGCTGTGGTTCGCCAAGGATTGGGATTACCTGCTGGTTCGCCTGCAACAGGTCGAAACCGACGGCAAGGAGTACAACATCATGCTCCTCGACGGCAAGGTCAACGGCAAGGCTGTCAAAGGCAGCTGATCCGCAGTGATACGAAAAAGCCCCGCAATTGCGGGGCTTTTTTTTGACATATAAAGGGAGGGTTAACCAGGTATCTCAGGTGGTCAGCCCGTAAAGCCAGGACGACCTACCACCAGAATCATGCACAGCCGTCACCCAACGACCGCAGGGCTGGACCACACAATCAACCGGATGTCCGGGATAATATCTGAAGCCCGACCATCCAAAATCGGTATCGATTGGTCCGCTGGGCAAGAATCGAGAACACACGAGTTCAGCTCCTCCAGACTCACCAATGACAAGCAATTTACCATCACTTTGCTCGCTAATTGAGTGCCATCTGCCAAGCAACCGCTGAGTTATTACTGGCTGCCCACCATTAAAACCCTGCTCTAGTTTGCCGTTCTTATCCAACCCCACCAGCAATGCCCCGATACCCGCATTTTGAGCATTGCCACCCACGCAACGGATGCGATCATCCTGCAAGAGCAGCATCTCAAAAAAGGCAAACTCTACCCCCTCTGCCGCAAAAAACGAAAACCCCTCGACTCCAAAAGTGGTGTCCAAGGTGCCGTCTGCTTTAAACCCCGCCACAAAGCTTTGGCCTGTCATATACCCTGCGACAATAATCCGGCCACTGCTCTGGACCGAAACCGCCCTCGATAACATGGCGGAGGCAGCAGAGGGGATTTCGACTTTACCGTCGACGCCAAACGACGAATCCAGCTCTCCATTGGCCAACAGCCTGACCAGCACCGGACTATACTTGCCGCCTACCGAATAATGGCAGGTCACAATTATCTTGCCGTCCGGTTGCAAGCATCCACGGATACCATTCAAGAGAGTGTGCGAGTCAGGATACAAGCTGTGTATTTTTCGCCCGAAGACAAGATCCGGACTTCCACTGGAATTAACGCGAGTCAGGGCCAGCCGTGATTTACCCCCTTGGTCGGAGTTACCAATCAACAGGATTTTCCTGTCAGGTTGTAGCAATGCCGCTCCCAGGATAGAAGAACCCGCATCTTCAAAACGCCATTTCAGCACTCCTCCGGTGCCAAAGGTTTGGTCCAACACACCGTTTTTACTCACGCGGCATAGAAAGAAGTCGCCGCGCGTTAATGCTGGCGCTGTCATCGCCAGCGTCATCGACTCGCCTTCGTCCAAGAGTGACACCACTCTGCCTGTGCCCGCCGGTGCCTGAAATTTTCCGCCTGTGGCAAAAGAAGGGTCGAGCTCACCGCTCGCCGCCACACCGGGTGTATCGTTATGCGTCACCATTGCTTCTCTCCTTGAACTTGAAAAAGGGAACATCTTGCCTTGGGCAAGAGCGTGCATAACACCCATTGAGCTCCGCCCCATGCAGAAAGGATTGCGTCCCGTCGAGTTGATTCAAACACGCTCAACGAAGCCCGACTACTGTCATAAATGACAGTTACCCCCCCCCCCGGCAAGAGTTTGGAAGGCATCTCAGAAGGAATGCTCTATACCTTCAAGGTCTTTTTTGATCGAATGACTTTTCCTACTGCCGAGGTTCCCCATGACAGTCACCGTCAATACCGTTTCCGCCGAAGGTTTTCGCCACAGCGTACAAATCGATGACCACGAACTCTTCGCCGATGTCCCGACATCGTCCGGTGGCGAAGGCTCGGCGCCTGAGCCGCACGACTATTTCGATGCAGCGCTCGGCGCATGCAAGGCCCTGACCCTGAAGCTCTACGCGAAGAAGAAAGGCATCCCGCTGACCGGCGTTGGCGTAGAGGTCAAACGCGACAACAGCGAAGAGCAAAAAGGCAAATACGCCCTGCACGTCAAACTGACCCTCAAGGGCGTGCTCACCGACGCCCAGCGCGACGAACTGCATCGCGTGGCCGACCGCTGCCCAGTGCACAAGCTGATGACCACCAGCGAAGTCAGCATCGAAACCCATCTGTCCGAAGGCGCGTTCAGCCAATAGCGGCAAGGCTCGGGCAAGCGGGTTATGCTCCACGCGTCACCCGCTCAGCCTGGAATGCACCATGAACACTCCGCTCGTGATTCGCCCCCGCGCCGAAGATGTCGAAGGCCAACCGATTCTTCGCCCGTTGCCGTCAGCCAAATGCCGCAGCGTCGGGCCTTTTGTGTTTTTCGACCACATGCTGGAAACCCGTTATCCAGCGGGCAAAGGCATGAACATCCGTCAGCACCCGCACATCGGTCTGTCGACCCTTACCTACTTGTTCGAAGGGAAAATCCAGCACAAGGACAGCCTCGGTTCCGATCAGGTGGTAGAGGCCGGCGACGTCAGCTGGATGACCGCTGGCAGTGCTATTGCCCATGTCGAGCGCACGCCCGACGCCCTGAAGGCCAGCGGTTTCACGATGCACGGTTTGCAGATCTGGCTGGCATCGCCCAAGGATCATGAGCAAGGCCCGGGCCACTACAGCCATCACCCGGCAGCCACGTTGCCGGTCAGCGATAACCTTGGCGTAAAGATCCGGATGATCGCCGGGTCAGGCTTTTGCCTGGAATCGCCAGTGCCGGTGCTTTCTCCTACGCTGTACGCGGAACTGAACCTGCAAACAGCAACCACGCTGCTGATTCCCACCGAGCATGAAGAACGGGCACTGTACGTGTTGAGCGGTGAGGCGCAGCTCGATGGCGAGCCGATAGAGCCGTACTCGCTAGTGGTGCTGCCTGCCGGGGAAGAAATGACGCTGTTCGCCGAGAGCGACTGTCATGCGGTGTTGTTCGGCGGCGCGCCGCTGGATGGGCCGCGACGGATCAACTGGAATTTTGTGGCGAGCGATCCGGCGGCTATCGACGAAGCGCGCCGGCGCTGGGCGGCCGGGGATTGGCCGACGGTGCCGGGGGAAAGCGAGCGTATTGAGCTGCCTTGAGATTTGTGGCGTTATTGCCGCCGCCATCGCGAGCAGGCTCACTCCTACGGTAGACCGAGTCGCAATCACTGTTCCCACATTGGAATGCGGTCTACTGTAGGAGCCGGCTTGCTGGCGATGGCGGCGTCGAAATCGCCATCGCCATCGCCAGCAAGCCGGCTCCTACAGGATCGGGTTCACAGCCAAAAAACTTCAGGTCATAAAAAAACCCGCCGAAGCGGGTTTTTTTACAACGTCGTTAAACCGACAGTTCAACCAGCAGCTTGTTGAGACGGCGCACATACGCGGCCGGGTCTTTCAAGCTGTCGCCGGCCGCCAGGGCCGCCTGATCGAAGAGAATGTGCGACAGGTCGCCGAAGCGCTCGTCGCTCTGCTCGTTGTCGAGCTTCTCGATCAGCGGGTGCGCCGGGTTGAATTCGAAGATCGGCTTCGAATCCGGAACCTTCTGACCGCTGGCTTCCAGGATCTGACGCATCTGCATGCCCAGGTCCTGCTCACCGATGGCCAGAATCGCCGGGGAGTCGGTCAGACGATGGGAAACCCGCACTTCAGCCACGGATTCGCCAAGCGCAGTTTTCAGACGCTCAACCAGACCTTCTTTGGACTTGGCGACTTCTTCCGCGGCTTTCTTGTCTTCTTCCGAATCCAGGTTGCCCAGGTCGAGGTCACCGCGCGCCACGTCGACAAAGCTCTTGCCGTCGAAGTCGTTGAGGTAGCTCATCAGCCACTCGTCGATGCGGTCGGTCAGCAGCAGCACTTCGATGCCTTTCTTGCGGAAGACTTCCAGGTGCGGGCTGTTTTTGACTTGCGCGTAGGTTTCGCCGGTCAGGTAGTAAATCTTGTCCTGACCTTCCTTGGCGCGAGCCAGGTATTCGGCCAGACCCACAACCTGCTCGCCTTCTTCGCCCTGAGTGGACGCAAAACGCAGCAGGCCGGCGATTTTCTCTTTGTTGGCGAAGTCTTCTGCCGGGCCTTCTTTCATGACCTGACCGAAGTTTTTCCAGAAGCCTTTGTATTGCTCAGGCTCGTTCTTCGCCAGTTTTTCCAGCATGTCCAGCACGCGCTTGGTCAGCGCCGATTTCATGGAGTCGATGATCGGGTCTTTCTGCAGGATTTCCCGCGACACGTTCAGCGACAGGTCATTGGAATCGACCACGCCCTTGATGAAGCGCAGGTACAACGGCAGGAACGACTCGGCCTGGTCCATGACGAACACACGCTGCACGTACAGCTTCAGGCCTTTCGGCGCTTCACGCTGGTACAGGTCGAACGGAGCGCGGGTCGGTACGTAGAGCAGCGAGCTGTATTCGAGCTTGCCTTCGACCTTGTTGTGGCTCCAGCTCAGCGGGTTTTCGAAGTCGTGAGCGATGTGCTTGTAGAACTCCTGGTATTCCTCGTCCTTGATCTCGGTACGAGGACGGGTCCACAGGGCGCTGGCGCGGTTGACGGTTTCCCATTCAACAGCTGGCTTCTCTTCGCCTTCAGCCGCTGCCACTTCTTTCGGCAACTCGATCGGCAAAGCGATGTGGTCGGAGTACTTCTTGATGATGTTGCGCAGACGCCAGCCATCGGCGAACTCGTCTTCACCGGACTTCAGGTGCAGGACGATGCGAGTACCACGATCGGCTTTCTCGACGGTGGCAACTTCGAAATTACCTTCGCCCTTCGACGACCAGTGCACGCCTTCGCTGGCAGCAGCACCGGCACGACGGCTGAACACGTCGACTTTGTCGGCGACGATGAAGGCAGAGTAGAAACCCACGCCGAACTGACCGATCAGGTGCGAATCCTTTTTCTGATCGCCCGTCAGGTGTTTCATGAAATCGGCGGTGCCGGATTTGGCGATGGTGCCCAGGTGGGTGATCGCATCTTCACGGCTCATGCCGATGCCGTTGTCTTCGAGGGTGACGGTTTTAGCGTCCTTGTCGAAGCTCACACGGATTTTCAGTTCGGCGCCACCTTCCAGCAACTCAGGCTTGGACAGGGCTTCGAAACGTAATTTGTCGACAGCGTCAGAGGCGTTCGAGATCAATTCGCGAAGGAAGATTTCCTTGTTGGAATACAGCGAATGGATCATGAGGTGCAGCAGCTGCTTCACCTCGGTCTGGAAGCCCAGGGTTTCCTTTTGAGTTTCCACACTCATGGTCATCAAACTCCAATCAGATGGCAGTGGCCGCGACCTAGAGGGTCGGCGGCGGGTTGTCATCAAAGTTGGGGGCTCGGATCAGGATTTCAAGGGCTCATCGATTTTGAAGTGGGCGCGGGCCGTGGCGATGGGCTCGGATTCGGTGCTTTGCCAGGCGGTCACTGCCACGTTTGCGACACGCCGCCCCTGACGGCACACCTGGCAGCGCGCCCACGTATCGCGAAACTGCCCGGCGCGCAGGTAGTCGAGGGAAAAATCGATGATCTTCGGCACACCCGGTGAACCGGTAAAAATCAGCAGGTGCAAGGCGGCGGACAGCTCCATGAACCCGGCAATGACGCCGCCGTGAATCGCTGGCAGTAAAGGGTTACCAATGTTGTCCTTGTTCGCCGGCAGACGAAACAGCAGGTCATCCCCCACCCGCGAACACTCGACACCGATCAGTTTGGCGTAGGGAATCAGATGCAGCAGCGAGGCATAGTCGCCCTGCTCATGGGCCTGTTGCAGTTGTTCCTTGAAGTTGTCGGTCATTTCGCACCTCCGGCGATGGCGCCACCAAACCCTTTGGTGCCTTTGACGCCCTTGCCCATGCGCATGAACGTACCGACGACATGGGCGATGGGCTGCTCGGGATCGTCCTGATAAGCAAAGCCACGGGCGAAGATCACGTCGGTGGTGACCCGGTAGCACTGGGCAAAACCATAGACGTCCTTATGCGGTTCGGCGGCATGCATATAGTCGATGCGCAGGTCGAGGGTCGGGCAGACTTCGAATTCGGGCAGCACGCAGAGTGTGGCCATGCCGCACGCGGTGTCCATCAGGGAGGTCAACGCCCCGCCATGGATCACGCCGGTTTGCGGATTGCCGACAATTTGCGGGCTGTACGGCAGGATGACCGTCAGTCCATCGCTGCTGGCGCTGTGAACGCGCAAACCAAGTACCTGGCAATGCCTGAGCGCCGAAAGGAATCGCGTCGCGCGCTCAAAAACGGGGTTTTCGGCCATGTGGTAAACACTCTTCTTAGTACTCGGAGATTGTATTAGGTGTATTCGTAAAAGTTCCCGTAGGAATAATCTTATATATCTGAACGAATTGAGGAACTTAACCCTGATGTCCACGCTCGAAAGGCCAGATAGATATTTTCCATAAGGAGAAACACCCCATGCGTAAGACTTTAGCTATTGCCTTGATGTTGACCGCTTCCCTCGGTCTCGCTGCCTGCGATAAAAAATCCGAGGACAAAGCTCAAGAAGCCGATAAACATGCTGAGCAAGCTCAGCAAGACATGAGCAAAGCTCAGGATAAAGTGAACGACGCTGCGAAAGAAAACGCCGAAGCTGCCAAAGCTCAGGCTGAATCGGATGCAGCTGCAGCAAAAGAAGCACCTAAAAACTAAAACAGTTTTTAGCGTGATAAAGAAAACCCGCCAAGTGCGGGTTTTCTTTTGTCTGTCATTTTCCTTGTTAGAGCAAAATAGTTCTAAAAGTCGGACTAATCATCAATAGCAGCGAACACACTAACCCGACAAACCACACCAGACTCCGCTGCCAGGCCAGATCGCTCCAATAGCACACTAAGTAAATGACCCGCGTAATCACAAAGATGATTGCCAGCGTATCAATCAGCCAGCCCGCCGTTTGCGTGGTGTGCGCCATCAACACCCCCACGGCAAACAATATAAACGCCTCAAAACAGTTCTGATGAGCTGCCACTGCGCGGGCGCCAAACCCAGTGAGTTGTGCCTGTTGCTGGCGCGGCAGATGATTGTCGTAACCGCCCTGCTCTTTCATGGCCCTGGCCACCGGCATGCGGGCCACATAGATCAGCAAGGCACTGATAAACACACACCAGAACGGAATACTCATCAAGCGGCCTCTCGGTTCGCCTCGGGCAATGGCGCCTCTGTAGGGGTATAGACCATCACGTCGAGAACGTCGGAATGAAACTCCCGGCGATACAGCACCAGCACCACGCCAGCGCTCATCAACATGAACAACCAGGGGCTGACGAACCACGCCAGCATGGTCATGCCGAAGTAATAGGAACGCAGGCCGAAGTTGAACTGGTTGGCGGCCATGGAGATGACACGCGCCGCCCGTGCGGCAAAGGCTTTACGCTCCAGCTCGGAAACATGCCGCTCGCCGACCATGGGGGCCGACCCCACGAGAATTGCAGCGAAGTTGTACTGACGCATGCACCAGCTGAACGTGAAGAACGCATACACAAACACCAGCGCCAGACACAGCAACTTGATCTCCGACATGCCCTGGGAGGCCTGTTGCACCATCGGGATGTCCGCCAGCAACGACACCGCCCTTTCCGACGCACCGAGCACGGTGAGAATACCGGCCAGGATAATCAGTGTGCTGGAGGCGAAGAACGAAGCGTTGCGCTCCAGATTACCGATCACACTGGCATCGGCGATGCGGTTGTCACGCATCAGCATGCGGCGCATCCAGTCTTCGCGGTACAGGTGCAACACACTGGCCAGGCACGCGGTGTCGCGGCCCTTCCAAGTCGCATAACGGGTGTAGCCGCCCCAGCAGATGACAAACCAGATGGCGGCGAGGATGTGGATCAGGTTGGCGTGGATGAACGACATGCAGGTCCTTGTGAGACGTTGGTTGAATCTGTAGGAGCGTGGCTTGCCCGCGAAGGCGGTGTACCTGTCGAAGATTAGGTCGAATGTTACCCCCTCTTCGCGGGCAAGCCTCGCTCCTACAGGTAGTGCTTCGACGTTAGCTGACAAAAAAAGACACTGCCTCACGCGCATAAAAAATGCCCCGTATCGATTGATACGGGGCATTTCCATGTTCGCTCAAGACCCGCTTATGGCGGGCCGTGATACGCCTTAAGCCAGCGCTTCTTCGCGCTTGCCCAGCATGCGATCGCAAACCACCGCAACCACCAGGGTCATGACCGACGGCACCAGCCACGCCAGGCCCTGCTCACTCAGCGGCAAATGCGCCAATTGCATCGGCATCCAGTCCGCCAGACCCGCGCCCTTGAGCGCGTCGATCAGGCCGAAGATGAACGACACCAACATCACCGGACCGACGATGCGGCCCTGCTCATGCCAGAAGTCCTTGCAGAAGCTCAGGGCGACCAGCGCGATGCACGGCGGGTAGATCGCGGTGAGGACCGGGATCGAGAACGCGATCAGCTTGGTGAGGCCCAGGTTGGACACCAGCAGGGAGAACGCGGCGAGGATGATGACCAAGGTCTTGTAGGACAGTGGCAGCACACGGCTGAAGTATTCGGCACAGGCACACGTCAGACCGACCGCCGTAACCAGGCAGGCCAACGAAATCAGCACGGCGAGGAAACCACTGCCCAAGGAACCGAATGTGTGTTGAACGTAGGCGTGCAACACCGCCGCGCCGTTGGTCGCACCGGCGGCCACTTCATGGCTGCCCGAACCGAGGCGAAACAGGCTGACGTACACCAGCGCCAGACCGACGCCGGCAATCAGCCCGGCAATGATCGCGTAACGGGTGATCAGCACCGGAGAATCCACGCCACGGGAGCGGATGGCGTTGACGATAACGATGCCGAACACCAGCGCGCCCAGGGTATCCATGGTCAGGTAACCATTGATGAAGCCCTGGGAGAATGGCGCCGCGACATACTCGGGCGTCGCCACGCCGATATCACCGGCCGGCAACGCGAACGCGGCGATGCCGAGGGCGGCCAGGGCGATAATCTTCAGCGGTGCGAGGAAACGCCCTACGGTGTCCAGCAAACGACCCGGGTAGAGCGAGATGAAGAACACCAGCAGGAAGTACACCGAGCTATAGAGGAACAGCGCCAGCGGGCTTTCGCCGGTCAGCGGCGCCAGGCCCACTTCGAACGATACGGTCGCGGTGCGCGGCGTCGCGAACAGCGGGCCAACGGCGAGGTAGCACGCAGCGGCCAGCAAGCCACCGGCGACTTTGCCGATCGGGCTGCTCAAGGCATCCATCGCGCCACCGACCTTGGCCAGGGCAACAACGGTGATCACCGGCAGACCGACCGCGGTGATCAGAAAGCCCAGCGCCGCCATCCAGACATGAGGCCCGGACTGCAAACCGACGATAGGCGGGAAGATGATGTTGCCAGCCCCGACGAACAGGGCAAACGTCATAAAACCAAGTGCCAGGATGTCCTGGCCTTTCAACACTTTCATTAAGGAAATACCACACTACTGAATCGGAATTTAGAGAGGGATTTCCCTTATGGGTGAGGGAAATGCTGTCGACCCGTATAGGACCGACCCTTTAGCGCGAAGCTTCCTTGTGGGATGCGGACGCAAAAATGGCGGCTAGCCTAACGAATTTGAGCGACAAACGCACTGTTAGAGGGCGAACTATCCGATCTGCGACATTTCCGTGTCGCGTTTTTGCATGTTAATGGTAGATGCCTGTAAGTACGCCTTCGCGGGCAAGCCTCGCTCCTACAGGTTCTTCGTCGATCACAAGTACGGCAAACGACGAAAAACCTGTAGGAGCGAGGCTTGCCCGCGAAGGGGTCGGCACCAACGATACAAACCCCGGAAACGACAAAGGCCACCCGAAGGTGGCCTTTGTTTGGTGAAGCGTCAGCTAAGCGCGAGGCTTACTTGACAGCCCAACCAGTCAGCTCGGCCAGGGCCTTGCCGATGTCTGCCAGCGAACGCACGGTTTTAACGCCCGCGTCTTGCAGTGCAGCGAACTTCTCGTCTGCAGTGCCTTTGCCGCCAGAGATGATTGCGCCAGCATGGCCCATGCGCTTGCCCGGAGGAGCAGTCACACCAGCGATGTAGGAAACAACCGGCTTGGTCACGTGTGCCTTGATGTAGGCAGCCGCTTCTTCTTCAGCCGAACCGCCGATCTCACCGATCATCACGATCGCTTCGGTCTTCGGGTCTTCCTGGAACAGCTTCAGGATGTCGATGAAGTTCGAACCCGGGATCGGGTCACCGCCGATGCCGACGCAAGTCGACTGACCGAAACCGGCGTCAGTAGTTTGCTTCACAGCTTCGTAGGTCAGGGTGCCGGAACGGGAAACGATACCGACCTTGCCTGGCAAGTGAATGTGACCTGGCATGATGCCGATCTTGCATTCGCCTGGAGTGATCACGCCTGGGCAGTTAGGGCCGATCAGGGTGATACCCAGCTCGTCGCACTTAACTTTAGCGTCCAGCATGTCCAGGGTAGGAATGCCTTCGGTGATGCAAACGATCAGCTTGATGCCGCCGAATGCTGCTTCCAGGATGGAGTCCTTGCAGAAAGGAGCTGGAACGTAGATCACGCTGGCGGTGGCGCCAGTGGCAGCTACAGCGTCTTTCACGGTGTTGAACACTGGCAGACCCAGGTGCTCGGTGCCGCCTTTACCAGGAGTTACACCACCAACCATCTTGGTGCCGTACTCGATGGCTTGCTGGGTGTGGAAACTACCTTGCGAACCGGTAATACCCTGGCAGATAACTTTGGTGTCTTTATTGATCAGGACGCTCATTATTTGCCCTCCGCAGCTTTAACGACTTGTTGAGCAGCGTCGGTCAGGCTGGTAGCAGCGATGATGTTCAAACCGCTTTCTGCCAGTACTTTAGCGCCCAGCTCAGCGTTGTTGCCTTCAAGGCGAACAACAACCGGGATTTTCACGCCGACTTCTTTCACAGCGCCGATGATGCCTTCGGCAATCATGTCGCAACGAACGATGCCGCCGAAGATGTTAACCAGTACTGCAGCGACGTTGGTGTCGGACAGAATGATTTTGAAAGCTTCGGTAACGCGTTCTTTGGTAGCACCGCCGCCCACGTCGAGGAAGTTGGCTGGTTTGCCGCCATGCAGGTTGACGATGTCCATGGTACCCATGGCCAGGCCAGCACCGTTGACCATGCAACCGATGTTGCCTTCCAGTGCTACGTAGTTCAGTTCGAACTTGGCAGCGTGCGCTTCGCGCGGATCGTCTTGCGACGGATCGTGGAAAGTCTTCAGCTTAGGCTGACGGTACATGGCGTTGGCGTCGATGTTGATCTTGGCGTCGAGGCAGTGCAGATCGCCGTCAGCCTTGATCACCAGCGGGTTCACTTCCAGCAGAGCCAGGTCGTGATCCTTGAACAGCTTGGCCAGACCTACGAAGATCTTGGCGAACTGAGCAACCTGCTTGCCTTCCAGACCCAGCTGGAATGCCAGCTCGCGACCCTGGAATGGCTGAGCGCCAACCAGTGGATCGATAGTGGCTTTCAGAATTTTTTCTGGAGTGTCGTGAGCGATTTTCTCGATGTCCACGCCACCTTCGGTGGAAGCCATGAACACGATGCGACGGCTCGAACGGTCAACGACAGCGCCCAGGTACAGCTCTTTAGCGATATCAGTGCACGATTCAACCAGGATCTTGGTGACTGGCTGACCATTGGCGTCAGTCTGGTAAGTCACCAGACGCTTGCCCAGCCACTGCTGTGCGAAGGCTTTGGCGTCTTCTTTGCTGCGAACCAGCTTAACGCCGCCCGCTTTACCGCGACCACCAGCGTGGACCTGGGCTTTGACAACCCACTCGGTGCCGCCGATTTTGTCGCAAGCTTCTGCTGCTGCTTCCGGGGTGTCTACCGCATAACCGGTGGAAACTGGCAGGCCGTATTCAGCGAACAGCTGCTTACCCTGATACTCGTGAAGATTCATGCTTATTACCGTCTTCGTTAGGTACTGCGCATTCGGTGCTGCACTTGTTCAAGTGCCGCACCACCTGTGACTGCTGCTTGCGTAGCCTTTCCGGATACCCGGTGCAGCCACGCAAGACTGCGTCCAGCGGATATTCCGCGGTGAGTCTTGCATGCAAGGCTCACGACGGGCCATACCGCCGTGGTTTCTTATTGTCTTAACGCTTCTTGCGGTTGGCGATGTGGATGGCGCCGCCATTCACAGCCAGAGCTGCTTCGTGCAAGGCTTCAGACAGGGTCGGATGGGAGAAAACCATCATGCCCAGGTCTTCAGCGCTGGTGCCGAATTCCATGCCGATCGCGCCCTGCTGAACCAGTTCTGCAGCGCTCGGGCCAATCACGTGGACGCCCAATACGCGGTCAGTCTTGGCATCGGCAATGACTTTCACGAAACCGCCGGTGTCGTTGGCTGCCATGGCACGGCCACTGGCTGCGAACGGGAAGGTGCCAACGTTAACTTCAACGCCTTCAGCCTTCAAGGTCTGCTCGGTTTTGCCGACCCATGCGATTTCCGGGTGAGTATAAATAACCGAAGGGATCAGGTCATAGTTGATTTGCGCTTTGTGGCCCTTGATGCGCTCAACCACCATGATGCCTTCTTCGGACGCCTTGTGCGCCAGCATCATGCCGCGAACCACGTCACCGATCGCGTAAACGCCCGGTACGCTGGTGGCGCACTGGTCGTCAACGAATACGAAACCGCGCTCGTCGATGGTCACACCGCTGTCGGCAGCCAACAGTTCGGTGGTCACTGGACGGCGACCAACGGCAACGATCAGCTTGTCAAAGGTAATGCTCTGTTCGCCGTTGGCGTCGGTGTAGTTCACAACGACTTCGTCGCCGTTCACTTTGGAACCGGTGACGCGAGCGCCCAGCTTGATGTCCAGACCTTGTTTGGTCAGGGTTTTGTAGGCTTCTTTGGAAACGGCGTCGTCAGCAGCCGGCAGGAACTTCTCCAGCGCTTCCAGAACAACCACTTCAGCGCCCAGGCGCGACCATACCGAACCCAGTTCCAGACCGATTACGCCAGCGCCGATAACGCCCAGACGCTTGGGTACGGATTGGAATTCCAGTGCGCCGGTCGAATCGACGATCACTTTCTGGTCAACCGGAGCCGGTGGAATGTCGATCGGGCGCGAACCCGAAGCCAGAATCACGTTCTCGGCTTCGATGATTTCAACGCTGCCGTCTGGCTTGGTCAGTTCGACTTTCTTGCCGGCCAGCAGTTTGCCGTGGCCTTGCAGGGAAGTGACGCCGTTCGCCTTGAACAGGGTGGCAACGCCAGAGGTCAGGCCTTTGACGATGTTGGCTTTACGGCCAACCATTGCCGACACGTCCATGGTCACGCCAGCGTGATTGATACCGTGGATCGCGAAGCCTTCTTTGGCTTCCTTGTATTTCCAGGAGCTGTCCAGCAGCGCCTTGGATGGAATGCAACCGACGTTCAGGCAAGTACCGCCGAGGGCCAGTTTGCCTTCCTTGTCGGTGTATTTCTCGATGCAGGCAGTGGTGAGGCCCAGTTGCGCTGCTTTAATGGCAGCCACGTAACCGCCAGGGCCCGCGCCAATCACTACCACGTCGAATTTCTGAGTCATGTGTCATTCCTTCTCGAATCAAACCGGACGGCCCCTTATGGGGACCGTCGTGGGACGAAGCTGGTCATTACAGACGGGCCGCCATCCTGCACGGCCCATGCAACGAAATCAGATATCCAGCAGCAAACGAGCCGGGTCTTCCAGCAGGTTCTTGATGGTAACCAGGAAGGTCACAGCTTCTTTGCCATCGATCAGACGGTGATCGTAGGACAGAGCCAGGTACATCATCGGACGGATTACGACCTGACCGTTGATCGCCATAGGACGCTGCAGAATGTTGTGCATGCCCAGGATGGCCGCTTGCGGCGGGTTGACGATCGGAGTCGACATCATCGAACCGAAGGTACCACCGTTGGTGATGGTGAACGTACCGCCGGTCATTTCGTCCATCGACAGTTTGCCGTCGCGAGCCTTCTTGCCGAAGGTGGCGATGCCGCCTTCGATTTCAGCCAGGCTCATCAGTTCGGCGTTACGCAGAACCGGTACAACCAGGCCGCGGTCGCTGGAAACTGCAACGCCGACGTCAGCGTAGCCGTGGTAAACGATGTCGCCACCGTCGATCGATGCGTTGACAGCCGGGAAGCGTTTCAGCGCTTCGGTGGCAGCCTTGACGAAGAACGACATGAAGCCCAGGCGTACGCCGTTGTGGGACTTCTCGAACAGGTCCTTGTACTTCGAACGCAGGGCCATGACTTCGGTCATGTCGACTTCGTTGAAGGTGGTCAGCATCGCCATGTTCGACTGAGCTTCTACCAGGCGCTTGGCCACGGTAGCGCGAACGCGGGTCATCGGTACGCGCTTCTCGATGCGGTCGCCAGCGGCGAACACAGGAGCAGCGCCAGCAGGAGCAGCAGCCTTGGCAGGCGCGGCAGCCGGAGCGGCTTTCTTGGCAGCAACAGCTGCAACCACGTCTTCCTTGGTCACACGACCGCCTTTGCCGGTGCCGGCAACGGAAGCGATGTTGATGCCGTTTTCTTCAGCCAGCTTGCGAGCAGCCGGTGCAGCAACAGGATCGTCTTCGCCATCGGCAGCTGGAGCAGCAGCCTGTGCAGCAGCCGGAGCAGCAGCGGCAGCCGGAGCAGCGGCAGCAGCGCCGCCTTCAACGATGGAGCCCAGGACTTCGTCGGACAGAACGGTGTCGCCTTCGTTCTTGACGATAGCGCCCAGCACGCCGTCAGCAGTGGCCAACACTTCCAGCACAACCTTGTCGGTTTCGATATCGACGATCAGGTCGTCACGCTTTACAGCGTCGCCCGGTTGTTTGTGCCAGGTGGCAACGGTGCCATCGGCAACCGATTCCGGGAAAGTGGGGGCTTTGATTTCGATAGCCATTATCTGTGAGTCCTTAAATTCGGTTTCAGGTGCGCGAAGGCGTTAAACAGTAAAGGCGTCTTGCAGCAGTTTTTCCTGCTGCTCAGCGTGCATCGATGCGTAACCGCATGCAGGTGCAGCAGAAGCCTCACGGCCCGCGTACTCAAGTACGAGAGACTTGTTGAGATTGCTGATGCTACGACGCATGTGGTGTTGGCTGCAGTACCACGCACCCTGGTTCATCGGCTCTTCCTGGCACCACACGGCATTTTTGACGTTGGTGTAAGGAGCCAGGACTTCTTTCAAGTCGTCCTCAGGGAATGGGTACAGTTGCTCGATACGCACGATGGCGATGTCATCACGACCTTCGGCACGGCGTTTTTCCAGCAGGTCGTAGTAGACCTTGCCGCTACACAGAACAACGCGCTCGACCTTTTTCGGGTCCAGTGCATCGATTTCCGGGATAACGGTCTGGAACGAACCTTCGGCCAGATCTTCCAGAGTCGAGATGGCCAGCTTGTGACGCAGCAGCGACTTCGGAGTCAGAACGATCAATGGCTTGCGCAGCGGGCGAATCACCTGACGACGCAGCAAGTGGTAGATCTGAGCCGGCGTAGTCGGTACGGCTACCTGAATGTTGTGCTCGGCGCACAGTTGCAGGTAACGCTCCAGACGAGCCGACGAGTGCTCCGGACCCTGACCTTCATAACCGTGCGGCAGCAGCATGGTCAGACCGCAGAGACGGCCCCACTTGTGCTCGCCACTGGTGATGAACTGGTCGATAACCACCTGGGCACCGTTGGCGAAGTCGCCGAACTGGGCTTCCCAGATCACCAGCGCTTCAGGCGTGGTGGTCGAATAACCGTACTCGAACGCCAGAACCGCTTCTTCGGACAGGAACGAATCGTACAGGTCGAAACGTGGCTGGCCGTTGTACAGGTTCTGCAACGGGATGTAGGTACCCGCGTCTTTCTGGTTGTGCAAGACAGCGTGACGGTGCGAGAACGTACCGCGACCGATGTCCTGACCCGTCATGCGAATCGGGTGACCTTCGAACGCCAGGGTCGCGTACGCCATGGTTTCGGCGTAACCCCAGTTGATCGGCAGGCCGCCGGCTTGCATCTTCTGACGGTCTTCGTAGATTTTCGAAACCTGGCGCTGAACCACGAAGCCTTCTGGAATTTCCAGCAGCTTGGCGGACAGTTCCTGCAAGGTCTTCAGATCGAAACGCGTGTCGTGACGTGCAGTCCAGGCGTGGCCCAGGTACGGACGCCAGTCCACGAACAACTCTTTGTTCGGCTCTTTGACCAGGCTTTTTACAACATGCAGACCGTTGTCCAGCGCGTTGCGGTATTCGTCGACTTTCGACTGAACACGCTCAACGTCCAGCACACCGCTCTGAGTCAGGCGATCGGCATACAGTTCACGGGTGGTGCGCTGTTTGGTGATCTGCTGGTACATCAGAGGCTGGGTGCCGCTAGGCTCGTCGGCTTCGTTGTGGCCGCGACGACGGTAGCAGACCAGGTCGATCACCACGTCACGCTTGAATTGCATGCGGTAGTCGATGGCCAGCTGGGTCACGAACAACACGGCTTCCGGATCATCACCATTCACATGGAGGATCGGCGCCTGGATCATCTTCGCAACGTCGGTCGCGTACTCGGTGGAACGCGAGTCCAGCGGGTTGCTGATGGTGAAACCGACCTGGTTGTTGATCACGATGTGCACGGTGCCGCCGGTCTTGAAACCGCGGGTCTGCGACATCTGGAAGGTTTCCATCACCACGCCTTGACCGGCGAATGCCGCGTCACCGTGGATGGAGATCGGCAGAACCTTCTCACCGGTAGGGTCGTTACGACGATCCTGACGGGCGCGAACCGAACCTTCGACCACTGGAGATACGATTTCCAGGTGGGACGGGTTGAACGCCATGGCCAGGTGAACTTCACCGCCGGCGGTCATCACGTTGGACGAGAAGCCCTGGTGGTATTTAACGTCACCGGAACCCAGCTCGACCTTCTTCTTGCCTTCGAACTCGTCGAACAGCTCACGCGGGTTCTTGCCGAAGGTGTTGACCAGCACGTTCAGACGACCACGGTGGGCCATGCCGATCACGATTTCCTTGGTGCCGTAGGAACCGGAACGCTGGATCAACTCGTCGAGCATCGGAATCAGGCTTTCGCCGCCTTCCAGACCGAAACGCTTGGTGCCCGGGTATTTGGTGCCCAGGTATTTTTCCAGGCCTTCACCGGCAGTGACGCGCTCGAGCAGGTGGCTCTTGATGTCGGCGGAGTACGTCGGACGACCACGCACGCTTTCCAGACGCTGCTGGAACCACTGGCGCTGCTCGGAATCGGTGATATGCGTGAATTCAGCGCCGATGGTGCGGCAATATGTCTGCTGCAACGCTTCGTGAATTTCGCGTAGGCTCGCCTCCTCTTTGCCGATGAACAGGTCGCCGGCACGGAAGGTCGTATCAAGATCGGCATTGGTCAAGCCGTAATGATTGATTGACAGGTCTGCAGGTGCAGGACGCTGCCACAGTCCCAGCGGGTCAAGCTGAGCTGCCTGGTGGCCACGCATACGGTAGGCCTGGATCAATCGCAGCACTTCAACTTGCTTCTTCTCGTGCTCACTGCTCACGCTGCCGGCGGAAACCGGTTGGGCGCGGCGCTGGTTCTTTGCCAGCAAGACGAAATGATCGCGAATTGTGGAGTGCGAAACATCGGTGGCAGAGTTGCCTTCGGTCGGCAACTTCTGAAAGTAGGTGCGCCACTCTTCTGGCACAGCGTTAGGGTCGTGCAGGTAGAGCTCATAAAGCTCTTCCACATAGGCAGCGTTACCTCCGGAAAGGTAGGCGCTGTTCCACATGCGCTGCATCACGCTTTCTTGCATGCTTGGTCACCCTCGGTTAGGGGAACACCATCGGCGTCGACACCGAGCAAACTTGCAGAAGTCCGAATGCAGCGACCAAAACAAGCCACTTAGGATCACGCTGATAGTCCGGGTACCAGCCCGGATGCCCCTGCTTGTCTCATTTCTTCAAAATAAGAGCGGCAGCTTTGTGAGCTGCTGCTCAGGTTAAAACTACGGCGCCGGTTGAAGCCTGCGCCGTAGCATCTACGGGTACAGCGGTCCTACGGGTACTGCTGAATCACACGCCGCTTTGCAGCAACATGTGACGTACGTGACCGATGGCCTTAGTCGGGTTCAGGCCTTTCGGACAAACGTTTACACAGTTCATGATCCCGCGGCAGCGGAATACGCTGAACGGGTCATCCAGCGCAGCCAGACGCTCGGATGTCTTGGTGTCGCGGCTGTCTGCCAGGAAGCGATACGCTTGCAGCAGAGCAGCTGGACCCAGGAACTTGTCCGGGTTCCACCAGAAGGACGGGCAAGAGGTCGAGCAGCAAGCGCACAGGATGCACTCGTACAGACCGTCGAGCTTTTCACGCTCTTCAGGGGACTGCAGACGCTCGATGGCCGGAGCCGGCGTGTCGTTCTGCAGGTATGGCTTAACCTTTTCGTATTGCTTGTAGAAGATGCTCATATCGACGACCAGGTCACGGATAACCGGCAAACCTGGCAGCGGACGAACGATCAGCTTGTTACCTTTTACGACAGAAGACAGCGGCGTGACGCATGCCAGAGCGTTTTTGCCGTTGATGTTCATGCCGTCGGAACCGCAAACGCCTTCACGGCAAGAGCGACGATAGGAGAAACCTTCGTCCTGCTCTTTGATCAGGGCCAGCACGTCCAGGACCATCAGGTCTTTACCACCGGTATCGACCTGGAATTCCTGCATGAACGGCGCGGCGTCCTGATCAGGGTTGTAGCGATAAACACTGACTTGCAACATGGCGGCCACCCTTAATAAGTCCGAATCTTAGGTTCAAAAGTCGGAACAGTCTTCGGCGAGAAGTTCACAGCACGCTTGGTCACGCGCTTGTCACCCGGGAAGTACAGGGTGTGGCACAGCCAGTTTTCGTCGTCGCGATCTTCGTAGTCTTCACGGGCGTGAGCGCCGCGGGACTCTTTGCGGATCTCTGCAGCGATGGCGGTGGCTTCGGCCACTTCCAGCAGGTTCTGCAGTTCCAGGGCTTCGATTCGAGCAGTGTTGAACGCCTGGCTCTTGTCGTTGATCTTGACGTTGGCGATACGGCCACGCAGATCAGCCAGCTGAGCGATACCCTTCTGCATGTATTCGCCGGTACGGAATACACCGAAGTAGTTCTGCATGCAGCTTTGCAGTTCTTTACGCAGGGTAGCGACGTCTTCGCCTTCGGTACGCGAGTTCAGGCCATCGAGACGTGCCAGGGCAGCGTCGATGTCGGACTGGCGTGGACGGGCGTAATCAACGCCTTCTTTCAGGGTCTGCTCCAGGAACAGACCGGCCGCACGGCCGAATACCACCAGGTCGAGCAGCGAGTTGCCGCCCAGACGGTTGGCACCGTGAACCGATACGCACGCCACTTCGCCTACTGCGAACAGACCAGGAATGATCTGGTCAACGCCGTCAGCGTCCTGAGTGATTGCCTGGCCATGAATGTTGGTGGCAACGCCGCCCATCATATAGTGGCAGGTTGGAACGACCGGAATCGGCGCCACGGCTGGATCGACGTGGGCGAAGGTCTTGGACAGTTCCATGATGCCTGGCAGACGGCTGTGCAGAACTTCTTCACCGAGGTGATCGAGTTTCAGCATTACGTGGTCGCCATCGGGACCGCAACCGTTGCCGGCGATGATTTCTTTAACCATCGAGCGAGCAACAACGTCACGACCAGCAAGGTCTTTGGCGTTCGGAGCATAACGCTCCATGAAACGCTCGCCGTGCTTGTTGATCAGGTAACCGCCTTCACCGCGGCAACCTTCTGTAACCAGTACACCGGCGCCGGCGATGCCGGTCGGGTGGAACTGCCACATTTCAATGTCTTGTACCGGCACGCCAGCACGCAGAGCCATGCCGACGCCGTCACCGGTGTTGATCAGGGCATTGGTGGTGGACGAGTAGATACGACCTGCACCGCCAGTCGCCAATACGGTCGCGTTAGCGCGAACGTAGGAGGTTTCACCGGTTTCGATGCAGATGACGATCATGCCGACAAAGGCACCGTCTTCGTTCTTAACCAGGTCGACGCCGTAGTATTCGTTGAGGAATACGGTGCCGGCCTTCAGGTTGGCCTGGTACAGGGTGTGCAGCAGTGCGTGACCGGTACGGTCGGCAGCGGCGCACGTACGTGCAGCCTGGCCACCTTTACCGAAGTCTTTCGACTGACCGCCGAACGGACGCTGGTAGATGCGGCCTTGTTCGGTGCGGGAGAACGGCAAGCCCATGTGCTCGAGCTCGAAGACCGCTTCCGGGCCTACGGAACACATGTATTCGATAGCGTCCTGGTCACCGATGTAGTCGGAACCCTTGACGGTATCGTACATGTGCCAGCGCCAGTCATCGTTCGGATCAGCAGACGCGATGGCGCAGGTGATACCACCCTGGGCGGATACGGTGTGCGAACGAGTCGGGAAAACCTTGGTAACAACGGCAGTCTTGTGACCGCCCTGTGCCAGCTGCAGAGCAGCGCGCATGCCAGCACCGCCGCCGCCAATGATGATGGCGTCGAACGAAAGCGTATTAACTGTAGTAGACATGAATCAGATACCCCAAAGAATCTGCACACCCCAGACGAAGTAAGCGAACATCGCAACGCCGCATACTGCCTGGAAGAGGAAACGTACAGTGGTCGCGGACTTGCCGAACGCCATTGGCGTCAGGTAGTCGGTCGCGATGGTCCACATGCCGACCCAGGCGTGAGCGCCGAGGGCAACGAGGGCCAGGAGACTGAAGATACGCATCCAGTTATTGGCGAACAGTTCATGCCATTGGGCGTAGCCGATGCCTGGGTTGGCAACGACGTATCCGATCAGGAAGATGAAGTAAGCCGCGAGAACGACCGCAGACACACGTTGCGCCATCCAGTCATAGAGGCCCGAACGCGACAGGTTCGTGACGTTAGTTACCATATCCAAACTCCTGCCAGAACGATTACCACCACGGAAACGGCGATAACGATTTTCGAGCCCAGCTTGCCGCCTTCCAGCGTCTCACCGATGCCCATGTCCATGATCAAATGGCGCACACCGGCTACCAAGTGATACAGCAGAGCGGACAGGATGCCCCAAATCACTAGCTTGGCTAGCGGACTGGTCAGACACGCTTTCACCTGACCGAAGCCTTCCTCGGAGCTCAGCGACTTGTCCAATGCGTAAAGCATGATGGCCAGGCTGACAAAGAGGATGACACCGGAGATACGGTGAAGAATGGACGTGTAAGCAGTGACTGGGAGTTTGATGGTCCTTAGGTCTAGGTTTACAGGTCGTTGGCTTTTCACGGCTTTTTTTTCACACTGAAGAGCCCCTAACAATCAGGGCAAAGTTGTTGGGGAGTGCACTGGTCAGGTAACCACCACCCAGGGATGCGACCCCCAATGAAAGCAAGCCCAAAAGCCCTTGGCGGTCGGTGGCCGAGTATAGACAGTTAGGCTACTAATGACAACGCGTTCACCTTCCCCTAATAGCGCATTGCACAAGTTGGATAAAAGGCGTAAATGGCAGTCAATTTCGAGGAAAAAGTCCGGTTAAAGCCTTCTGGAGCAAGACTTTAGGCAAATTGACATTCGAATTTATCTCACTATAGTGGTGCGGGCCCTGCGTGGGGGGTCTGTCTGATGATTTCAAGCATAAATAGGAGGCCACATGGCTGACAAAAAAGCGCAGTTGATCATCGAGGGCGCAGCCCCCGTCGAGCTGCCCATTTTAACCGGCACCGTTGGTCCCGATGTTATCGATGTTCGGGGCCTGACGGCCACGGGCCGTTTCACCTTTGACCCTGGTTTCATGTCGACCGCTTCCTGCGAGTCGAAGATCACCTATATCGACGGCGACAACGGCATTCTGCTGCACCGCGGCTACCCGATCGAACAGCTGGCTGAAAAGTCGGACTACCTGGAAACCTGCTATCTGCTGCTCAACGGCGAACTGCCGACCGCAGAACAGAAGGCCCAGTTCGTCAGCACCGTGAAGAACCACACCATGGTTCACGAGCAGTTGAAGACCTTCTTCAACGGCTTCCGTCGCGACGCCCACCCGATGGCCGTCATGTGCGGCGTAGTTGGCGCCCTCTCGGCCTTCTACCACGACTCCCTGGACATCAATAACCCGCAGCATCGCGAAATTTCCGCGATCCGCCTGGTTGCCAAGATGCCGACCCTGGCAGCGATGGTTTACAAGTACTCCATGGGCCAACCCATGATGTACCCGCGCAACGACCTGACGTACGCGGAAAACTTCCTGCACATGATGTTCAACACCCCGTGCGAGATCAAACCGATCAGCCCGGTACTCGCCAAGGCCATGGACCGGATTTTCATCCTCCATGCCGACCACGAGCAGAACGCATCGACCTCCACCGTACGCCTGGCCGGCTCTTCGGGTGCCAACCCGTTCGCCTGTATCGCCGCCGGCATCGCTGCACTGTGGGGCCCTGCCCACGGCGGCGCGAACGAGGCTGTCCTGACCATGCTTGACGAGATTGGCGATGTGTCGAACATCGACAAGTTCATCGCCAAGGCCAAGGACAAGAACGATCCGTTCAAGTTGATGGGCTTCGGTCACCGGGTTTACAAAAACCGCGACCCACGCGCCACCGTGATGAAGAAGACTTGCGACGAAGTGCTGAAGGAACTGGGCATCCAGAACGATCCGCAACTCGAACTGGCCATGCGCCTGGAAGAGATCGCCCTGACCGACCCGTACTTCATCGAGCGCTCGCTGTACCCGAACGTCGACTTCTACTCGGGGATCATCCTCAAGGCGATCGGCATTCCAACCAGCATGTTCACCGTGATCTTCGCTCTGGCGCGGACTGTCGGCTGGATCTCCCACTGGAAAGAAATGCTCTCCAGCCCGTACAAGATTGGCCGTCCACGCCAGTTGTACACCGGCTACGAGTCGCGTGACATCACCAAGCTGGAAGACCGCAAGTAAGATCTTTCTTGCGATAGCGTGTTGAGTTGTACCGGGAACGGCCTCTATTTATATAGAGGCCGTTTTTGTTTGTGCGCTTTGGGTTGTGTGCGTATCCGTTTCTGCGGTTACGGCCACTAATGGTTTCGCCCTTACGGCGAGTCACTTGGAAGAGCCCCAAGTAACCAAGGGCTCTTGCCCCTTTCGTTCGGTGCCTCGCTAATGCTCGCCATGCCCTCGCTCCGGTCCTGCTCCGTGGGCCCGCCGCCATCGGCCATCCCTGGCCGGGGGCGGCTAACCCGGCATCCATGCCGGGTTGCCCACTGCGCAGAACCTCCACTCAGCCTCTCGAGGGGGCGTGTACCGCCACAGCCGCCGAGGCGGCCCGAAAGCCGGCCTGGCTCTTTGGATGTCCGCGCTGTCCTTCTTGGCTGCGTTCACTCATTCCGGACCTGTACACCAATTCTCTGTAGGAGCCGGCTTGCTGGCGATAGCGGTGGATCAGTCGACGCATTTATTGACTGGAAGGGCGCCATCGCCAGCAAGCCGGCTCCTACACGAGATGGGGTTCACACGGTCAAAATTGTAGGAGCTGGCTTGCCAGCGATGGACGTCAACGATGGCGCGGATTGTCTGGATGAGCGCGCTGTCCGGGCGTTTTTCGCGAGCAAGCTCGCTCCTACAGAGGGAACTCACTCCGGTCGTTGATTTTGCTGTTGCTTTGGCTTTTGACCTTGATCCACCCGCCCCTTCGGGAGGCTGAGTGGAGGTGTTCATCCGGGGATTGGCGCGCAGCGCCGTTCGACGCAGTCGAACTCATCGCATGTAGGTGCCAGCGAAGCCAACCGGAGGGCGATGCCCCCGGATGAATGCCGGAGCGAAGGAACACCGAGCCTTAGCGAGGGGCCGGACGCTCGGGGCGAGCCTTTTTTGCTTACTTTTTTTGGCGTTTGAAAAAAAGTGAGTCGCCGTAAGGGCGAAACCGTCAGCAACCGTTACCGCAGAAATGGATATGTACATCTGTAAGAAAATGGTCGGCTGTCAGGCCGTCTTCGCGGGCAAGCCTCGCTCCTACAAAAAGCAATGCAGCAAAAGAAATGCCCCGATCTCTCGACCGGGGCATTTCTGTTCAACACAAATTACACAGACAAACTCAAAGCCTTAGTGCGAAACCGCCCCACTCGCCCCCAACCCAGTCTGCGAACGAACAAACTGCGGGAAGAACAGCGCCCGCTCATTATCCGCAGCAGTCGACTTGTCAGTAATCGAGAAGAACCAGATCCCCACAAACGCAATGGCCATGGAGAACAGCGCCGGGTATTCATACGGGAAGACCGCCTTCTCGTGACCCAGTATCTGCACCCAGATGGTTGGCCCCAGCACCATCAAACCAACAGCACTGACCAGACCCAGCCAGCCGCCGATCATCGCACCGCGAGTCGTCAGCTTCTTCCAGTACATCGAAAGCAGCAGCACCGGGAAGTTACAGCTCGCCGCGATGGAGAACGCCAGGCCCACCATGAACGCAATGTTCTGCTTCTCGAACAGAATACCCAGACCGATCGCCAGCACCGCCAGGGCGATGGTGGTGATTTTCGAAACACGAATCTCGTCTTTCTCGTTGGCCTTGCCTTTCTTGATCACGCTGGCATACAGGTCGTGAGACACCGCCGAAGCACCGGCCAGGGTCAGACCGGCAACCACTGCCAGAATGGTCGCGAACGCTACCGCCGAGATGAAGCCCAGGAAGATACTGCCACCGACCGCGTTGGCCAGGTGCACCGCCGCCATGTTGTTGCCGCCCAACAGCGCGCCAGCCGCATCTTTGAAGGCCGGGTTGGTGCTGACCAGCAGGATCGCGCCGAAGCCGATGATGAAGGTCAGGATGTAGAAGTAACCAATGAAGCCGGTTGCATACAGCACACTCTTACGGGCTTCTTTTGCGTCACTCACGGTGAAGAAGCGCATCAGGATGTGTGGCAGGCCAGCAGTACCGAACATCAGGGCCAGACCCAGGGAGAACGCGGAGATCGGGTCTTTCACCAGACCGCCCGGGCTCATGATCGCCTCACCTTTAGGGTGAACCTTGATCGCCTCGGAGAACAGCGCACTGAAGTCGAAGTTGACGTGCTTCATCACCATCAGCGCCATGAACGAGGCACCGGACAGCAACAGCACAGCCTTGATGATTTGCACCCAAGTGGTCGCCAGCATGCCGCCGAACAGCACGTACATGCACATCAGGATACCGACCAGGATCACCGCAACGTGATAGTCGAGGCCGAACAGCAGCTGGATCAGCTTGCCGGCACCAACCATTTGCGCGATCAGGTAGAACGCCACTACCACCAGCGAACCGCAAGCGGACAGCGAACGGATCTGGGTTTGCCCGAGGCGGTAGGACGCCACGTCGGCAAAGGTGTATTTACCCAGGTTACGCAGACGCTCGGCGATCAGGAACAGAATGATCGGCCAGCCCACCAGGAAGCCGATCGAGTAGATCAGGCCGTCGTAGCCGGAGGTGAACACCAGCGCGGAAATACCCAGGAAGGACGCCGCGGACATGTAGTCGCCGGCAATCGCCAGACCGTTCTGGAAACCGGTGATCTTGCCGCCCGCCGCATAGTAGTCGGCCGCCGAGTTGTTTTTCTTGGAGGCCCAGTAAGTGATGTACAACGTTGCGCCGACGAACGCCACGAACATCAGGATCGCGGCAATGTTCAGGGGTTGTTTCTGTACGGCGCCGGTCAGGGCGTCAGCCGCCCAGGCGCCAGGTGCGAAAGCTGCGATGCTCAATAGAGCCATTAGACGCCGGATCATTGCTGAGCCTCCTTGAGAATCGCATTGTTCAGGTCGTCGAATTCGCCATTGGCGCGTCGAACGTAGATCCCGGTCAGGATGAAGGCCGAGACAATCAGCCCGACACCGATCGGTATGCCCCAGGTAATCGATGACTCAGGGCTGATTTTCGCGCCCAGAATATGCGGCCCGTAAGCGATCAACAGGATGAATCCGGAGTAGAGACCAAGCATGATCGCCGAAAGAATCCAGGCGAACCTTTCTCGCTTACTAACCAGCTCCTTGAAGCGCGGGCTGTTTTGAATCGAGAGGTAAATGCTGTCGTTCATTGTTTTTATCCTCGCAGCACAGATTATTGTTGGAACGGTATCCACTCTATGCGGCTGCGGGGCAGGTTCCAGACGACCTTAGTATTAGAGCGACATGACAGAATCGCCATTTGTAGGAGCCAGCTTGCTGGCGATGGCGATCTTTCTGACGCCATCGCCAGCAAGCTGGCTCCTACAGAAAGCAAAAAGCCCCTTGGCTGTTATGCCAAGGGGCCTTGAGAAGTGCTGACCAGAAACGTCAGCTCAAATCATTTGGTCCAGTCTGCAACGCGCTCCGGGTGCTTGGCGACCCAATCCTTCGCAGCGGCTTCAGGCTTGGCACCGTCCTGAATCGCCAGCATGACTTCGCCGATTTCGTCTTTCGACGCCCACTGGAAGTTCTTCAGGAACTTGGCCACTTCCGGCGCTTTGGTTGCCAGCTCTTTGCTGCCGATGCTGTTCACGGTTTCAGCCGCGCCATAAACGCCTTTCGGGTCTTCCAGGAAGCGCAGTTTCCACTTGGCGAACATCCAGTGCGGCACCCAACCGGTGACGGCAATGGATTCGTTTTTCTTCTCGGCACGGGTCAGCTCGGCAATCATGCCGGCGCCGGAACTGGCCTTGAGTTGGTAACCGGTCAGGTCGTAGTCCTTGATTGCCTGCTCGGTCTTGAGCATCACACCTGAACCGGCGTCGATGCCGACAATACGTTTTTTGAAGCTGTCGTCGGTTTTCAGGTCATCGAGGGTTTTAGCTTTCACGTACTCCGGCACGATCAAGCCGATTTTTGCGTCCTTGAAGTTCGGGCCGTAGTCGACGACCTGATCCTTGTTCTTGGTCCAGTATTCGCCGTGAGTCACCGGCAGCCAGGCGGACAGCATGGCGTCGAGTTTGCCTGTGGCCACACCCTGCCACATGATCCCGGTGGCGACGGCTTGCAGCTTCACGTCATAACCCAGTTTTTGCTTGATCACTTCGGCCGCCACGTGGGTGGTCGCGACGCTGTCGGACCAGCCGTCAACGTAACCGATGCTCAGGGTTTTGCTCTCGGCATTGGCCATCGTGGAGCCAATCGCAAGTACCAGTGCGGCACCCGCGCCTAAAAGTCGTCGCATCTTCATCGTTACTTCCCCGAAAGTGCTGCGCTCGACGGATGCCGAGTCGCGTCAACGTATTGTTATGGTGCACTGCGCGCCCATCACGCCTCACCGCAAACTCGTACGATCATCAGCGCGTTTTATTAATGAGAACACTGACGCATCGATAATCAACCTGACGCCAACCTGAACCTGTGCTGTCAGCGACCTCAAGGCATCGAGAAACGACATCAGAACGCCATTAATTACGAGCACCTGAAAGGCCTCGGGCGATCCGCCCGAACTTTGCATGTCAAAATTATGCGAGCCACCAAGCGCGGGACAAATGCGGGTAACATGCGCGGCTTTGCTCCCAGACGGCCTGACCATGCCCGCGACATCACGCTTTCCTTTTTTCCCTTACCTTTTCGCCTGCCTGCTAGGGCTCTTTGCTCTCGGCGGTTTTTGGTACGGCCTCGGCAAACCGGTGATTCTGCCGGACGTGGCCAGCGCGACGCACAAACTGCAATGCGCCTCCTACACCCCATTCGACAAGGACCAATCGCCGTTCGATCAGCCGTTCAAGTTGCGCCCCGAGCGCATGGACGCCGACCTCGCGCTGCTGGCCACCCGCTTCGAATGCATTCGCACCTATTCCATGACCGGCCTTGAAGCCTTGCCCGACCTGGCGCGCAAACATGGTCTGAAGTTGATGATCGGTGCGTGGGTGAACAGCAACCCGGTGGACACCGAGAAAGAAGTAGACCTGCTGATCGCCTCGGCCAACGCCAACCCGGATGTGGTCACGTCGGTGATCGTCGGCAACGAAGCCCTGTTGCGCAAGGAAGTCACCGGTGCGCAATTGGCCAGGCTGATCAACAAGGTCAAAAGCCAGGTCAAGCAGCCTGTCACTTATGCCGACGTCTGGGAGTTCTGGCTCAAACACCCGGAAATTGCCCCGGCGGTGGACTTCCTGACCATTCACCTGCTGCCGTATTGGGAAGACGATCCGTCGAACATCGACGCCGCGCTGCAACATGTTCGCGAAGTGCGTCAGGTGTTCGGCAACAAATTCGCCCCCAAGGACGTGATGATTGGCGAAACCGGCTGGCCGAGCGAGGGTCGTCAACGCGAAACCGCGCTGCCGAGCCGGGTCAATGAGGCCAAGTTCATTCGCAGCTTTGTGATCATGGCCGAACAGGAAGGCTGGCACTACAACCTGATCGAAGCCTTCGACCAACCCTGGAAACGCGCCAGCGAAGGGGCCGTTGGTGGTTACTGGGGCCTGTTTGACGCCGACCGTCAGGACAAGGGCGTGCTGGCCGGTCCGGTGTCGAACGTGCCGTACTGGTCGCAATGGCTGGCGGTGGGCGGGATGATTTTCCTTGGCACGCTGATCCTTGGCGGTCGTGTACGCAGTACCCGCTCTGCGTTGGTGCTACCGCTGCTCGGCGCTTTGGCGGCCTGTTCGATTGGCGCCTGGGGTGATCTGGCACGCGTCACCACCCGGTTTACCAGTGAATGGTTGTGGGTTGCGTTGCTGACGGCTTTGAACCTGTTGGTACTGGTGCATGCAGCGCTGACACTGAGTGACCGCAGCGGCTGGCGTCTACGGACCTTCAATGTGCTGGAGCGTCGGGCCGGCTGGTTGCTGGCAACAGCAGGTTTTGCAGCGGCGGTGATGATGCTCGAACTGGTGTTCGATCCGCGTTATCGCAGCTTTCCGAGCGTAGCTTTCATCCTGCCCGCGCTGGTTTATCTGTGCCGGCCGGTGAGTGTGCCACGTCGTGAAATCGCGCTTCTGACCTTCATCATCGGTGCCGGCATTGCGCCGCAGCTGTATCGCGAAGGTTTGCAGAATCAGCAGGCCTGGGGCTGGGCGCTGGTGAGTGTGTTGATGGTGGCGGCGTTGTGGCGCTGTTTGCGGGTTCGCAAGGGCTGATGGCCCCATCGCGAGCAGGCTCGCTCCCACATTTGATCTCCATCGTTCACATAATATGTGTTCACTGAAGATCTACTGTGGGAGCGAGCCTGCTCGCGATGGCGATCTGTCAGGCGCCGCGAGACGCCCGGACCAGACGCAGCCCTGCAATCACCACCGCAAACACAGCCATCGTCGTGTTGTACAACGCCAACGCCGGAAACCCGAACACCAACGCCAACACCGCCAACCACCACCCTGCCCGCCCCGGCAACACGAAGCCGATCACGGCGGCGGCCACTGCCACCCAACCCAACACCTGGAAATGAATCATCAGGCCCAGGTTCGAACGGACCAGGCATTCCCAGCGGCTCGCCTCGTCCACGCAGAGGCCGACCCATTGCGCATCCTCCATGAAGCCATACCGCGCGCCATAACTGGCGGCCAGCCATAAAGGCAGCAAAACAAGCAGCAGAATTACCGGTAAACGGCGGGACATGAAGCACTCCAATCAACGAAAAACGGCGGCCAGCTTAATCCCCCGGCAGCCTGACGCAAGCCTTAACAACAGTTAACTGGGCACTCAATCACTGCAAAGTGTATCGTCCAGCTACTATTACTCTGAAATTTGGCCTGATTGGTGTCGATACATGGCACTTTGGCGCAACCCCCGTGGTCATAGCCTGCGAACTTCATTCGGCACCTTTCTATAAGGGATCCAGTCATGCTCCGTTCCTTGCGCTTCGCCGCCCTGTTTAGCGGCCTTATCTTGAGTGCGTCCGCACTGGCGGTCGATATCGACGCCGCCAGTTATGGCTATCCCTTGACCAACCCGTTCGAGGCGACCATCGCCACGACGCCACCGGACCTGCGTCCGGAGTTGCCGCTTGACGATGACATCGACCAGGAAACCCGCAGCGTCACGCTGCGCCCGGAGCGCGAGTTCGAACTGCCGGACAACTTCTGGCCGGTGAAGAAACTGACCTACCGCATCGCCACCCAGGATAAAGCCGCCCCGTTGATCTTCCTGATCGCCGGCACCGGTGCGCGCTATGACAGCAGCCTTAACGAATACCTGAAAAAGCTCTACTACAAGGCGGGTTACCACGTGGTGCAACTGTCGTCGCCCACCAGCTTCGACTTCATGAGCGCCGCTTCACGCTTTGCCACACCCGGCATCACCAAGGATGACGCCGAAGACATGTACCGGGTGATGCAGGCCGTGCGGGCACAAAACCCGAAAGTGGCCGTCACCGATTACTACCTGACCGGCTACAGCCTGGGGGCGCTGGATGCCGCATTTGTCGCGCATCTGGATGAAACCCGCCGCAGCTTCAACTTCAAGAAAGTCTTGCTGCTGAACCCTCCGGTGAACCTCTACACCTCGATCACCAATCTCGACAAGCTGGTCCAGACAGAGGTCAAGGGCATCACCAACACCACCACGTTCTATGAACTGGTACTGAACAAACTGACCCGCTACTTCCAGCAGAAAGGCTACATCGACCTCAACGACGCCCTGCTCTACGACTTCCAGCAGTCCAAGCAGCACCTGACCAACGAACAGATGGCCATGCTGATCGGCACGTCGTTCCGCTTCTCGGCGGCCGACATCGCTTTCACCTCGGACCTGATCAACCGTCGCGGCCTGATCACTCCGCCGAAAACGCCCATCACCGAAGGCACCAGCCTCACGCCGTACCTCAAGCGTGCGCTGCAGTGCGACTTCGACTGCTACATCACCGAACAAGTGATCCCGATGTGGCGTGCGCGCACTGACGGCGGCAGCCTGCTGCAACTGATCGACCAGGTCAGCCTGTATGCCCTGAAGGATTACCTGCACGACAGCCCGAAAATCGCGGTCATGCACAACGCAGATGACGTGATCCTTGGCCCGGGTGACCTCGGCTTCCTGCGCAAGACTTTCGGTGATCGCTTGACTGTTTATCCACTGGGCGGCCACTGCGGCAACCTTAACTATCGCGTCAACAGCGACGCCATGCTGGAGTTCTTCCGTGGCTAAATACCTCCTGCTTATCGCAGCGTTACTCTGTGCAGGCGTCGCCAATGCCGACAACAGCAAAGCCAACGCCCCGGTGGTCGTCGACAGTGACGGCTTCAAGGAGCCACTGAGCAAACTCAAGTTCAACCCGGGCCTGGACCAGCGCGAATTCGAGCGCTCGACACTCAGCGCACTGGCTGTCTACGATCCGCTGGAAGAGTGGAACCGCCGGGTGTATCACTTCAACTACCGCTTCGACCAATGGGTGTTCCTGCCGGTCGTCGACGGGTATCGCTACATCACGCCAAGCTTCCTGCGCACCGGGGTCAGCAACTTCTTCAACAACCTCGGCGACGTACCGAACCTGCTCAACAGCTTGTTGCAGTTCAAGGGCCAGCGTTCGATGGAAACCACTGCGCGCCTGCTGCTCAACACCACCATCGGCATCGCCGGTCTGTGGGACCCGGCCACCGCCATGGGCCTGCCGCGCCAGAGCGAAGACTTCGGCCAGACGCTCGGTTTCTACGGCGTACCGGGCGGCGCCTACTTCGTGCTGCCGATCCTCGGCCCGTCCAACATCCGCGACACCGGCGGCCTGGCCGTGGACTTCACCGCCGAATCGGCGATCAACTTCCTGAACGTCTCCGAAGTCAGTTCCAACCACCCTGAAGTGTGGGCCCTGCGCAGCATCGACAAGCGCCACCAGACCAGCTTCCGCTACGGCCAACTGAACTCGCCATTCGAATACGAAAAGGTGCGTTACGTGTACACCGAGTCGCGCAAGTTGCAGATTGCCGAGTAATTCATCGGCAACAAAAAAAGGCCATTCGATGTGAATCGAATGGCCTTTTTCATGCCTGTCGCAATTCAACTGTAGGAGCTGGCTTGCCAGCGATGGCGTCCGAAAGGACTGTATCGGGTTTGAAATCCCATCGCCAGCAAGCCGGCTCCTACAGGTTCAGCGTTTGACTGCCCGCCAGATCTTGCTGACAACCATCACACCCGCCAACACCACCGCACCCGCCACAATTCCCGCTACCGCATTCAGCAACGTTGGCACGACAAACCCCGCACCGCCCGCCCCCGCGCTGACACTTTCAATCCAGTGATGAACCACCGGCACGCCGTGAGTGAGAATCCCGCCACCGACCAGGAACATCGCCGCCGTCCCGATCACCGACAGGCTTTTCATCATGTACGGCGCCGCACGCAGAATCCCGCCGCCAATGCTTTTGGCCATCTGGCCGGGTTTCTGGGTCAGCCACAGACCGAGGTCATCGAGCTTGACGATGCCGGCTACCAGGCCGTAGACGCCGATGGTCATGACGATGGCAATGCCCGACAACACGATGACTTGCTGGGTCAGCGACGCATCGGCCACGGTGCCGAGGGTGATGGCGATGATTTCGGCAGAGAGAATGAAGTCGGTACGGATGGCGCCCTTGATCTTGTCCTTTTCGAACGCCACCAGATCCACCGCCGGGTCGGCCACAGCCTCGACAAGCTCCGCATGCTCGGCCTGGTCCTCAGCCTTGCTGTGCAGGAATTTGTGCGCGAGTTTTTCGAAACCTTCGAAGCACAGGTAGGCACCGCCGACCATCAGCAACGGCGTAACCAGCCACGGAATGAATGCACTGATCGCCAGCGCCGACGGCACCAGAATCAGTTTGTTGAGAAACGAGCCCTTCGCCACTGCCCAAACGACCGGGATTTCCCGTTCGGCACGTACGCCGCTGACCTGCTGGGCATTGAGCGCCAGATCGTCGCCGAGCACGCCGGCGGTTTTCTTGGCGGCCATTTTGGTCATCAACGCCACATCGTCGAGTACCGCGGCAATGTCGTCGATCAGCAACAGTAAACTGCTTCCTGCCATGAATCAGGTGTCCTTCTGGAATGAATGCTGCGCAGCATAGCGCGGCCGAGCGCCACATGGGGCATTCTTGAGCGCCGCGCGAGGCCGGTGCTACCATGCGCAACCGCCAGAACAGGCAAGGAACCACCTGGTTTATGAGCACTATCCGCGAGCGCAACAAAGAACTGATCCTGCGTGCCGCCAGTGAAGAATTTGCCGACAAGGGCTTCGCTGCGACCAAAACCAGTGACATCGCAGCCAAGGCGGGATTGCCCAAGCCCAACGTCTACTACTACTTCAAATCCAAGGAAAACCTCTACCGCGAGGTTCTGGAAAGCATCATCGAGCCGATTCTGCAGGCCTCGACGCCGTTCAACGCCGACGGCGTGCCCAGTGAAGTGCTGAGCGGCTACATTCGCTCGAAAATCCGCATCTCCCGCGATTTGCCTTTTGCCTCCAAGGTGTTCGCCAGCGAAATCATGCACGGCGCCCCGCACCTGAGCGCCGACCTGGTCGAACAACTGAACAGCCAGGCGAAACACAACATCGACTGCATCCAGACCTGGATCGACCGCGGGCAGATCGCCCCCATCGACCCCAACCACCTGATGTTCAGCATCTGGGCCGCGACCCAGACCTATGCCGACTTTGACTGGCAGATCACTGCCATCACCGGCAAGGCCAAGCTGGATGAAGAGGATTATGAAGCGGCGGCACAGACGATTATCCGGTTGGTGCTTAAAGGGTGTGAGCCGGACTGATAGACCGCGGTGACTGCTTCGCGAGCAGGCTCACTCCTACATTTTGAATGCATTTCCCTGTAGGAGTGAGCCTGCTCGCGATGAAGGCAACTCGATTTCAGCTCAAACCCAAACAGCATCCCACAACGGATAATCGCCAAGCTTCCCGACCAGTCCAGCCCGCAACGGGTTGGCTACTACATATCGAGCCAGTTTCACCAAATCCTCTTCCCGCCGCAGTGCCCGATCATGAAATCCTCTCTGCCAGAGACTGGTGCTTCGACCGGTAGACTGATTTATGGCTTTGGTGCTCATCGACTTGGTTTTTTGCATCAGCTCACTCAAAGATCCCTTCTGCAACTCAATCAACCAATGAAAGTGATCGTGCATGACCACCCAGGCCAGTGAATTAGCGAAACCTTGATCCTGAGCGCAGCGAAATTGATTAACCACCACTCTACCCAAAGTGAAGTCTTTGAATATCGGCTCTCGGTCGCGTGTAATGGTAGTCAGCAGATAAATCCGGTTGGGCTCGGTATAACGGCCAATGCGCAGGCGATTTGACGCGGGTAGATCAGGCATTCCTTTGCCCCTTGCATGATTAATTCATGAAGAAGGCTAGTTCTGATGTTACCCAAGGGTGGGGCAGACATTTAGATGGATGTGTCTGACGGTTTGTCATCGCCAGCAGGCTGGCTCCCACAGTTGATTTCTGACACTCAGATGATCCCTGTGGGAGCCAGCCTGCTGGCGATAGCGGTGGATCAGTCACCCATGATTCAAGCTGCTACCCCCGCATCCGCCTTCAACCCCAGCGCCTCGATCGCATTGATCGCGCACTGTTCATCAACATCCGACAAATCCCCGCTGATGCCCACCGCCCCCAGCACATTCCCGTCCTGATCCCGAATCAACACACCGCCCGGTGCCGGCACCACGCTGCCCTGCCCCAGGCTGTTCAACGCAGCGATAAACGCCGGGCGTTGCTGGGCGTCCAGCGCCAGCAGGCGTGAGCCTTTGCCCAGCGCAATGGCGCCCCAGGCTTTGCCGATGGCGATCTGCGGACGCAGCAGGCTGGCGCCGTCTTCGCGTTGCAGGGAAACCAGGTGTCCGCCGGCATCCAGCACGGCGATGGTCAAAGGGGCCGCGTTGATTGCACGCGCGGCGGAGATGGCCTGACTGGTCAGGTTGACTGCCACTTTCAAGGTTAAAGCGCTCATGGTGCCGTCCTCATTTTGTTATAGGGAAAGCGGAAGGACTGCGCGCTTGCACCGCAGTCCGATGCAACAAATAGAACACAATGAGTTATTTTTTTGTATACAATAATTATCGAAAAGCGCCACATGCGACGAAAAGCCACAGCAGAACAGGCTTCCGACGAATGAAACAGTCGCTTGAGAAAATGGATTGACCTGCGCCGTCCGCCGTGAATACACTCTGCGCAAAGCCACTTGTATACAATTACAAAACGTAAGAGGCACAAAACCATGAGCAAAATGAGAGCAATCGAAGCCGCCGTTCTGGTGATGCGCCGCGAAGGGGTTGATACCGCTTTTGGCATCCCCGGTGCCGCCATCAACCCGTTGTACTCCGCCCTGCAAAAGGTCGGCGGCATCGATCACGTCCTCGCTCGACACGTTGAAGGCGCGTCGCACATGGCCGAGGGCTACACCCGCACCAAGGCCGGCAACATCGGCGTGTGCATCGGCACTTCCGGCCCGGCCGGTACTGACATGGTCACCGGGCTCTACAGCGCCTCGGCCGACTCGATCCCGATTCTGTGCATCACCGGGCAAGCACCCCGCGCCCGTATGCACAAGGAAGACTTCCAGGCTGTCGACATCACCACCATCGTCAAGCCAGTGACCAAGTGGGCGACCACTGTCATGGAACCGGGCCAAGTGCCGTATGCGTTCCAGAAAGCCTTCTACGAAATGCGCTCCGGCCGTCCAGGCCCAGTGCTGATCGACCTGCCGTTCGACGTGCAGATGGCCGAAATCGAATTCGACATCGACGCCTACGAACCGCTGCCACTGGCCAAGCCAACCGCTAACCGCGTGCAAATCGAGAAGGCCCTGGCCATGCTCGATCAGGCCGAGCGTCCATTGCTGGTCGCCGGTGGCGGCATCATCAATGCCGATGCCAGCGAGTTGCTGGTGGAATTCGCCGAGCTGACCGGCATTCCGGTGATCCCGACCCTGATGGGCTGGGGCACGATCCCGGACGATCACCCGCTGATGGTCGGCATGGTGGGCTTGCAGACTTCGCACCGTTACGGCAACGCCACCCTGCTGAAGTCCGACGTGGTACTGGGCGTCGGTAACCGTTGGGCCAACCGCCACACCGGCTCGATCGACGTGTATACCGAAGGCCGCAAGTTCATTCACGTTGACATCGAGCCGACGCAAATCGGCCGCGTGTTCAACCCGGACCTGGGCATCGTCTCCGACGCCGCTGCCGCGCTGACCGTGTTCATCGAAGTCGCTCGCGAATGGCAAGCCGCCGGCAAGCTGAAAAACCGCAGCGCCTGGCTGCAAGACTGCCAGCAGCGCAAAGCCAGCCTGCAACGCAAGACGCACTTCGACAACGTGCCGGTCAAACCGCAGCGCGTTTACGAAGAGATGAACCAGGTGTTCGGCAAAGACACCTGCTACGTCAGCACCATCGGTCTGTCGCAGATTGCCGGCGCGCAGTTCCTGCACGTCTACAAGCCGCGTCACTGGATCAACTGCGGTCAGGCCGGCCCGCTGGGCTGGACCATTCCGGCTGCACTGGGCGTGGTCAAGGCCGATCCGAACCGCAAGGTTGTGGCACTGTCGGGCGACTATGACTTCCAGTTCATGATCGAAGAATTGGCGGTGGGCGCGCAGTTCAAGCTGCCGTACATCCACGTTGTGGTAAACAATTCGTACCTGGGGCTGATTCGTCAGGCCCAGCGCGGTTTCGACATGGACTACTGCGTGCAGCTGTCCTTCGATAACCTGAACGCTCCGGAACTCAACGGTTACGGTGTCGACCACGTCGCGGTTGCCGAAGGCCTCGGTTGCAAGGCGCTGCGTGTGTTCGAACCGGCTCAGATCCAGCCTGCACTGCGCAGGGCCCAGGAGCTGATCGAAGAGTTCAAGGTGCCGGTGATCGTCGAGATTATTCTGGAGCGCGTGACCAACATTTCCATGGGCACCGAGATCAACGCCGTCAACGAATTCGAAGACCTGGCGCTGGTCGGCAACGATGCGCCGACCGCGATTTCGCTGCTCGATTAACAGCTGACCGCCTCCCCCCTGTAGGAGCGAGGCTTGCCCGCGAAGGCGTCGTGCCATTCAACATTGATGCCGACTGACACAACGCCTTCGCGGGCAAGCCTCGCTCCTACAGAGGGAGCTCACACATTTACGGGAGACCACCATGCCGCGTTTCGCAGCCAACCTGTCCATGCTGTTCACCGAACAGGACTTTCTCGCCCGTTTCGAAGCGGCCGCCAAGGCCGGCTTCAGTGGTGTCGAGTACCTGTTCCCTTACGACTTCAGCTCCGCCGAGATCAAGGCCAAGCTAGACGCCAACGGTCTGACCCAGGTGTTGTTCAACCTGCCGGCCGGTGACTGGGCCAAGGGCGAACGCGGTATCGCGTGCCTGCCGGACCGGGTTGAAGAATTCCGCGCCGGGGTCGATCTGGCCATTGCCTACGCGCAAGTGCTGGGCAACACCCAGGTCAACTGCCTGGCCGGTATTCGTCCACAAGGCGTCGACGATGCCACCGTGGAAAAAACCTTTGTCGCCAACCTCAAGTACGCGGCCGACAAGCTGCAAGCGGCGGGCATCAAACTGGTGATGGAAGCGATCAACACCCGCGACATCCCAGGGTTCTACTTGAACAACACGGCGCAAGCCCTGTCGATTCGCGAGCAGGTCGGCAGCGCCAATCTGTTCCTGCAATACGACATCTATCACATGCAAATCATGGAAGGCGACCTGGCCCGCACCCTGCAATCGCACCTCGGTGAAATCAATCACGTGCAATTGGCGGACAACCCGGGGCGCAACGAACCAGGCACTGGTGAAATCAACTACCGCTTCCTGTTCGAACACCTGGACCGGATTGGTTATCAGGGTTGGGTCGGTTGCGAATACAAGCCGCTGACCACCACCGAAGCAGGCCTGGGCTGGCTGAAAACCCATAACGCGATCTGATCGAAAACCGCGTCATCGTTCTTCGCGGGCAAGCCTCGCTCCTACGAACAACCCTGCCCCTGTAGGAGCGAGGCTTGCCCGCGAAGGCGCCCTCGCTGACACCCACGAATTTTGCGAACAGAGCAATAAAAACAAGAGGAATTTCTCATGGCTAAAATCGGATTTATCGGCACCGGCATCATGGGCCACCCAATGGCGTTGAACCTGCAGAAAGCCGGTCACAGCCTGTTCCTGTCGGCGCACCACGATGCCGCGCCTGCCGACCTGATCGCCGGTGGCGCTGTCGCCTTGGCGAACCCGAAAGAAGTCGCGCAAGAAGCTGAATTCATCATCGTCATGGTGCCGGATACCCCGCAGGTCGATGACGTGCTGTTCCGTGCCGACGGCATTGCGGCCGGTGTCGGCAAGGGCAAAGTCGTCATCGACATGAGCTCGATCTCGCCCACCGCCACCAAAGCCTTCGCGGCCAAGATCAACGAAAAAGGCGCGCAGTACCTCGACGCGCCGGTGTCCGGCGGTGAAGTCGGTGCCAAGGCTGCGACCCTGAGCATCATGGTCGGCGGCGATGCCGATGCCTTCGAACGCGCCTTGCCGCTGTTCCAGGCCATGGGCAAGAACATCACCCTGGTGGGCGGTAACGGCGACGGTCAAACCGCGAAAGTGGCGAACCAGATCATCGTCGCGCTGAACATTCAGGCCGTGGCCGAAGCCCTGCTGTTCGCTTCGAAAAACGGTGCCGATCCAGCCAAGGTGCGTGAAGCGCTGATGGGCGGTTTCGCTTCGTCGAAAATCCTCGAAGTGCATGGCGAACGCATGATCAAGGGCACCTTCGACCCAGGCTTCCGCATCAGCCTGCACCAGAAGGACCTGAACCTGGCCCTGCAAGGCGCCAAAGAGCTGAACATCAACCTGCCGAACACCGCCAACACCCAGCAAGTGTTCAGCACCTGCGCGGCCATCGGTGGCAGCAACTGGGACCACTCGGCGCTGATCAAAGGCCTGGAGCACATGGCGAATTTCTCGATTCGCGATAAGAACTAAGTCTCTGTCTGACCCTGTGGGAGCTAGCCTGCTAGCGATGAAATCGACGCGGTGTGTCTGGTAGACCTCAGCGCCTGAATCGCTAGCAGGCTAGCTCCCACAAGGGGCCGAGTTGCCCTCCAATAACAAGAATTCCGGGAGCCCGCCATGTCGGTCGATCCGCAACAATTCCTGCGTGAGCTGTTTGCCACAGCCATTGACGCGGCCCATCCGCAGCAAGTCCTCGAAGCTCATTTGCCCACTGACCGCAGTGGTCGCGTGATCGTCATCGGCGCCGGCAAAGCTGCCGCCGCCATGGCCCAAGTGGTCGAGCGCTGCTGGCAGGGTGAAGTGTCCGGCCTGGTGGTGACGCGTTACGGTCACGGCGCCCCGTGCGAAAAAATCGAAGTCGTCGAAGCCGCTCACCCGGTGCCGGACGCCGCTGGCCTGGCCGTCGCCAAGCGTGTGCTGGATCTGGTCAGCAACCTGAGCGAAGACGACCGCGTCATCTTTCTGCTCTCCGGTGGCGGTTCTGCGTTGCTCGCCCTTCCGGCCCAAGGCATCACGCTCGCCGACAAGCAATCGATCAACAAAGCCCTGCTCAAATCCGGCGCGACCATCGGCGAGATGAACTGCGTGCGCAAGCACCTCTCGGCGATCAAGGGCGGCCGTCTCGGTAAAGCCTGCTGGCCCGCCACTGTTTATACCTATGCGATTTCCGATGTACCGGGCGACCTCGCCACGGTCATCGCTTCCGGCCCCACCGTGGCCGACCCGAGCACCTCCGCCGAAGCGCTGGCAATCCTCAAGCGCTACGACATTGAAGTCCCGGCGTCGGTGCGCAACTGGCTGCAAAGCCCGGAATCGGAGACGGTCAAACCCGGCGACCCGAGCCTGGCGCGCAGTCATTTCCAATTGATCGCCCGCCCGCAACAGTCGCTTGAAGCCGCTGCAGTGAAAGCCCGTCAGGCCGGTTTCAGTCCGCTGATCCTCGGCGACCTGGAAGGCGAATCCCGCGAAGTGGCCAAGGTTCACGCCGGCATCGCGCGGCAAGTGGTCCTGCATGGCCAGCCATTGGCGGCGCCGTGCGTGATCCTTTCGGGCGGTGAAACCACGGTCACCGTGCGCGGCAATGGTCGCGGCGGACGCAACGCCGAATTCCTCCTGAGCCTGACCGACAGCCTCAAAGGCTTGCCCGGCGTCTACGCGCTGGCCGGCGACACCGATGGCATCGACGGCTCCGAAGACAATGCCGGGGCGATCATGACCCCGGACAGCTACGCCCGCGCCGCCGCCCTCGGTTTGAGCGCCAGTGATGAACTCGACAACAACAATGGCTACGGCTATTTCGCGGCGCTCGACGCGTTGATCGTCACCGAGCCGACCCGCACCAACGTCAACGACTTCCGCGCCATCCTGATTCTCGAGAGCACAAAAAATGACGCCTGATAAAAAGGTCAAAATCCTCGCCACCCTCGGCCCGGCCACCGACGGGATCGAAGACATCCGCGAGTTGGTGCAGGCCGGGGTCAACATCTTCCGCCTGAACTTCAGCCACGGCGATCACGCCGACCACGCTCAACGCTATCAATGGATTCGTGAAGTCGAGCGCCAACTGAATTATCCGCTCGGGATCCTGATGGACCTGCAAGGCCCGAAACTGCGGGTCGGCAAGTTCGCCGAAGGCAAGGTGCAGTTGCATCGCGGTCAGGCCCTGCGCCTGGACCTGGACCCGACGCCGGGCGATCAACGCAGGGTCAACCTGCCGCACCCGGAAATCATCGCCGCGCTGGAGCCGGGCATGGACTTGCTGCTCGACGACGGCAAACTGCGACTGCGCGTGGTCACCAAATACGCCGACGCAATCGACACCACGGTGCTCAATGGCGGCGAACTCTCGGACCGCAAAGGCGTGAACGTGCCGCAAGCGGTGCTGGAGTTGAGCCCGCTGACGGCCAAGGATCGTCGCGATCTGACTTTCGGTCTGGAGTTGGGCGTGGATTGGGTCGCGCTGTCGTTCGTGCAGCGCCCGGAAGACATTCGCGAAGCGCGTGAACTGATCGGCGACAAAGCGTTTTTGATGGCCAAGATCGAGAAGCCATCGGCGGTCACGCAACTGCGGGAAATCGCCGAATTGAGCGACGCGATCATGGTTGCCCGTGGCGACCTCGGCGTCGAAGTGCCCGCCGAAAGCGTGCCGCAGATTCAGAAGAACATCATCAGCATCTGCCGCCAACTCGGCAAACCGGTGGTGGTGGCGACGCAGATGCTGGAGTCGATGCGCTTCTCCCCGGCCCCGACCCGCGCCGAAGTCACCGATGTGGCCAACGCCGTGGCCGAAGGCGCCGATGCGGTGATGCTGTCAGCGGAAACCGCGTCCGGCGAATACCCGATAGAAGCTGTGCAGATGATGAGCAAGATCATCCGCCAGGTGGAAAACGGTCCGGACTATCAGACGCAACTGGACGTCAGCCGGCCGAAAGCCGAGGCGACCGTTTCCGATGCGATCAGCTGTGCGATTCGTCGCATCAGTAACGTGTTGCCGGTGGCGGTGCTGGTGAACTACAGCGAGTCCGGCACGTCGAGTCTGCGAGCGGCGCGGGAACGGCCGACGGTGCCGATTCTGAACCTGACGCCGAACCTGCAAACCGCCCGCCGCTTGACCGTGGCGTGGGGGGTGCATTCGGTGGTCAATGATCGTCTGCGCCAGGTGGATGAGGTGTGTTCGACAGCGCTGGAGATTGCGCAGGCGCAGGGCATGGCGCAGCGCGGGGACACTTTATTGATCACGGCGGGTGTGCCGTTTGGGCAGCCTGGGTCGACTAACTCTTTGCGTATCGAGACGTTGATCTAGAGCGCCCATACCGGCCTCATCGCCAGCAGGCTGGCTCCCACATTGGTTTTGTGTCGATAACGAAATCAAGACTGAACGCAGATTCAGTGTGGGAGCCAGCCTGCTGGCGATGCTGGCGACTCGGTTTCACTGAAACACCCACAGACTTCATCATGCCTGCCAACCACTTCAACACCCACTGCCCCGATTGGGCGACTGCCCTGCTCAACGGCTTCAGCCAGATTTTCCTCCAGCGCCATCCGCTGTTTGGTCTGTTGTGCCTGCTCGCCATTCTATTCACCGCACCGGCCCTGCTCGGCGGTGCGCTGCTGGGCGGTGTCGCCGGTTTGCTCACCGCGCAACGTCGCCACTACGCCAAGGCCGATCGTCAGGCCGGGCTGTTCAGTTACAACGGTGTCCTGCTCGGTTTGCTGCTGAGCCTGTATTTCCCCTGGTCCGCGCTGTTGCCACCGCTGATCATTGCTGCGGGCGGATTGAGCGCGATGCTCACTCAGCAGTGGCTCAAACGCATCCGGGTCAGCCAATACCTGCCGGCCTATACGGCGCCTTTCGTGGGATTGGGCTGGTTGCTGCTGTGCTTCGCCACCCCCTCGACCGAAGCTCATTTGATCGAAGTCAGTGCGTTGAACATGCTCCTCGCCCCCCTGAAAGGCCTCGGCCAGGTGATGTTCCTCGGTCATCCGCTGGCCGGTGCGATGATTGCCGTGGGTTTGCTGATCGCTGATCGCCGCGCATTCTGCTGGGCGATGCTGGCGTCTGTCGCGGGCATGGGCTGGAGCCTGCTGCATCAAGACGTCTATAGCGCATTGATCGGCCTCGGTGGCTATAACGCCGTACTCGCCGCCCTCGCCCTCAGCTCGCTGCGCCAGCAACCGTGGCTGCCGCTCATCGGCATCGCAGCGGCGCTGTTGCTGACGCCGGTGTTTGCCGCCATCGGTCTGCCAACGCTGACCGCGCCGTTTATCCTCGCCTGCTGGCTGATCCGCACGGTTATGCAAATGTTCGGCAAAACCACCGTCGCCGGTACGCCTTGCACTCTGGAGGAGAATCACCCTAGGCTGCGCTGATTCTCGATTCAGGCGTTATCCATGGACAGCAGCAAAAACTGGCGTGAAGACCTTTACGTCATGGTTTTCCAGAGCGACACCAAGGCCGGGCGGCGCTTCGACGGCATTCTGCTGTTGATCATCCTCGCCAGCATCGTCATCGTGATGCTCGACAGCATCGACACGATTCATCAGAACTACGCCAACGTGTTGGCGTACATCGAGTGGGGCTTCACGGTCATTTTCGCCATCGAATATGGCCTGCGCCTGTACTGTTCGCCCAAGCCGCTGCGTTATGCGTTCAGCTTCTATGGGCTGGTGGATTTGCTGGCGATCGTGCCCGGCATCCTCGCGCTGTATTACGCCGATGCGCAGTACCTGCTGATTATCCGGATCATCCGGATGCTGCGGATTTTCCGTGTGCTCAAGCTCAGTCCGTACCTCAAGCAAGCCAATTACCTGATGTTGGCGCTGCGTGGCAGCAAGCAGAAGATCGTGGTGTTTCTGGTCAGCGTCTGCACGCTCGTCACGGTGTTCGGCACGCTGATGTACGTGATCGAAGGCCCGGAGCATGGCTTCACCAGCATTCCAAAAGGCATCTACTGGGCTATCGTGACGCTGACCACCGTCGGCTTCGGCGACATCGTGCCGAAGACGCCCCTGGGCCAGGTGATTTCGTCGCTGGTGATGATCACCGGTTACTCGATCATCGCCGTGCCCACCGGGATTTTCACCGCCGAACTGGCCAACGCCATGCGTGGCGAACAGTTGCAACACGACTGCCCGGTGTGTAAGAAAAACAGCCACGAGCACGGCGCTGCATTTTGCTCGCGGTGCGGCAATGTGTTGTTCAAAAAACTGGAATAAGCAAAGTGCTTTTTAATCTTTAAAGGACTATACGAGCCCGGTTATAGTCGCTGGCAAATTGCCTCATATTTAAATTAGAACAAGGAATGCGCAGTGAAAAAACTCTTTGGCGCCTCACTTCTGGCCGCTGGCCTGGCATTGACCAGCGTGGCTCAGGCTGCACCGACCCTGCTCAACGTTTCCTACGACGTGATGCGCGATTTCTACAAGGACTACAACGCTGCCTTCCAGAAACACTGGCAAGCCGAGCACAACGAAAACATCACCCTGCAGATGTCTTTCGGCGGTTCGAGCAAACAGGCGCGCTCCGTGATCGACGGCCTGCCGGCTGACGTCATCACCATGAACATGGCCACCGACATCAACGCCCTGGCGGACAACGGCAAACTGGTGCCGGACAACTGGGTCACCCTGCTGCCGAACCACAGCGCGCCGTTCACCTCGGCCACGGTTTTCATCGTCCGCAAAGGCAACCCGAAAGCCCTGAAAGACTGGCCGGATCTGCTCAAGGACGGTGTGCAGGTGATCGTGCCGAACCCGAAAACCTCGGGCAACGGCCGCTACACCTACCTTTCGGCCTGGGGTTATGTGCTGAAGAACGGCGGTGACGAGAACAAGGCCAAGGCCTTCGTCGGCAAGCTGTTCAAGCAAGCACCGGTGCTGGATACCGGTGGTCGTGCGGCTACCACTACCTTCATGACCAACCAGCTCGGCGACGTGCTGGTGACCTTCGAAAACGAAGCGGAAATGATTGCCCGCGAATTTGGCCGTGATCAGTTCGAAGTGATCTACCCGAGCGTCTCCGCTGAAGCCGAGCCGCCAGTGGCCGTGGTCGACAAAGTGGTCGAGAAGAAAGGCACCCGCGCGGCGGCCGAGGAATACCTGAAGTACCTGTGGTCGCCGGAAGGCCAGGAAATTGCTGCGGCAAACTACCTGCGTCCGCGTGACCCGGCGGTACTGGCCAAGTACACCGACCGCTTCCCGAAAGTGGATTTCCTGTCGGTAGAGAAAACCTTCGGTGACTGGCGCACCGTGCAGAAGACGCACTTCAATGATGGTGGGATCTTTGATCAGATTTATGCTCAGTAAACGCTGATAGCCCAATGAAAAAGGCGACCTGAGAAGGTCGCCTTTTTTGTTTTTGTGTTCGCTGAAGTTCCCTGTGGGAGCGAGCCTGCTCGCGATGGCGGTGGGTCAATCACATTGATGGTGACTGATACACCGCCATCGCGAGCAGGCTCGCTCCCACAGGGAACTTCACCTGTCATCACATCGGCGGCGTGACACCGTCCTTGCCAGCCGAGATGGATTGGGCGGTCAGCGTTCCATCGGCACTCTGGGTCACAAACGTCACGATCTTCACACCCACCTTCAGCAAGCTGCGATCCCCCGGCACCAGGTTCACGATCGGCACATCCTCCGGCACCAGAATCTTCTGCTGTCCGCCCTTGTAGTTGACGGTCAACACCCGACCATTACTGACCACCAGATCACCGACGCTGCCGTTGGTCATGCTGCTGCCCTTGACCAGGTCGAAGGGTCGATGGCCGTCGCCACTGCCGGCCAGCTCCGGCGGAAAGGCGTGGACTTCCAGCGCTTTGAGGGAGCCATCTTCCTGCGCAATGGCCGCCGAGCCGATGTAGCTGCCCGGTTTGATGTCTTCGATATTGGCCAGCGTGACGGCGCGGATTTTGGTGTCCTTGGTCAGGTTGATGACCACGTTTTCGCCGCTGTTGACGTGGACTTTCAACACGTCGGGGCTGACCCCGGTGATCTCGCCACGTACGCCGATGCGCATGCCCGGTGCGTCCGCAGCCTGGGCGAGGCTTGCCATGAACAATCCGATCAAAGTGCCGCGAATCAGGTAACGGAACATCGCGTTCATGAAAGTGCCTTCCGGTGATGGGTCGTAAGAGAGAACATAAGCACGCTATCGAACAAGATGTAAGTGAATGTATCATCGGATCTTGAAATTCAGGCGCAGGTTCCAGCGCCACTCATTCCGCAAAGGAATGATTGCTATCACTCCAATCCCTCTTCCGCCGACTCGGCCTGCCACTTAGCCTTCACGCATTCCTTTCTGTTCAGCGAGACACGTTATGAACTCAGCGACTCAGGTGCCCCACGGTGCCGCGACAATGACCAAAGGCATGGTGCTGCTGTTTGCCTTCTGCTGCGGCGCCATCGTTGCCAACATTTACTACGCGCAACCGATCATCGGCCTGATCGCGCCCGACATCGGCCTGACCAGCACCATGGCCAGCCTGATCGTTTCGCTGACCCAGATTGGCTACGCGCTGGGCCTGTTCTTCCTGGTGCCGCTGGGTGACCTGCTGGAAAACCGCCGACTGATGATCATCACCACCGTGGTGGCGATTGCCAGTCTGTTGGGCGCCGCGTTCACCGATCAGCCGAATGTGTTTCTGCTGATCTCGTTGCTGGTGGGTTTCAGCTCGGTGTCGGTACAGATCCTGATTCCACTGGCCGCGCACCTGGCACCGGAGGAATCTCGCGGTCGAGTGGTCGGCGGGATCATGGGCGGTTTGCTGCTGGGGATCCTGTTGGCGCGACCGGTGTCCAGCGTCGTGGCTGACCACTTCGGCTGGCGTGCGATGTTTGTGATTGCGGCGGTGTTAATGGCGGCCATCAGCATCGTGCTGGCCGTGACCATTCCCAAGCGCCAGCCTGATCACAGCGCCTCTTATGGCCAGTTGCTCGGTTCGCTGTGGACGCTGCTGCGCCAGCAACCGGTATTGCGCCAGCGCGCGTTTTATCAGGGCTGCATGTTCGCCACGTTCAGCCTGTTCTGGACCGCCGTGCCACTGGAGTTGGCACGTAATCATGGCTTGTCGCAAACCCAGATCGCGATTTTCGCCCTGGTCGGCGCCATCGGAGCCATCGCCGCGCCCATCGCCGGTCGACTCGCCGATGCTGGCCACACCCGCATCGCTTCGCTGCTGGCGCTGCTGTTCGCCAGCCTGAGCTTCCTGCCAGCATTCATCCATCCGGCCTACAGCGTCATCGGCCTCGCCGTCACCGGCGTGGTGCTCGACTTCTGCGTACAGATGAACATGGTCCTCGGCCAACGGGCGGTCTACGCCCTCGACGCCAAAAGCCGCAGTCGCCTGAACGCGTTGTACATGACCAGCATCTTCATCGGCGGCGCGTTTGGCTCCTCGGTAGCCAGTGCGGTGTACGAACACGGCGGCTGGTTGTGGATCGTGATTGTGGGTAGTGCGTTTCCACTGTTGGCGTTGTTGCGGTTTTTGAGTGTTTCGCAGGAGCGTTCGCTGGCAACGGCATAGATATCCAAAAGCTTCGCGGGCAAGCCTCCCCGAGAATGAATGCTTTCGCTCTGCGTCAGCAATCACCCCGAGGTATTCCCGGTTTACACTCAGCGTCCGGAGCCTGAAGCGATGCGGGATGTGGTTCGCGGTTGACCGGTTCAAATGCCGCCTGACCTGCGGCATGTTTTGTTCAAGGAGTGTGCAATGACCCGACGTACTTTTCTCATCACCGGCGCCAGCAAAGGTATTGGCCGCGCGGTGGCCGAACACCTGGACCGCGCCGGACACCGGGTGGTCGGCATTGCCCGCACGCCTGACCTGAGTTTTCCCGGCATCCTGTTTCCGCTGGATTTGAGCGACAGGGCACTCACTCAGGAAGTGCTGGCGGACCTGGCCGGGACTTACGAGTTCGATGGGCTGGTCAACAACGTCGGCCTGGTACGCCCGCAAGTGTTGGGAGAAATCGACCTCGATACGTTCGATGACGTAATGCGGGTCAACCTGCATTCAGCGTTGCAGGCCACCCAGGCGCTGCTGCCGAACATGCGCGCCAAGGGTTGGGGTCGGGTGGTGAACATTTCCAGCCTGACGGTGCTCGGGATTACCCAGCGCACGGCGTATGCCGCGGCAAAAGCGGCGTTGATCAGCTTCACCCGCTCCTGGGCGCTGGAACTGGCGCAAACCGGCGTGACGGTGAACGCCGTGGCACCGGGACCGACGGAAACGGAACTGTTCCGCGCCAACAACCCGCCGGGAAGCGAGGACGAGGCGCGTTATCTGGCCGGTGTGCCGATGGGGCGCCTGGGACAACCGCAAGAGATTGCCGCGGCGATTGCATTTTTGCTGTCAGAACAGAGCGGGTTCATCACCGGCCAGACGCTGTTTGTAGACGGTGGTTCTTCAATAGGCAAAGCGGCGTTCTGACCCACAACACAGGTCCCTGTAGGAGCGGTCCGGCTGCTTGAAGAACAAACCGTCACCGTCAGCGGCAGGATTCGTGTCAGCGCCGCGCAAGGTCTGCGTGAAGCGGCGCTGGCCCATCAAGGGCTGACCATGGCGTCGGCATGGATGTTTGCACCGGAGCTGGCCAGCGGAGTGGTCAGGGAGGTGATGACGAAGTGGACGCTGCCGGTTCAGGAGCTGTGGGCGGTGTTTCCAACCGGGCGGATGGCCAGCGCCAAGGCTCGGGCGTTTGTGGAGTATGTGCAGGGGTTGTTGGTAAAAAGGGTCTGAGAGCACCTGTTTCGTTTATTGCGATTTTCGATTATTTCGAATAGCCTGCCAGCTTCGCTTACTCAGAAGGCTGGAACCATCATGTCACCCACCCTCCATCCGACGATAAACCTCCCGCTGGAGCGCGAAGTGCAGGCTGCTATTGAAGGTCAGCGCGCATTGGCGGCCTACCTTGCCACTCAATTCGAAACACAGCGCATCCAGATTTTCGACGAACAGAATGAGGCTCACAGCGTCGAATTACCCACTTCGGCTCTTCGTTTGCTAGTCGATATCCTGGAAGCGCTCGCTGCGGGCAATGCTGTCAAAGTAGTCCCGGTTCACGCTGAACTGACGACGCAGGAAGCGGCTGATCTGCTTAACGTCTCACGCCCGCACCTGATCAAACTGCTCGAATCCGGCGACTTGTCCTACCACAAAACCGGCAAGCACCGACGTGTGCGCTTTGCCGATTTGATGGACTATAAAAACCGGCGCGATACCGCCAGCGAGCAAGCAATGATGCTGCTCGCCGAGCAGGCACAAGCGTTAAGGACAGGATACGAGTGAGGCACTCCTCTTTTACCGCTGTATATGACGCATGTGTGCTGTACCCCGCGCCCCTGAGAGATTTTTTGATGTGGCTTGCACTCTCCGGACGTTTTAGAGCGAAATGGACAATGGAGATACACAACGAATGGAAACGCAATTTGCTCAAAAACCGTCCGGATCTGACCACAGGACAACTGAACCGCACGTCCGAACTGATGGATCAGGCATTACCCGACGCTTGCGTGTCCGGTTACGAAGAGCTTATTGAAGGATTGACGCTACCCGACGTCGATGATCGACACGTCCTGGCTGTTGCCATTCACTGTAATGCCAGCGTCATCGTCACCTTCAACCAGAAAGATTTCCCCTGCACCGCCCTGAGCCCCTTCGGTATTGAGGCTCAGCATCCTGACGAGTTCGTCGATAACCTTTTTGATCTCGATCCGGCGGCAGTAATCGAGGCGGCACAACGGCAGCGCAAGCAGCTGAAGCTGCCGCCAATGGATGTCAGTAGTTACCTTGAACTTCTGCTGCGTCAGGGCCTGGTTCAATCGAGCAAGGCATTGACCGAGTACCGCGCCATTCTCTGAACGTCCTTCACAGACTCCAGACAGCAAAACGGCGATCCGTAGATCGCCGTTTCCATTTACTGCCCGAATTGCCGTCCCAACCCACCCGGCACGCCATGGATGTCCGTGTCTTCCCATGGCCCGTTCGGGCTGATCGAGCGGCTCCAGCCGTTGTTCCAGCGGTAGTACGTGCGCTGGCGGTAGAAGGTGTTGGTCTGGTCATCGAGCACATATACGCCGAGCTTCTGATCCCAATGGCTGTTACCGCCCGGTGGCGGTGCGAAGCTGGCCGAGGTGCGTGGCATCGGTTTGGCGGGCTTGGCCGGAATACTTGGCTTGCCTGGCGTCGGTGTCGTTGACGGCGTCGGGCGGGGCTGCGACGGCGGGATCGGTGGCAGCGACGTCGGCTCGGGGCGCTGGACCGCACACGCGCTTAACCCCAAAACCAGACTGAGCAGGGTAATACGAGCAATGGCGGTCATGGCGGTGGTTCCTGTTATTTGTCTGGGCTGTCGATGGTCAGTTTTTGCGCCGCGGTGGTGCTGCTGGCCAGAGGCTGGCTGCGACCGATCCATTCGCCGGCAGTCGGTTGGCCGGCCCGTGAGATTCGCGCAACCAGTTGGACTTCAGGAAAGTTCGACAGTTTCAACTGCGGCATCATTGCGTCGGCATCGCCCAGTTCCACGGTCGCCGGCAAGTCAGCCACGGTCAGGCGTTTGGCGGCCAATGGTGCTGGAGGCCCCGAGGTGGCGCGGGCGAAAATGAACACGCTGTCACCCGGCTGAACCTTGGCCTTGAGCTCTGGCGCCAGATCGACGCTGACCTTGAGCAGCGCCGCAACCTTGGGCGCAGGTGCCTGGGCAACCTTGCCGCCGCTGGCTTCGAGTTTCTCGGTAGCCCGGGCAATACCGCCTTGCAGTGCAGCGCGGGAGCCGTCTTCCGGTGGCAGTTGCACCAACAGGCGATTCCAGTAATCGATGGCGTCCTGATAATGCGCGCTTTCAAACGCGGCGATACCGAGCAGGCCAAGGCTGGTGACTTCCTTCGGATCGGCTTTCAGCGCTTCGTCGGTGAGGGCCTGAACCTTGTCCGACCACTTCTTGCCATCGGCGAAGTACTGGGCTTGCGCCCATTGGCCGAGCAGTTCCGGCTGACGACCGGCCAGGTTCACCGTGCGCTCGAAGATCTTCGCCGCGTCGGCGGGACGATCCTGCGCCATGTAAGTACGACCCAGGAAGTACAGGCCTTCGGCCGAATCCGGTTGAGCGGCGACGGCGCGTTCCAGACGGCGGGTCATCTCTTCCATCGACTGCGGTGCCTGGGAGAATTCGCGGGTCAGTTCGACCTTGTCGCTCGCGCCGAAATGCAGGTAGAGCCCAAGCCCCAACACCGGCACCAGAATCGCCGCTAGCAATGGCAACGGTTTGCCCAGACGTGCCGCGCGCGGTGCATCGGCGCCTTCGGTGTCGGCGAGCAACTCACGAGCAGCTTCGGCGCGGCCGGTTTCCAGTTGCGCAGCGTTGAGCACGCCCTCTTCCTGCTCGGTTTGCAACTCAGCCACGCGCTCTTGATACAGCGCGACGTTCAGGGCAGTACGATCCTCTTCCAGCTGGGCGCGGCGGCCACGCAGAACGGGAATCAGCAGAAAACTCAGGGCAACCAGAAGCAGCAGACCTGCAGCGAGCCAGAAATCAATCATTCTTGGTTTTATCCAACAGTTGATCGAGGCGCTCGCGCTCCTCGGCAGAAAGCTCATCCTTGGCATCAGCGCGTTGGACGCGACGACGGCGGACGATCACGGCGATGATCACAAAACCGCCCAACAGCAGGCCGGCGGGGCCGAACCAGAGCAAGGCAGTCTTGGCGTTGAGTGCGGGTTTGTAGCGGACGAAATCACCGTAGCGATCGACCATGAAATCGATGATCTGCTGATTGTCCTTGCCCTCGCCCAGCATGCGGAAAATCTCTTTGCGCAGGTCGGCGGCGATCGGTGCGTTGGAATCGGCGATGTCCTGATTCTGGCACTTGGGGCAACGAAGCTCTTTGGTCAGCTCGCGAAAACGCTCGCGATCACCTTCTTTGGCGAACTCATAGGTGTCGATGGCCGCGTGCGCCACGCCGGCCATGCTCAAGCCCAATACAGCGGCAGCTATCCAGCGCTTCATGGCTTGGCCTCGTCCACCAGCGCCTGATACTTGGCCGCCAGTTTTTCGCGCCAGACCTGCTCGTCGATCACGCCGACGAATTTGTCGCGGATGATGCCCTTGGCGTCGATGAAGAAGGTTTCCGGAGCGCCGTATACGCCGAGGTTCAGGCCCAACGTGCCTTCGTCGTCACGGATGTCCAGTTGATAGGGGTTGTGGAACTCCACCAGCCACTTCAAGGCATCCGCATTGATGTCCTTGTAGTTGATGCCGTAGATCACCACGCCCTTCTCGGCCAGCTTGTTCAACACCGGGTGCTCGACCCGGCAGGAAATGCACCAGGTGCCCCACACGTTGACCAGCGCCGGTTTACCGAGAATATCTGCCTTGGTCAGGGTCTTGTCGCCCTGCACCGCGGGCAGGGAAAACTCCGGGAACGGCTTGCCGATCATTGCCGAAGGCAGCTCGGCCGGGTCCAGATAGAGCCCGCGATAAAGGAAAACAGCCACCACCAGAAAAACCGCCAGCGGCAACAGCATCAACCAACGTCTCATGCAGTCGCTCCCGTCATGCCCAATGCTTCACGCACGCGGCTTTTCACCTTGACCCGATAACGACGATCCAGCGCCGCCAACAGCCCGCCCAAACCGGTCAGCAGACCGCCAAACCAGATCCAGCGCACGAACGGTTTGACGTGCACGCGCACGGCCCAGGCGCCATCCCCCAGCGGTTCGCCGAGTGCGACATAGAGGTCGCGGGTGAACCCGGCGTCGATCCCGGCTTCGGTCATCACCGAGTTCTGCACGGTGTACAGGCGTTTTTCCGGGTGCAATACGCTGATTTCCTTGCCGTCGCGGATCACCCGTACGGTGCCTTTGTCGGAGGTGAAGTTCGGGCCTTCAAAGTGCTTGGCGCCTTCGAACACGAACTGATAACCACCCAGGTCCATGGACTCGCCCGGTGCCAGGCGCAGGTCACGTTCGGCGCTGTTCTGGCTCGACAGCACAACACCGAGCGCGCACACGGCGATACCCAAATGCGCTAGCTGCATGCCCCAATAGCTGCGAGTCAGGGTCGGCAGGCCTTTGATCAGGCCTTTGTGGCGGGTCTTGTCGAAGATGTCGCGGATACCGGCCAGCAACACCCAGGCGGCCAGCATGAAAGTCGCGATCACGGCCCAGTTGAAATCGCCATAAGCGACGCCAGCCACCATGGCCAGCGCGGCGCTGCCGAGCAACACCGGGGTCAGCATGCTCATCAGCCATTTGACCGGAGTGTCTTTCCAGCGCACCAGCATGCCAACTGCCATCACCACCATCAGCAAAGCCATCAACGGAATGAACAGCGCGTTGAAGTACGGCGGGCCGACCGACAGCTTGGCGCCGGTCATTGCATCGAGAATCAGCGGGTACAAGGTGCCGAGCAGGATCATCGACGCCGCTACCACCAGCACCAGGTTGTTGCCCAGCAGCAAGGTTTCACGAGACCAGAGGTTGAAGCCGACATGGCTCTTCACCACCGGCGCGCGCAGGGCAAACAGCGTCAGCGAGCCGCCCACCACGAACAGCAGGAAAATCAGGATGAACACGCCGCGCTCGGGATCGGAGGCAAAGGCGTGAACCGAGGTCAGCACGCCAGAACGCACCAGGAACGTACCCAGCAAGCTCAACGAGAACGCAGCGATGGCCAGCAACACGGTCCAGCTCTTGAACACGCCACGTTTTTCCGTGACCGCCAACGAGTGGATCAACGCAGTGCCCACCAGCCAAGGCATGAAGGAGGCGTTTTCCACCGGGTCCCAGAACCACCAGCCGCCCCAGCCGAGTTCGTAGTAAGCCCACCACGAACCGAGGGTGATGCCGATGCCGAGGAAGGCCCAGGCGACGATGGTCCATGGACGCGACCAACGCGCCCACGCTGCATCGAGTCGACCGCCGAGCAATGCCGCGATGGCGAACGCGAAGGCCACGGAGAAACCGACGTAGCCCATGTACAGCATCGGCGGGTGAACGATCAGGCCGATGTCTTGCAGCAGCGGGTTGAGGTCACGACCGTCCGCCGGAATCTGCGGCAGGATCCGTGCGAACGGGTTGGAGGTGAGGATCAGGAACAGCAGGAAACCGGTGCTGATCATGCCCATCACCGCCAGCACCCGCGCCAGCATGACTTGCGGCAACTGCCGGGAGAACACCGACACGGCGAAGGTCCAGCCGCCGAGGATCAATGCCCACAACAGCAACGAACCCTCATGCGCGCCCCACACTGCACTGAACTTGTAGTACCACGGCAAGGCGCTGTTGGAGTTGCTGGCGACGTAGGCGACGGAGAAGTCGTCGGCCATGAACGCATAGGTCAGGCAACCGAAAGCGAACAGCAGAAACGCGAACTGCCCCCAGGCGGCCGGCTGGGCCAGGCTCATCCACAAACGATCACCGCGCCAGGCACCGAGCAACGGCACCACCGCCTGAACCAGCGCGAAACACAGCGCCAGAATCATGGCCAGATGGCCGAGTTCAGGAATAAAGATTCCAGACGTCATCGATCAACCCTCCTTCGCGGGCGTTGGAGCAGATTGACCACTGTCTTTCAAAGCCTTGGTCACTTCCGGCGGCATGTATTTCTCATCGTGCTTGGCCAGCACTTCGTCAGCCACCACCACGCCATCGGCGTTCAATTTGCCCAGCGCAACGATGCCCTGCCCTTCGCGGAACAGGTCCGGGAGGATGCCGCGGTAACTGATGGTCACGGACTTGTTGAAGTCGGTAACGATGAATTTCACGTCCAGCGAATCGCCGGAGCGTTGCAGCGACCCCTTCTCGACCATGCCGCCCGCACGGATACGCGTGTCTTGCGGCGCTTCGCCGTTGGCGATTTGCGTCGGGGTGTAAAACAGATTGATGTTCTGCTGCAGGGCGCTCAGGGCCAGACCGACGGCAGCGCCGACACCGACCAGGATCGCGAGAATGATGATAAGACGCTTTTTGCGCAGCGGATTCACTTGCCGTTCTCCCGGCGCAGACGACGCGCCTCTTGTTGCAGATACCGCTTGCGGGCCAGGATCGGCGCCGCCACGTTGAGGGCCAGCACTGCCAGGCTGATGCCGTAGGCTGACCAGACATACAGGCCGTGATGGCCCATGGCGAGGAAGTCGCCAAATGAAGCAAAAGTCATCGAGCGGCCTCCAGGCTGTTCTGCACTTCGGCTTTCACCCAACTGGCGCGGGCCTCGCGCTTGAGCACTTCAAGGCGCATGCGCAGCAGCAAGACCGCGCCGAAGAAACAGTAGAAACCCAGCACCGTCAGCAGCAATGGCAGCCACATTTCGACCGGCATCGCCGGTTTTTCGGTGAGGGTGAAGGTCGCGCCCTGGTGCAGGGTGTTCCACCACTCCACCGAGTATTTGATGATCGGGATGTTGATCACGCCGACAATCGCCAGCACCGCGCAGGCCTTGGCCGCGCTGTCACGATTGCTGATGGCGTTGCCCAGCGCAATGAGACCGAAGTACAGAAACAGCAGAATCAACATGGACGTAAGTCGTGCATCCCAGACCCACCACGAACCCCAGGTCGGCTTGCCCCAGATCGCGCCGGTGACCAGCGCCACGGCGGTCATCCAGGCACCGATGGGCGCCGCGCATTGCAGGGCGACGTCGGCCAGTTTCATTTTCCACACCAGCCCGACGATGCCGCACACCGCCAGCATCACGTAGACCGACTGCGCCAGCATGGCGGCGGGAACGTGAATATAGATGATGCGAAAGCTGTTGCCTTGCTGGTAGTCCGGCGGCGCGAAGGCCAGGCCCCAAACGACACCAATGCTGATCAGCAGCAACGCTCCGATGCTCAGCCACGGCAGCAGTTTGCCGCTGATGCCATAAAACCATTTGGGTGAGCCGAGCTTATGAAACCAGGTCCAGTTCATTACTGTTTCCATCACGGTTGCTGCTCGTTATCACAAGCAGCCTAGGGTCTTTACTGGTTAAAATTTAACCAGACCTCATTATTCGCCGACGCTGATCTTCAGGCCAGCAGCTATTGCAAAAGGTGTCAGGGTTATCGCCAGGGCGGTCAGGCTACCAAGCCACAGGAGATAACCGATCGCCGGCATGCCCTGCAATGCCGCCTGCAAGGCGCCACTGCCGAGAATCAACACCGGGATGTACAACGGCAGAATCAGCAGCGCCAGCAACAAGCCGCCCCGCTTCAAGCCTACCGTCAGGGCCGCGCCCACCGCACCGAGCAGGCTCAGCACCGGTGTACCCAGCAACAGGGAAAGCAGCAACACGGGCAGACAGGCGGTGGGTAAACCGAGCATCAACGCCAGCAGTGGAGCGAGCAAAACCAGTGCCAGACCAGAGAAGGCCCAGTGTGCCAGTACCTTGGCCAAAACCAGAAGAGGCAGGGGGTGCGGCGAAAGGACCCACTGCTCAAGGGAACCGTCTTCGAAATCACTGCGGAAAAGCCCGTCCAGCGAGAGCAAAACCGATAAAAGGGCTGCCACCCAGACCAGTCCCGGAGACAAGGTTTGCAACAATTGAGACTCGGGACCGACCGCCAACGGGAACAGCGAAACCACGATCGCGAAGAACACCAACGGATTGGCCAATTCCGCCGGACGGCGGAACAACAAGCGAGCCTCACGGGCGACCAACAGGCCGAAAACACTCATACGGCCCAATTCCCCAGATCAATGTCGCGATAGCCGGTCGGCATTCGACTCAGCGTGTGGTGCGTGGTCAGTACCACCATGCCGCCACGCTCACAGTGCGCGGCCAGGTGTTCTTCGAGTTGCGCCACGCCTTGCTTGTCGAGCGCAGTGAACGGCTCGTCGAGGATCCACAGCGGCGGGCTGTCCAGATACAACCGTGCCAGGGCCACGCGGCGTTGCTGACCGGCGGACAGGGTGTGGCACGGAACATCTTCGAAACCGCGCAGTCCGACAGCAGCAAGCGCTGCCCAAATGGCTTCATGGGAGGCCGGTTGATGCAGCGCGCAGAGCCAGCTGAGGTTTTCTTCGGGGGTCAGCAGATCCTTGATGCCCGCGGCATGACCGATCCACAGCAGATTGCGCGCCAGTTCGCTGCGTTGTTCGTTCAGCGGCTGGCCATTGAGCAGCACTTGACCGGCGGTCGGTTGCATCAGGCCCGAAAGCAAACGCAAAAGGCTGGTTTTGCCACTGCCGTTGGGGCCGCTGATTTGCAACATTTCGCCACTGGCCAGTCTCAATTCGAGATTTTCGAAGAGCAGTCGAAGGTCTCGCTCACAAGCAAGGGCAACGGTTTGCAGGACAGGACTGGTCAAGAGATCACGGGCCTTTACGGTTCAAGTCGGCGGCGGAACGGCCGCTAAAGAGATGCAGCATAGATGCATTGGCGGCCTGTTCTAGAGAGCTGCGTCAAACAAATGCAATGTTTTCGCCACTCTGTGAAAGACGGGCGGCATTATACATGCCATGCCCCACTCTAAAGAGGGCAATTTCCTCAGGTTGTGACCGCGTATGACAGGCGAAATGAACATCCTCCCGCTACCACCGACCACGCCCGCGACGTCGCGCCCGCAGGTGGTGAGTGGCGAACTGCTCAAGCTGCTGACGCCGATGGAGGGCCTGATTACCGTCGGGCAGACCGCCAAAGCCGAAGTGCTGTCGCTGAAGCAGGCGGATCAGTCCTTTCAACTGCTGCTCAAGGTCACCCTTGAAAACGGCCGTCAGACCACGGTTCAGGCCACCAGCAGCCAACCGTTGCCACAGGGCACGAACCTGGCAATTACCCAGCCATCGGCCGGCAACCTCGCCGTGACGGTGCAACAAGCCATTGCCTCCAGCGTCGCCACCCTCACCCGCATCGACACCACACAACTGCCGGTGGGCACCCTGCTGCAAGGCAAAGTGCTGACCTCCCAGGTGCTGCCGCAAGTGCCGGGCCAGCCGACGGTGTTTCGTTCGATGGTGAGCTTGCTCAATACGGCGCTGAGCGGCAGCACCCTGAACATCGACAGCCCGACGCCGCTACGCATCGGCACTTTGCTGAGCGCGCTGGTGCAAGACACCCAGACCCTGAAATTCGTCCCGCTGAGCAGCCGCCAGGAACAACTGGCCGTCACCCAACAACTGGTCAGCCAACAGAGCCGCCAGGGCTCGCTGGACGGATTACTGAAACTGCTGCAAAACCTGCCAGTCTCGAATCAGACGTCCAGCGACCTGCGGGCCGCCGTGGACAAGTTGCTCGCCGGCCTGCCGGACGTGCAGCAACTCAGCACGCCAAAAGGCCTGGCCCAGGCGCTGGCCAATAGCGGGCTGTTCCTTGAAGCGAAACTGCTCGCCGGGACGAATCCGACGCTGGCACCGGACATGAAAGGTGATTTGCTGAAGTTGATCGCGCAACTGACACCGGGGTTGCCGGCCAACACCAACCTCAATGCGATCATCGCTGCCAACACGCTGGCCCAGACCATGCCTAGCTTTGTGCGTAGCGCCCTGGGCATGCTCGGGCAGGTCAGTGCCAAACCGCAGCCGACCAGTTTTCCTCTGCCGGAACGCTTCCTGCAGAGCGCGGACGGCGAAGGTGATCTGGAGCACTTGCTGCGTCTGGCGGCAGCGGCGGTTTCACGCCTGCAAAGCCATCAACTGTCGAGCCTGGAGCAAACCGGCGTCACAGACGACGGTCGGCTGATGAGCACCTGGCAGCTGGAAATCCCGATGCGCAATATGCAAGACATCGTGCCGTTGCAGGTCAAGTTCCAGCGCGAGGAAGCACCGGAGAAAGAACAACCCAATGAACGCCGTGACGAACGCGAGCCCAAGCAACAACTGTGGCGCGTCGAGTTGGCGTTCGACATGGAGCCGTTGGGGCCGTTGCAGATTCAGGCGCAGTTGATCAACGGCAGTCTGTCCAGCCAGCTGTGGGCCGAGCGGCCGTACACCGCGAGTCTGATCGAGAGCAATCTTGTCGGGCTGCGCGAACGCTTGCTGGCATCTGGCCTGAATGTCGGCGATCTCGATTGCCACCTTGGCACACCGCCGCAAGGTCCTCAAACCCGTCTGGAACAACGCTGGGTCGACGAAACCGCATGAGAAATCCCGATACTCCACGCCAGGCCATCGCCCTCAAGTACGACGGTACCCACGCCCCTACCCTCACGGCCAAGGGCGACGAGGAACTGGCGGAAGAAATCCTCAAGATTGCCCGCGATTATGAAGTACCGATCTACGAAAACGCCGAGCTGGTGAAATTGCTCGCGAGGATGGAGCTTGGGGACAGTATTCCGGAGGAGTTGTATCGCACGATCGCCGAGATCATTGCGTTTGCCTGGAATCTGAAAGGCAAGTTTCCGGCGGGACATGACCCGAGTGCGCCGATGATCGAGAAGGACATCACCGATCGCGGGGATGATTACTGAGGTTTCAAAGACGCCATCGCTGGCAAGCCAGCTCCTACAGTTTTTTGTGGTGTAGCACGAACCTGTGAACACCACTGACCTGTAGGAGCCGGCTTGCTGGCGAGGTGGCCCTGAGGCTTGCACCGCCCTTTCGGACGCCATCGCTGGCAAGCCAGCTCCTACAGTTTTTTGTGGTGTAGCACGAACCTGTGAACACCACTGACCTGTAGGAGCCGGCTTGCTGGCGAGGCGGCCCTGAGGCTTGCACCGCCCTTTCGGACGCCATCGCTGGCAAGCCAGCTCCTACAAGTGCGCCGTCGTGTGAAAAATCCGGGAACACACCAAACTCTGTAGGAGCCGGCTTGCCGGCGAAGCGGCCTTGAGTCTTGCAGCGCCCTTTTTGGCCACCATCGCCAGCAAGCCGGCTCCTACAAAAGCTATGTCAGTTCTTGTGCAGCTTGCTCATCAACTCCGCCTCAGCCTGGGTCAAGCCGCAGGACTGAGTCAGTTCATCGACGCTCGCGCCCATTCCGACCAGGCGCGCTGCCTGGGCAAACGACAGGCTCGACGGGTCGCGCTGTTCAAGCTGAGCCAGCTTGTCCGGCAACGGCCCGACCACCGCGCGCAGCTCGTGCAGGTCTTCCCCCATGCGCACGCTGCCGTTCTGGTAGTTGTCAACGCGTTTGCCCAGGTCCTTGATGCGCTGATCGCGCAGCGCATCGCCCTCGGCCTGTTGCGCAGCGATCCGCCGCTGACCGCGAATGTACGCCAGAAACATTGCCAGCGTGCCTGCCCAGAAGAGGAACAGGACAATGACCGCAACCTCAAGAATCAATCAGATACTCTCCAGTTCCGACCATTCTTCTTCGCTCATCATCTTGTCCAGCTCGACCAGGATCAGCAATTCGTTGTTCTTGTTGCACACGCCTTGAATGAACTTGGCGGACTCTTCGTTACCCACGTTCGGCGCGGTTTCGATTTCCGACTGACGCAGGTAAACCACTTCAGCCACGCTGTCGACCATGATCCCGACCACTTGCTTGTCGGCTTCGATGATGACAATCCGGGTGTTGTCGCTGATCTCGGCATTCATCAGGCCGAAGCGCTGACGGGTGTCGATTACGGTAACCACATTGCCGCGCAGGTTGATGATGCCCAGCACGTAGCTCGGGGCACCCGGGACCGGGGCGATTTCGGTGTAACGCAGGACTTCCTGAACGCGCATCACGTTGATGCCGTAGGTTTCATTGTCCAGCTTGAAGGTTACCCATTGCAGGATCGGATCTTCGGAACCTTTTGCAGACGACGCCTTATCATTCATACCCTGACCCCTCGAAAAACCGCCCTAGCGGTGTGTGTTCAGTGCGATGGCAAGTCACTTGCCCCGCGTGTTTTTTATGTCGGTTTGTGAGACGGCTTGCCGCCGCCCATGTGCTTCGCCCCACCGCTGGCGATCAGCTCGGCCAGTTCGGAAACGTCGAGCAACGCACACATGTGTTCAATCACCGTGCCCGCCAGCCATGGCCGTTGACCCCGGTGGGTGCGCCATTTGATTTCGTTCGGGTCCAGGCGCAACGAGCGGCTGACCTGATGCACTGCAAGCCCCCACTCGTAGCCCTGAACCGAAATAACGTATTGCAGGCCCTGACGGAAGTCATCGCGATAGCGGTCGGGCATGACCCAACGGGCGGTATCGAGCACTTTCAGGTTGCCGGCCTGGCTCGGCAGGATTCCGAGGAACCATTCCGGCTGACCGAACAGCGGTGTCAGTTCCTGACCGGCCAGGGAATAAATCGAGCCGAGGCACACCAGCGGCACCGCCAGGGTCAACCCGGCGACATCGAACAACAGGCATTCGAACGGCTCGGCGGCCCACGCAGGACGGCCGTTGGTTTCCACTGGCGGCGGCGTGTTGCTCGGCGGCAGATGGACTTCGACGATCGGCGGCACGAGCGCTTGCAACTGCGGTGCGGTCGGCGGGACCAGCTCTTGTAGCAGCGGAGCGGTCGGCGGAACCAGCGCTTGCAGCAGCGGTGCGATGGTAGATACCGGCGCCAGGGCCGGGACCGGCGCCTCCATCAGCGCCACCGGGGCTTTCACCACAGGTGCGGTGACCGGCGCGGCAACGGCTGGCGGTTTCTCGGCCGGCTTCTGCGCATCGCGCGCCTGCTCTTCAAGCACCGCGGCCTGGAATTCGTCCAGCGCCGCTTCAACCTCGACCACCTCGGGAATCGCTTCGATTTCCGGCGGCAACTCTTCGGTTGCGTCCATCAACAAGCTGTCCAGATAGGACTGGAGCGCAAGTTGCGGACGGGAAGTGATTTTTACCGGGCGATTCATCTCACGCCACCTGCGCAACGGATTGCTGCGTCAGCAAGTGCTTGAGCAGCGCGCGATAGGCCAGCACGCCGCGGCTCTTGCCGTCGAATTGCGAAGGCGTCACGCCGGCACGGCTGGCGTCGCGCAAACGCGTATCGACCGGGATGTAGCCTTGCCAGATTTCTTCCGGATACTTGTCGCGCAACACCCGCAAGGTCCCGAGCGACGCCTGCGTGCGCCGGTCGAACAGGGTCGGCACGATGTTGAATGCCAATGGCTGCTTACGCGAACGGTTGATCATCGCCAGCGTATTGACCATGCGCTCCAGGCCTTTGACCGCCAGGTGCTCGGTCTGCACCGGAATCACCAATTGCTGACTGGCCGCCAAGGCATTGACCATCAGCACGCCGAGCAACGGCGGGCTGTCGATCACCGCGTAATCGAAGTCCTGCCACAATTGCGCCAGGCTCTTGGCAATCACCAGCCCCAAACCACTCTGCCCCGGCGACTGGCGCTCAAGCGTCGCCAGCGCGGTGCTGGACGGCAACAGGGAAATACTCGCGTGACTGGTGGGCAACAGCAATTGACCGGGCAAGCCTTGCGGCACGCTGCCCCGGTGCAGGAACAGGTCGTAGCTGCTGTGTTCCAGGCTGTCGGGGTCGTAACCGAAGTAGCTGGTCATCGAGCCGTGGGGATCGAGATCGACCACGACCACGCGCTTGCCCGCCTCAGCCAGCAACCCGGCTAAAGCGATAGAGGAAGTGGTTTTACCAACACCACCCTTTTGATTGGCAACGGCCCAGACTCTCATTCGGATTGTTCCTCCCGGTCGATTCGACCGGGAAATAGCTCAACGTGTTAATGCGGGTGACGGAGAATTGACGGCGCTCTCTCGTCCCGGCGACTTGACTGGTGCAGGTGCAGTTTGTGTGCCAGCACGCTTCAACGCGGCATCCGGTTGCGCATGAGCGGTTCCGGTGCCGGTAAGGCTGCGACGGACATCAAGATTTCGTGACACCACCAACACCACACGACGGTTGCGCGCACGGCCTTCGGCGGTCGCGTTGTTGGCCACCGGCTGGAATTCGCCGTAACCCACCGACGCCAAACGACCAGGATTTACCCCCTGCATCGCCAGCATCCGCACGATGCTCGCCGAACGGGCCGAGGACAGCTCCCAGTTGGTCGGGTATTGCGCGGTGCGGATCGGTTGATCGTCGGTGAAACCTTCGACGTGAATCGGGTTGTCGAACGGCCTCAGGATCACTGCGACTTTATCGATGATGTTGAATGCCATGTCGCTGGGCATGGCATCGCCGCTGCCGAACAACAGGCTGGAATTGAGTTCGATCTCGACCCACAGCTCGTTGCCGCGAACGGTCATCTGGTTGGAGCTGATCAAGTCGCCGAACGCGGCGCTGATGTCATCGGCAATGCTTTTCAGCGGATCGCTGGCACCGGCGATGCCGGCGTCGACCTGTTCGCTGTCCTTGACCAGCGGCTTGGCCGGGGTCACGGTTTTCGGACGCTCTTCACCGATGGGGATCGGCTGGAGCGAACGATCCGAATCGGTGAACACGCCGATCAACGCTTGCGAGATGATCTTGTACTTGCCTTCGTTGATCGAAGAGATCGAGTACATCACCACGAAAAAGGCGAACAGCAACGTAATGAAGTCGGCATAGGAAACGAGCCAGCGTTCATGGTTTACATGTTCTTCAGGTTGTCGACGGCGTGCCATAGTCCATGTCTCCCATCAATCCATGAAGCCCTGAAGCTTCAACTCAATAGAGCGAGGGTTTTCACCTTCGGCGATCGACAGGATGCCTTCCAGCAACATTTCGCGATAACGCGACTGACGCATTGCAACGGATTTGAGTTTGGCGGCAATCGGCAACAGCACCAGGTTGGCACTGGCGACGCCGTAGATGGTGGCGACGAAGGCCACGGCGATGCCGCTGCCCAGTTGCGACGGATCGGCCAGGTTGCCCATGACGTGGATCAGGCCCATCACCGCACCGATGATGCCGATGGTCGGCGCGTAGCCGCCCATGCTTTCGAAGACTTTGGCGGCTTCGATGTCGCGGCTTTCCTGTGTGTAGAAATCCACTTCCAGAATGCTGCGAATCGCTTCCGGCTCAGCGCCGTCCACCAACAGTTGCAGGCCTTTGCGCGAGTAGGCGTCAGGCTCGGCGTCGGCGATACCTTCCAGACCGAGCAGACCTTCCTTGCGGGCGGTCAGGCTCCAGTTCACCACGCGGTCAACACCGCCGGCCAGGTCCACGCGCGGCGGGAACAGGATCCAGCCAACAATCTGCATGGCGCGCTTGAACGCGCTCATCGGCGATTGCAGCAGCGCCGCGCCGACGGTCCCGCCGAGCACGATCAACGCTGCCGGACCGTTGGCCAGCGCGCCGAGATGGCCGCCTTCAAGGAAGTTGCCACCGATGATGGCGACGAACGCCATGATGATCCCGATAAGGCTGAGTACGTCCATCAGATGCACGCCTCGACCAGGTGCTTGCCAATGTCGTCGAGACCGTACACCGCATCGGCGAGTTCGGCTTTGACGATGGCCATCGGCATGCCGTAGATCACGCAGCTGGCTTCATCCTGAGCCCAGATCGAGCTGCCGCCCTGCTTGAGCAGGCGCGCGCCTTCACGACCGTCGGCGCCCATGCCGGTCAGTACCACCGCCAGAACTTTGTCACCGTAGGACTTGGCAGCCGAACCGAACGTAATGTCCACGCACGGCTTGTAGTTCAGACGTTCGTCGCCCGGCAGGATTTTCACCGCGCCACGGCCGTCGATCATCATTTGCTTGCCACCCGGCGCCAGCAGCGCCAGGCCCGGACGCAGGATGTCGCCATCCTCGGCTTCCTTGACGCTGATGCGGCAGAGCTTGTCCAGGCGCTCGGCGAACGCCTTGGTGAAGGCGGCCGGCATGTGCTGGATCAACACGATCGGGGCCGGGAAATTGGCCGGCAGCTGGGTCAGAACCCGTTGCAGGGCAACCGGGCCGCCCGTGGACGTACCGATGGCAACCAGTTTGTAGGCTTTGCGTTTCGGCGCTGGCGACGATGGGCTGGCTGCGAATGTGCGAGCCGGGGTCGGTGCCGGTGCCGGACGAGCAGGTGCGCTGCTGCCATAACTGCCGATGCTGGAAGGCGCAGGTGTCGGCGCGGGTGCAGCGACCGGTGCCGGCGCGCTGTAGGCGCTGACACGACGGTTACTGCGCGAGATGCTGAGAATCTTCTCGCACAGCAGTTGCTTGACCTTCTCGGGATTGCGCGAGATGTCTTCGAAATTCTTCGGCAGGAAATCCACCGCGCCGGCATCCAGCGCGTCCAGGGTGACCCGGGCGCCTTCGTGCGTCAGCGAGGAGAACATCAACACCGGGGTCGGGCAGCGCTGCATGATGTGCCGCACTGCCGTGATGCCATCCATCATCGGCATCTCGTAGTCCATGGTGATCACGTCCGGCTTGAGGGCCAGGGCCTGATCGATCGCCTCTTTTCCGTTGGTCGCCGTACCGACGACCTGGATATTCGAATCCGCTGAAAGAATTTCCGAGACGCGGCGGCGGAAAAACCCCGAATCGTCCACCACCAGGACTTTGACTACCATAAACACTCCGTTAGGCGGGGGCGAGGCTTCGTCGCCCCGCTCCCCCAGAATCAAATACGCCGTGCGGCGTAACGCTTGAGCATGCTCGGAACATCGAGAATCAGCGCAATGCGACCGTCACCGGTGATGGTGGCGCCCGACATGCCCGGGGTTCCCTGGAGCATTTTGCCCAATGGCTTGATGACCACTTCTTCCTGGCCGACCAGTTGATCGACAACGAAGCCGATCCGCTGGGTGCCCACCGAAAGGATCACCACATGGCCTTCACGCTGCTCTTCGTGAGCGGCGGAGCTGACCAGCCAGCGCTTGAGGTAGAACAGTGGCAGCGCCTTGTCCCGCACGATCACCACTTCCTGGCCGTCCACCACGTTGGTGGTCGACAGGTCGAGGTGGAAGATCTCGTTGACGTTCACCAGAGGGAACGCGAACGCCTGGTTGCCGAGCATGACCATCAGCGTCGGCATGATCGCCAGGGTCAACGGGACCTTGATGACGATCTTCGAGCCCTTGCCCTTGGTCGAGTAGATATTGATGGTGCCGTTGAGCTGGGCGATCTTGGTTTTCACCACGTCCATGCCCACGCCACGACCCGACACGTCGGAAATCTCGGTCTTGGTCGAGAAACCCGGTGCGAAGATCAGGTTGAAGCAGTCGGATTCGCTGAGGCGGTCTGCCGCATCCTTGTCCATCAAACCTTTCTTCACCGCGATGCCGCGCAACACGTCGGCGTCCATGCCCTTGCCGTCATCGGAGATGGACAGCAGGATGTGGTCGCCTTCCTGTTCAGCGGACAAAATCACTTTGCCGCTGCGCGGTTTGCCCATCGCTTCGCGATCGGCCGGCTCTTCGATACCGTGGTCGACCGAGTTGCGCACCAAGTGGACCAGCGGGTCGGCCAGGGCCTCGACAAGGTTTTTGTCGAGGTCGGTTTCTTCGCCGACCAGTTCCAGGTTGATCTCTTTCTTGAGCTGGCGAGCCAGGTCGCGAACCAGACGCGGGAAGCGCCCGAAGACTTTCTTGATCGGTTGCATCCGGGTCTTCATGACCGCGGTTTGCAAGTCGGCCGTGACCACGTCGAGGTTCGACACGGCTTTGGACATGGCTTCATCGGCGCTGTTGGCACCCAGGCGAACCAGGCGGTTACGCACCAGTACCAACTCGCCGACCATGTTCATGATTTCGTCGAGACGCGCGGTGTCGACCCGCACGGTGGTCTCGGCTTCGCTGGCCGGTTTTTCCGCAGGCGGCGCGGCCGCTGCACGGGCAGGCGCCGGTGCAGCAGCAGCGGCGGCAGGTTTCGGTGCAGCGGCGGCAGCAGGCTTCGCTGCTTCGGCTTTTGGCTCGGGCGCCTTGGCGACAGGTGCCGGGGCCTTGGCGACGGGCGTAGCTACCGAAGAGGCGGCGGAACCGGTGCCGACTTCAGTGAACTTGCCTTTGCCATGCAATTCGTCGAGCAGTGATTCGAACTCGTGATCCGAGATCAGATCGCCGCCAGCCGCTGCTGCGGTTGGCGCAGCCGGGGTCGGTACCGAGGCAATGGCCGATTCCAGCGCGTCGACGGCAAAGTTGCCCTTGCCGTGCAGCTGATCGAGCAGTGCTTCGAACTCATCGTCAGTAATGTCGGAACTGTCACCTGGCGCTTTCGGCGCAGCCGGTGCGGCAGGCGCAGCGGGTGTTGCCACCGCGTCGACGGCGAACTGGCCTTTGCCGTGCAACTGATCGAGCAACGACTCGAACTCGGCATCGGTGATTTCATCGCTGGTCGCGGCATCGCCGGCCGGCAGCGCAACAGCGGCCGGGGCCTCAGCCTGAGCCTTGACGGCGTTCAGCGAGTCCAGCAGTTGTTCGAATTCGTTATCGGTGATGTCGCCTGATTCGGCTTCGGCAGCCGGCTCTTCCACCACTTCAGCCACAGGTGCGGCTTGATCGGCGGTTTGCGGCTCGGCCAGACGGGCCAGGGCTGCAAGCAATTCAGGCGTGGCGGCCGTTATCGGGCCGCGCTCGCGGACTTCGCTGAACATGCCGTTCACCGCGTCCAGCGCTTCGAGAACCACGTCCATCAATTCCGAATCGACGCGACGTTCACCCTTGCGCAGGATGTCAAACACGTTCTCGGCGATGTGACAGCACTCCACCAGCTCGTTGAGCTGGAGGAAGCCGGCGCCCCCTTTTACAGTGTGAAAACCGCGAAAAATTGCATTGAGCAAGTCCGCATCATCCGGTCGGCTTTCAAGCTCGACCAGCTGTTCGGACAGTTGCTCTAGAATCTCGCCGGCCTCAACCAGGAAATCCTGAAGGATCTCTTCATCGGCGCCGAAGCTCATTAAGGGGGTGCTCCTAAAGGTCTAAAAACCTAAAAAACCTAAAATGCTAAAAAATCTAAAATCCTAGGCTGGATAACAAATCGTCCACATCGTCCTGACCGGACACAACGTCTTCTCTTTTATCGGCATGAATCTGCGGACCTTCACCCTGAGAGAGATGTTTTTGCGGATCTTTTTCTGCAAGCATCGCTTCACGGTCATGTTCGATGCCCGCAAAGCGGTCCACCTGACTGGCCATAAGCACGAGCTTGAGCAGGTTGCTTTCAACTTCAGTGACCAATTGGGTCACACGCTTGATCACCTGACCGGTGAGGTCCTGGTAATCCTGAGCGAGCAGAATGTCGTTGAGGTTGCTCGACACCGCGCGGTTGTCCGCGCTGCTACGTGCCAGGAAACCATCGACACGCCGTGCCAGTTCACGAAACTCCTCAGCCCCGACTTCGCGACGCATGAACCGCCCCCAGTCCGTGCTCAGCGCCTGAGCTTCATCGCTCAGGCTGTTGACCAGCGGCGTGGAGTTTTCGACCAGATCCATGGTGCGGTTGGCTGCGGCCTCTGTCAGCTTGACAACGTAACCCAGACGCTCGGTGGCATCTGTGATCTGGGACACTTCCTCGGCTTGCGGCATGTGCGGGTCAATCTGAAAATTGACTATCGCACTGTGCAGCTCGCGGGTGAGCTTGCCCACTTCCTGATACAGGCCGCGGTCACGGGTCTGGTTGAGCTCATGGATCAGTTGCACAGCGTCGCCGAACTTGCCTTTTTCAAGGCTTTCGACCAGTTCGACCGCGTGTTTTTTCAGGGTCGATTCAAAATCGCCCTGTGAAGATTCGTTTTGGTCCATAGCTTCCCCGTGGCGCAGTTTCTCAACCGATGCGTTCGAAAATCTTCTCGATTTTTTCTTTCAACGCCTGGGCCGTGAAGGGTTTGACCACATAGCCGTTTACGCCGGCCTGGGCCGCTTCGATGATCTGCTCGCGCTTGGCCTCAGCGGTCACCATCAGCACTGGCAGGTGCTTGAGCTTTTCATCGGCGCGCACGTGGCGCAGCAGATCGATACCGGTCATGCCAGGCATGTTCCAGTCCGTTACCAGAAAGTCGATGCTTCCGCTGTTGAGAACCGGAATGGCGGTGATGCCATCGTCAGCCTCGACCGTGTTGGTGAACCCAAGGTCACGCAACAGGTTTTTTATGATCCGCCGCATCGTTGAGAAGTCATCAACGATGAGGATTTTCATGTTCTTGTCCAATTCGACCTCCAAGCAGTCTTAAACGCGCCCAGCACCTGGACGCGCCATTTCAATCAATCCGGCAAAGCACTCAATGACTGTCTGGAGCACAACAGATCGAGACCGGCGCAGTTCAACACCACACCAGCCAAGTTCGCAGTGTCCCCACACTGCCTTCAGCGCGCTCGCCACTCCCCCAAACGCCCCCGCAAACGGGCCGCGCACTGGCTGTGTAACTGGCTGACCCGAGATTCGCTGACCCCCAGGACCTCACCGATTTCCTTGAGATTCAACTCTTCGTCGTAGTACAGCGCCAACACCAGTCGCTCACGCTCCGGCAAATTGGCAATCGCGTCCGCCAGCGCTGCCTGGAAGCGTTCATCTTCCAGATCGCGCGACGGCTCGAGATGAGCACTCGCGCCATCCTCATGCAGCCCTTCGTGTTCGCCGTCCTGCAACAGGTCGTCGAAACTGAACAAGCGGCTGCCCAGGGTGTCGTTCAAAATCCCGTAGTAATCGTCGAGACTCAATTGGAGTTCGGCCGCAACTTCGTGATCTTTAGCGTCACGACCGGTTTTAGCTTCAATCGAGCGAATTGCGTCGCTGACCATGCGGGTATTGCGGTGGACCGAACGTGGCGCCCAGTCCCCTTTGCGCACTTCATCAAGCATGGCGCCGCGGATCCGGATGCCCGCGTACGTCTCGAAACTCGCGCCTTTGCTGGCGTCATATTTGGTGGATACTTCAAGCAGGCCGATCATCCCGGCCTGGATCAGGTCTTCGACCTGGACACTGGCTGGCAGTCGCGCCAGCAGGTGGTAAGCAATGCGTTTGACCAGTGGCGCGTAACGCTCGATCAGCTCGTACTGCGCGTCACGCGCCGACTTCTTGTAGAGGTTGTAACCGCTGGCTGTCATAGCACGGGTCCTGCCGTTTGTTGCACGAGGCGCTCGACGAAAAACTCCAGGTGCCCACGCGGGTTGGCAGGCAGCGGCCAGGTATCGACCTTTTGTGCGATGGCCTTGAAAGCCAGGGAGCACTTGGAACGAGGGAAGGCTTCATAGACCGCGCGCTGCTTCTGCACAGCCTTGCGCACGCTTTCGTCGTACGGCACCGCACCAACGTATTGTAAGGCGACGTCGAGGAAGCGGTCCGTGACCTTGGTCAACTTGGCGAACAGGTTGCGGCCTTCCTGCGGGCTCTGGGCCATGTTGGCCAGGACGCGGAAGCGGTTCATGCCGTAGTCGCGGTTGAGCAGTTTGATCAGGGCGTAGGCATCCGTGATCGAAGTCGGCTCATCGCAGACCACCAGCAAGACTTCTTGCGCGGCGCGAACAAAACTGACTACCGAGTCACCAATACCCGCAGCGGTGTCGATCACGAGCACGTCGAGGTTGTCGCCGATATCGCTGAACGCCTGGATCAGGCCGGCATGCTGGGCCGGACTCAGATGAACCATGCTTTGTGTACCGGACGCGGCCGGGACGATGCGGATGCCGCCTGGCCCCTGCAACAACACGTCGCGCAGCTCACAGCGGCCTTCGATGACGTCGGCCAGGGTACGTTTGGGTGTCAGTCCCAACAGGACGTCGACATTCGCCAGCCCCAGATCGGCGTCCAGCAGCATGACGCGCCGGCCGAGCTCAGCTAGAGCCAGGGACAAGTTCACTGACACATTAGTCTTCCCGACGCCACCTTTGCCGCCGGTCACCGCGATCACCTGTACGGGATGCATGCTGCCCATGTTATTTCTTTACCTTGTCTTGCATAGACGGAGGCCACATTACTGGCTGCGCGTTCATCAACTGAACAATGCATGGCAGACCATCGATGTAGGTACAAAAACTGTTCATTAATACCTCAGCCAACCTGCTTGGTCGGGCTGTGATAAATATCAGCGAACATGTCAGCCATGGCTTCTTCGCTGGGTTCTTCCTGCATTTGCACGCTAACGGCGCGACTGACCAACTGATGACGACGCGGCAGATGCAGATCATCCGGAATACGCGGTCCATCAGTCAGGTAAGCCACCGGCAATTCATGACTGATCGCCAGGCTCAACACCTCGCCCAAGCTTGCCGTCTCATCCAGTTTAGTCAGGATGCAGCCAGCCAGCCCGCAGCGCTTGTAACTGTGATAAGCGGCGGTTAGAACCTGTTTTTGGCTGGTGGTTGCCAGAACCAGATAATTTTTTGATTTGATGCCACGACCGGCCAGGCTTTCGAGCTGCATGCGCAATGCCGGATCGCTGGCCTGAAGGCCCGCGGTATCGATCAGCACCACGCGCTTGCGCAGCAAAGGATCCAGCGCCTGCACCAGGGACTGGCCCGGATCGACGTGCGTCACCGACACATTGAGGATCCGGCCGAGGGTCTTGAGTTGTTCCTGAGCACCGATGCGGTAGCTGTCCATGCTCACCAGCGCGATGTTCTGCGCGCCGTACTTGAGCACGTAACGGGCCGCGAGCTTGGCCAGGGTGGTGGTCTTGCCCATGCCGGCCGGGCCGACCATGGCAATCACGCCGCCCTCTTCCAGTGGCTCGACTTCCGGTGTGGCGATCATCCGCGCCAGGTGCGCCAGCAACATGCGCCAGGCCTGACGAGGTTCATCAATGTCGGTAATCAGCTCCAGCAGATCGCGGGACAACGGACCGGACAAACCGATGCGTTGCAGGCGGCGCCAAAGGTTGGCCTGGGCCGGGCGGCTGCCTTGCAACTGATTCCAGGCCAGCGAACCGAGTTGTACTTCCATCAGTTCGCGCAGGCTGTTGAGTTCGAAACGCATCGAGTCGAAGGCACGCGGGTCAACACCGGTCGCGGCAGGCGCGGGGGCCGGTGCCGGACGACGAGGTTCAGCGTAGGTCGGCTCGATCAGCGGCTCGGCGGCAGTCAGCGGCAGGCCGGCGAACAACTGGCGATTGGTGGACTTGTCGCTCTCGCCATCGCTGCGCAGGCTCAGTTCGGCCTGGGCGGTGACGATCCGCGACTGGGTCTTGCGCAGCTCATCCTCGAGTTCCATGTTCGGAACACGCGGGGCCAGCGCCGACAGTTTGTAATCCAGAGCGGCCGTCAGCTCGACACCACCGGCGATCCGGCGGTTGCCAATGATGGCGGCATCAGCGCCCAGCTCATCACGAACCAGCTTCATGGCCTGACGCATATCGGCGGCGAAAAAACGCTTAACTTGCATAAACCACTACCTCAGCCGTTGGGCCCTACTGTCGCAACGATGGTCACTTGCTTGTTGTCAGGGATTTCCTGGTAAGCCAACACATGCAAACCCGGGACTGCCAGTCGGCCGAATCGCGACAGCATCGCGCGAACCGGGCCGGCCACCAGCAGAATCACCGGCTGACCTTGCATTTCCTGACGCTGCGCCGCATCGATCAACGAGCGCTGCAGTTTTTCAGCCATGCTTGGCTCCAGCAGAACGCCCTCTTCCGAGCCTTGTCCTGCCTTCTGAAGACTATTGAGCAATATTTGTTCCAACCTTGGCTCCAAGGTGATAACTGGCAGCTCCGACTCAGTCCCCACAATGCTTTGGACGATTGCACGAGATACGCCGACGCGGACGGCGGCCACCAGCGCGGCAGTATCTTGACTCTTGGCGGCATTGTTCGCGATCGCTTCGGCGATGCTGCGAATGTCCCGTACAGGCACTTGTTCGGCCAGCAACGCCTGGAGCACCTTGAGTAGCTGCGACAACGAAACCACGCCCGGCACCAGCTCTTCCGCCAGTTTTGGCGAGCTTTTGGCCAGCAATTGCATGAGTTGCTGCACTTCTTCGTGGCCAATCAGCTCACTGGAGTGCTTGTACAAAATCTGGTTCAAATGGGTTGCCACTACCGTACTGGCATCGACCACGGTGTAACCGAGGGATTGTGCCTGTGCGCGCTGACTCACTTCGATCCAGACCGCCTCCAGCCCGAAAGCCGGATCTTTGGCGGTAATACCGTTGAGCGAACCGTAGACCTGACCAGGGTTGATCGCCAGTTCGCGGTCCGGATAAATCTCCGCTTCGGCCAGGATCACCCCCATCAGGGTGAGGCGATAGGCGCTCGGCGCGAGGTCGAGGTTGTCACGGATATGCACAGTCGGCATCAGGAAGCCCAGATCTTGGGACAGTTTTTTACGCACACCCTTGATCCGCGCCAGCAGCTGACCACCCTGATTGCGGTCCACCAGCGGAATCAGACGATAGCCGACTTCCAGGCCAATCATGTCGATCGGCGTCACATCGTCCCAGCCAAGCTCCTTGGTTTCCTGAGCGCGAGCCGGCGATGGCAGCAATTCCTGCTGACGCTTGACCTCTTGCAGGGCCTGAACCTTGACGATGTTCTGCTTCTTCCAGAACAGGTACGCGCCACCGGCCGCCAGGGCCGCCATGGTCAGAAAGGAAAAGTGCGGCATGCCGGGCACCAGGCCCATCACTGCCATCAGGCCCGCTGCCACGGCCAGCGCCTTGGGCGAGGCGAACATCTGGCGATTGATCTGTTTGCCCATGTCTTCCGAACCGGAAGCACGGGTCACCATGATCGCTGCAGCTGTAGATAACAACAGTGATGGCAATTGCGCCACCAAACCGTCACCGATGGTCAGCAACGCGTAAACCCTGCCCGCATCACCGAAGGTCATGCCGTGCTGGAAGATACCGACCGCCATGCCGCCGATCAGGTTGATGAACAGAATCAGCAAACCGGCGATGGCGTCGCCACGCACGAACTTGCTGGCACCGTCCATGGAACCATAGAACTCGGCCTCCTGGGCCACTTCCATCCGGCGCATCTTGGCCTGGTTCTGATCGATCAGGCCGGCGTTCAAATCGGCGTCGATCGCCATTTGTTTGCCGGGCATCGCATCGAGGGTGAAACGTGCGCTCACCTCGGAAATCCGCCCGGCACCCTTGGTTACCACGACGAAGTTGATGATCATCAAAATCGCGAAAACCACGATACCGACCACGTAGTTACCGCCGATCACCACCTCACCGAACGCCTGGATCACCTTACCGGCGGCGGCGTGGCCGTCCTGCCCGTGAAGCATCACCACTCGCGTGGAGGCCACGTTCAGCGCCAGTCGCAACAACGTTGCCACCAGCAGAATGGTCGGGAACACCGCGAAATCCAGCGGCCGCAACGCGTAGACGCAGACCAGCAGCACGACGATCGACAGCGCGATGTTGAACGTGAAGAACACGTCCAGCAGGAACGGTGGCACCGGCAGCATCATCATGGCCAGCATGACCAGCAGCAACAACGGCACGCCCAGATTGCCCCGACTTAAGTCGGCAACGTTTGTGCGGGCACTGTTGAGTAACTGAGAGCGATCCACCGGTTTTCCCCGTTCCTTTAAAGCAAACTTTTGACGCCTGAAGCAGACGCAGGGCGGCTACTGCAAGAAGCCTTCCAACTTTTGCCGGGAGCTTGGAACAGAGGGGTTTATCAGGGGGATTTGTGCTGTTCGGGCTGACGCTTTCGCGGGCAAGCCACGCTCCTACAGGACGGATGGCACAGATGTTTTTGTGGTCGACGCAAAACCTGTAGGAGCGAGGCTTGCCCGCGAAGGCGTCGGCACGACTAGCGCAAAACTCAGGAATCGCGGCGCAGATCCGGTGGAATCGGCAAGTCATCCTTAAGCGGATCCGGCCGCTTGCCCTTGCCCGCGCGGTGCTGTCGGATCTGGTAGACGTAGGCCAATACCTGAGCGACGGCCAGATAAAGTCCGCCAGGAATTTCCTGCTCCAGCTCCGTGGAGTAATAGATCGAACGCGCCAGGGCCGGAGACTCCAGCAGCAGCACTTCGTTGGCCACGGCGATTTCACGGATTTTCAGGGCCAGGAAATCACTGCCCTTGGCAATCAGCATCGGCGCCGAGCCCTTGTCCGGGTCGTATTTGAGCGCCACGGCATAGTGAGTCGGGTTGGTAATGACCACATCGGCCTCAGGGATGGCCGCCATCATCCGGCGCTGGGACATCTCGCGCTGCAGCTGGCGAATGCGCTGCTTGACCTCCGGCCTCCCCTCCTGATCCTTGTGCTCGTCGCGCACTTCCTGCTTGGTCATCAGCAGCTTCTTGTGGCTTTCCCAGAGCTGCACCGGCACGTCGACGGCGGCGATGATGATCAAGCCGCACGCCATCCACAGGGTGCTCCAGCCGACCACTTGCAGGCTGTGAATGATCGCCATTTCCAACGGCTCGTGCGCAATGCGCATCAGGTCATCGATGTCGGAATTCAACACCGCCAGCGCGACGAACAGCACAATGAAAAACTTCGCCAGGGCCTTGAGCAGTTCCACCAGCGCCTTGGCCGAGAACATCCGCTTCAGCCCCGCGCCGGGGTTCATGCGACTGAATTTCGGCGCCATCGAGCCTGCTGCGAACAGCCAGCCACCGAGGGAAATCGGGCCGAGAAATGCCGCCAGCAGCAAGGTGATCATCACCGGCTGAATCGCCAACAGGGCAATCTGCCCCGAGTGCAGGAGGAAGGTGCCCATGCTGCGCTGATCCAGAATCACTTCCCGCGACAGCGTGAAGTTCATGCGCATCAACTCCATCATGTCCTGCGCCAAAGCCCCGCCGAAAATCAGCAGCGCACCGGCACCGGCAAGCATGATCGCCAAGGTATTGAGCTCTTTGGAGCGCGCAATTTCGCCCTTGTCCCTGGAGTCCTTTTTACGTTTCTCCGTGGGGTCTTCTGTTTTGTCCTGACCGCTTTCGCTCTCAGCCATGACTCAGCGCGCCCGTGCCAGTTCGCGCAACCACTGCAAGGCCTCGGTAGCCAGCGGTTGGTACTGATTGATGATGTCCGCCAGCCCGACCCAGACAATGAACAGCCCGAGCACCAGGGTCAGCGGGAAGCCGATGGAAAAGATGTTCAGTTGCGGCGCGGCGCGGGTCATCACGCCAAACGCGATGTTGACCACCAGCAGCGCCGTGATCGCCGGCAACACCAGCAACAATGCCGCACCCAGCACCCAACCGAGCTTGCCGGCCAGGTCCCAGAATTGCGAAACCATAAAGCCGCTACCGACCGGGAGCGTGGTGAAACTTTCAGTGAGAATTTCGAAGACCACCAAGTGGCCATTCATGGCCAGGAACAACAGCGTCACCAGCATGGTGAAGAACTGCCCGATCACCGCCACCGACACGCCGTTGGTGGGGTCGACCATCGACGCGAAGCCCATGCCCATCTGAATCGAAACGATCTGCCCGGCGACCACGAAGGCCTGGAAGAACAGTTGCAGGGCGAACCCCATCACCGCGCCGATGAGGATCTGCTCGGCAATCAGCAGCAACCCGCTCAAGTCCAGCGCATTGACCGGCGGCATTGGTGGCAACCCGGGCGCAATCACGAGCGTGATCGCGAGGGCGAAATACAGACGCACCCGCTGGGGCACCAGGGTCGTACCAAAAACCGGCATGACCATCAGCAAGCCACCGATGCGAAACAGGGGCAACATGAACGTCGCCACCCAGGTGCTGATCTGGGTATCGGTCAGTTGCAGCAGTGACTGCATGGCTTAGCCGATGACCCGAGGAATATTGCCGTACAACTGCAGGATGTATTCCATGAACGTCTGCACCAGCCACGGACCGGCAACGATCAGCGTCACCAGCATGACCAGCAGGCGCGGCAAGAAGCTCAGGGTTTGTTCGTTGATCTGCGTGGCCGCCTGGAACATCGCGACCAGCAGACCCACCAGCAGACTCGGAATCACCAGCACGGCGACCATCATGGTGGTCAGCCAGAGCGCTTCACGAAAGATGTCTACCGCGACTTCCGGCGTCATGGCGAAACACCGCCGAAGCTACTCGCCAATGTCCCGATGATCAGCGCCCAGCCATCCACCAGCACGAACAGCATGATCTTGAACGGCAGGGAAATGATCAGCGGCGAGAGCATCATCATACCCATGGCCATCAGCACACTGGCGACGACCAGGTCGATGATCAGGAACGGAATGAAGATCATGAAGCCGATCTGGAACGCGGTTTTCAGCTCGGACGTGACGAAGGCCGGCACCAGAATGGTCAGCGGCGCCTGATCCGGCGTGGCGATGTCCGTGCGCTTGGACAGGCGCATGAACAATTCCAGATCACTGCTGCGCGTCTGCGCCAGCATGAAGTCCTTGATCGGCACCTGAGCCTTGGCCACGGCATCCTGCGCGGTGAGTTTTTCCGCCAGATACGGCTGCAAGGCATCCTGATTCACCCGGTCAAACACCGGCGCCATGATGAACAGGGTCAGAAACAGCGCCATGCCCGTGAGGATCTGGTTCGACGGCGTCTGCTGCAGGCCCAGAGCCTGACGCAGGATCGAGAAGACGATGATGATCCGCGTGAAGCTGGTCATCAGCATGACGAACGCCGGAATGAAACTCAGCGCGGTCATGATCAACAGGATTTGCAGGCTGACCGAGTATTCCTGAGCACCCTGGGCGTTGGTGCCCAGGGTGATCGCCGGGATCGACAACGGATCGGCGGCGAAGGCCAGCGGCGCGGCCAGCATCAGGGCCAGCGTCAAGATGATGCGTAGCGCACCCATTACTTCTTATCCTTCTGATCCTTGCCCATCAGTTCCATCAGGCGCAGGGCAAATTCCGGGGTCGCTTTCTCGGTGACCGGTACGTGCACCGGCTCCTTGAGCACATGCAGCGCGGTGATGGTGCCGGGGCTCAAACCGAGCAGGATCTGCTCATTGCCGACCTGCACCAGCATCAATCGGTCACGCGGACCCAGCGCCCGGGAACCGATCAACTCGATCACCTGCGCCTTGCCCGCCGGTCCGGCCTGCTGGACCCGGCGCAGCAGCCAGGCGAGGAAGAAGATCAACCCCAGCACCAACAGCAGACCGAGCACCAACTGCGTCAACTGGCCCGCCACACCGCTACTGACAGCAGGTGCGGCAGCCACCGCAGCATTAGCAACCGGTTCGGCCGCCAACGCACTGAACGGCAAGGCCAGTAACAACCCCAAAAGCTTTTTCACTCAGCGCAGCTTCTTGATGCGTTCGCTTGGGCTGATCACGTCAGTCAGGCGGATGCCGAACTTCTCGTTGACCACCACCACTTCACCGTGAGCGATCAACGTACCGTTGACCAGCACGTCCAGCGGCTCACCGGCCAGGCGATCGAGCTCGATCACCGAACCCTGGTTGAGCTGCAGCAGGTTACGGATGTTGATGTCGGTGCTGCCGACTTCCATGGAAATCGACACCGGGATGTCGAGGATCACGTCCAGGTTCGGACCGTCCAGGGTTACCGGATCGTTGTTTTTCGGCACGCTGCCGAATTCTTCCATCGGCAGACGGTTCGACGACGAACCAGCAGCGTCAGCCGCCAGCAAGGCGTCAATGTCGTCCTGCCCGGCATCACCGGTTTCTTCCAGGGCCGCAGCCCATTCGTCAGCCAGCGCCTGGTCGTCCTGGGTATTCATATCGTCAGCCATCATGTGTCCTCGGCGGGCAACCCATCAGAGGGCAGCCGTCAGTTAAAAGCGAATATGTAGAGGCGCCGGTCAACGGCGCTCGATCGGCTCGATCACTTGCAACGCAAGGTTGCCTTTGTGCGAGCCCATCTTGACCTTGAACGCAGGCACGCCGTTGGCGCGCATGATCATTTCTTCCGGCATTTCGACCGGGATAATGTCCCCCGGCTGCATGTGCAGAATGTCGCGCAGGCGCAACTGGCGACGGGCAACCGTAGCGCCGATCGGCACGTCGACGTCGAGCACGTCCTGGCGCAGGGCATTGACCCAACGCTCGTCCTGATCGTCGAGGTCCGACTGGAAGCCGGCGTCGAGCATTTCGCGGACCGGCTCGATCATCGAGTACGGCATGGTCACGTGCAGGTCGCCGCCACCGCCATCGAGTTCGATGTGGAAGGTCGACACCACAATGGCTTCGCTCGGGCCGACGATGTTGGCCATGGCCGGGTTCACTTCCGAGTTGATGTACTCGAAGTTCACTTCCATGATCGCCTGCCAGGCTTCCTTCAGATCGACGAAGGCCTGCTCCAGCACCATGCGCACCACACGCAGTTCGGTCGGGGTGAATTCACGCCCTTCGATCTTCGCGTGACGGCCGTCGCCGCCGAAGAAGTTGTCCACCAGTTTGAACACCAGTTTGGCGTCGAGGATGAACAGCGCCGTGCCGCGCAACGGCTTGATCTTGACCAGGTTGAGGCTGGTCGGCACGTACAGCGAGTGCACGTATTCGCCAAACTTCATCACCTGCACACCACCGACGGCAACGTCCGCCGAGCGGCGCAGCATGTTGAACATGCTGATGCGGGTGTAGCGGGCGAAACGCTCGTTGATCATTTCCAGGGTCGGCATGCGTCCACGGACGATGCGATCCTGGCTGGTCAGGTCGTAGCTTTTGACACTGCCGGGTTCGGCAGCGGTATCGGTCTGTACCAGACCATCGTCGACACCATGCAACAGCGCATCGATCTCATCCTGGGACAGCAGGTCCTGCACGGCCATGTCGTGTTCCTACTGCAGTACGAAATTAGTGAAAAGCAACTGTTCGATGACCACTTTGCCGAGCTCTTTCTGCGCCACTTCCTGGACGCTGGCCGTGGCTTTCTGGCGCAGCATTTCCTGACCGACCGGCGACGCCAGGGTCGCGAAATCCTGCCCGGAGAACAGCATGACAAGGTTGTTGCGGATGACCGGCATGTGGACTTTCAGGGCTTCCAGGTCAGCCTGATTGCGGCCCTGCATGGTGATGCTCACCTGCATGAAGCGCTGGCGGCCGTTCTGGTTGTAGTTGGCCACGAAGGCCGGCGCCATTTGCTCGAAAACCGCTGGTTGCTTGCCGGCCGGGGCAGTTTCAACCACGGCGGCAGGTTTGCTCTGAGCGCTGTGCATGAAGAACCAGGTCGCTCCCACGGACAAGCCGATCGCCAGCAGCAGGGCCACCACGATCACAATGATCAGCTTGATTTTGCCTTTGGTTGCGGGGTCTTTTACTACTGCTTCGCTCTTCGCCATGCCAATAATCCGTCACTATTCGGGTTTTCACAGTCGCACGGCAAGGCAAGAGCAAGTGTTATGCCAGAAGTGTCGGGAGGTATTGGAGACAGCGAATGATCGGCGAATACCGCACTTGTAGGAGCGAGGCTTGCCCGCGAAGAACGATGACGCGGTTTGTCAGTTAAACCGCAACATCGCTCTTCGCGGGCAAGTCGGAACGCCGAACCGCTCGCTCCTACAAGGGATTGCGTTTGATCAGGCGTAGTAGTCGACGGCGCTGGAACCGATGACACTGGTGGTACTCGCCGCGACTTCGGCAACGGTCGGCGCGAGCTCTTCATCCACGCCATCGAGGCGACCACCGCTGGCGTTACTGCGCCCGCCCTGCCCCTGCTGAGCCTGTTGTTCCTGACCCTGCCCCTGCCAGCCACGCGACTGATCGGACACGTTGACATCGACCTGCCCCATGCCCTGCTGCGCGAACATGTCACGCAAGCGGTGCATCTGACCATCGAGCGCTTCGCGAACGCTTGGATGCGCGCTCATGAAGGTCACTTGGGTCTGCTGGTCCGGCACCATGTTCACCCGAATGTCGAGACGACCCAGTTCGGCCGGTTGCAACTGGATATCGGCCGCCTTGAGATTGGCGCTGGACAGGTACATGACCCGGTTCACGATTTCTTCGGTCCAGCCGCTTTGATTCATCGTGATCGGCTGATTCACCGGTACCGCGTTGGCGGTTTTCGGTGTAGCTGCCTGAGTCAGTGCCGCCAGACGGTTGGCGAAGTCGTCGACGCGGGTATCGCTGCTCGCCGACTTCAAATCCTTGAGGCCGTCATCGATCAACCCACTGAAGGTTTTCTCACCGCCCTGGCTGGTACTGTCCTTGTCCGCCTGCACATCGAGCATGCCCGCCATGCCGGCGGCAAAGTTCTGTGCCGAGGTGGGTTCGCCATCAGCCTGGGCCTGAGCAGCCGTCGGCGCTGCCTTGGGTTGCGCCTGACTGGCAGCGGAAATATGACCGCCCTGCTCCATGGCCATACGCACGGCCGGCAGCGCATCCAGCGGATCGGCTTCAGGATCGAACGCGTCATCCGCCGGTGCGGCAACCTGTACCGCCGCCACTGGCGCAGCAACAGGAGGCGCCTGCACTTGCGGCTGCTCAGTGACCACCACTGGCGGTGCTTGCGGAACCGGAGCTGCCACCACGGCTTGCAACGCTGGCAGCAATGACGGATCGAGAGCCGGATCAACCGGCGCCGTGTCGACGACTACCGGGGTTTCTGCGGTATCCGCGGCAGCTGCGGCATCATCGCTGGCAGCCTTGTCGTCGTCCGGCGCCGGTTTATCGGCGGGCAAGGTTTTGCCGCTATCGGCAACCGTCGGTTCCGGGGCGGCAGCATTGTCGTTGCCGACGCTCTTTTTATCGGGGCTGTCCGGGGCTTTATCGCGCACCGGCTTCGGCGTTCCATCGGTGGCCGCCGAGGGCTTGTTCTGGGCTTGATTGGCGTAGACCTGAGCGAAGCTGGAGGCTTTGTCCCCGGGCTCAGCGGCCAGCGCCGGTGGATTGGCGGAGGCGGCTTGAGTCTTGGCCTGAGCGGCGGCCTGAAGAAGAATATTGGGGGTAACGGGCATGAAACGGTCTCCGCTGCACTGGGATCGTAGGTACAGTTGCGGAGATTGCTGCAAGGGTTGCGCCAGTTTTGTTCGAACGGTGCTAAAAACGCCGGACGGTCGCACTGCCAGCGAGAGAGCGCTGGCGCTCTGCTTCGTAGAGGGTGCGGATAATCGCGAATTCACTATCGATTTCGCTGATCAGTTTCTCGATGCCTTCCAGCGACTCCTGCTTGCTTCGCTGCTCAAGCTCATTGCACAACTGCGCAAGGCGAATGGCGCCCATGTTGCTGCAACTGCCCTTGAAACTGTGCGCAGTGGCACCGAGCGTCTCGGCATCGTCAGCCTTGTGCAGCTGACTCAAGCGCTCTATGGAATCGGCAAGAAAAGTACCCAGCAACATCGGATACTCATCCTCCATGACTTCTTGCAACGCGCTCAGCACGTCGCGATCCAGATGTGTGTCAGCCACTTGCTCACTCCTTGATCAAGAATGCGCGGATTATGCCAGAGCCTCCCAGAAAAATTCCACGCGGGCACTACGACCATCGTCGGACCAGTTGGCGTTACGGCTCAACTGGCGGATCAGACTGACCCCGCGTCCCGACAGACGGGCACCATCGAGGGGGCGCGCCATCACCCTGTCGACATCAAAACCCTTGCCACTGTCTTCGACACGAATTGTCAGGCAACCACCCTCGCCTTTGGGCGCGACCTGCAAATGCAGCCGCACATAGCCGTCCTGCAGCTCGTCCAGACGTGCATTGCGTTGTTGATAATAGCGGGCAAAACCCGAGGCATCGCGTTTCAGGCTTGAGTCCAGCCCCAGCACGCCGTGCTCCAGTGCATTGGAGTACAACTCCGCGAGCACACTGTAAAGCGCACCGCTCTGGGCGCGCAAACCATGCACTTCCAGCAGCAACTGCAAAAGATACGGCAATGGATTGAAGCGCTTGAGGGTGGCCGCACGAAACTCGAAACTCACCGACCAGTCCAGCGGGCAGGACTGACCGCTGTCGGAATACACCAGGGCCGGCGGACTCAGCTGCGCAGCCTCCACCAGGCTGACTTCGACCATGCTGACATCGTCGCGGGCCTCACCGCGAAAATCCCGCAGCGCCTGCTCGATCTCCTCGAACAGCTGATCGGGCCGACGATTGGCCGCAAACACCCGCTGCAATCGCTCGACGCCGAACAACTGCTCATTGGCATCGCACGTATCAATCACCCCGTCAGACAACAGGAACACCCGATCCCCGACCGCCATCGGAAACACTTCGGTGCGGTCGTCGAACGTCTGCGGGCTCAGCACGCCCAGCGGCAAATGCCGAGCGGTCAGCTGTGTGCGCTCGCCGCTGGCAATACTGTGCAGGTAACCGTCCGGCATCCCACCGTTCCAGACCTCCACCGAGCGCCGCTGAAAACTCAGGCACAGCAGCGTCGCACAACAGAACATGTCCACCGGCAGGATGCGCTTGAGCTTGGCGTTCATCTCGCGCAGGGTTTCCGACAGGCCGTAACCCTTGGCGGTCATGCCGTAGAAGACCTCGGCCAGCGGCATCGCCCCGACGGCGGCCGGCAAGCCATGGCCGGTAAAATCGCCGAGCAGCACGTGCATGTCGCCGGCCGGAGTGAACGCCGCGAGCAGCAAATCACCATTGAACAGCGCATAAGGCGATTGCAGGTAGCGGATGTTGGGGGCGTTCAGGCAGCCGGAATGGGCGACCTTGTCGAACACGGCCTTGGCCACACGCTGCTCGTTGAGCAGGTAATCGTGGTGCCTGGCAATTTGGTCGCGCTGCTCCAGCACGGTGGCCTGCAACCGGCGCAAGCGGTCCATTGCCTTGATTTTGGCGGCGAGGATCACCTGGTTATAGGGTTTTGCCAGAAAGTCGTCACCGCCAGCCTCCAGACAGCGCGCCAAGGCTTCGCTTTCGCTCAGCGACGTCAGGAAGATGATCGGCACCAGGGTTTCCCCGGCCAGCGCCTTGATCTGCCGTGCCGCCTCGAAACCGTCCATCACCGGCATCATGGCGTCCATCAAGACCAGTTGCGGTCGTTGTAAGCGAAACGCTTCAACCGCTTCGGCACCGTTGGCCGCCGTCAGGACTTCATGACCCTGGCGACGGACGATACTCGACAGCAGCATGCGGTCGGCCGCGCTGTCTTCGGCAATCAGGATCGTCAGCGACTCGAGCGGCTGCACGTTGGTCAACTGATGTCGAACAGTTTGTCGAAGTTGGAGATGGCGAGAATCTTTCGAACATCCGAATTACTGTTGATCACCCGCACATCGGAATCGTCGCCACCCGCGTGATCGCGCAACAGCAACAACATGCCTAGCGCCGAACTATCAAGATAAGTGGCGTCTTTAAGATCTACGACTATGGAGTCGGGCTTCTTGTTGAGTCGCTCGTAGGACTCGCGAAACTCTTGATGCCGACCGAAATCGAATCGTCCTCTGATCGATATCGTCAGTTTTTGCCCATCCGGAGAGACTTCTGTAACGACTGACATTGAACGGCATCCTTGTCATTGGTGAACATACTTGTACAAGGTTTAGCACTTGACGGAGATGGGGGCAAGGCTGGAAAGGGGCGGAGTTTTTGAGGACGCCTTCGCGGGCAAGCCTCGCGCCTACGGGATTTGTGCCGTTCACGAAATCATGGACGATGCGAAACCTGTAGGAGCGAGGCTTGCTCGCGAAAAACGATAACGCGGCCTGACTGATTCAGTACGGACTCTCACGCGGCAACCGCTGGGACAACTCGTCCATCAGCTTCTGTTCGCGCCTGTCTTCCAGCTGTCGCGCCTCGTCTGCGTAACGCTGAACCAGTTTGCGCAAGCCTTCGACCCGGGCAAATGCCTGCTGCCAGGTTTCCCGTGCCTTGTTCAGATTGTTCTGATGCCACGCCAGGCTTTGTCGCTGCTGATCGATGGCGGTGCCCAGTTGCGCGAGGAAGCCCTGATAACCCAGCAGCCACTGGCCCGAGACGCCGCTGCTGCCGCGCACGATCCATTGCTCCTGATAGTCGAGTCGAAAGGCTTCAAGGTCGGCGAGCTTGCTTTCTGCCACGCGAACCTGGCCCTGAAAATGGCCTAACCGCTGAGCGGCGGTTTTCTCGGCCTTTTCGGCCATTTCGACCACCGGCGCCAGACGCCCTGCCCGACTCTGGGCCATGATCGATTAACCGCCAGCCGCAGGCGCGAAGATCGAGCCCAGATAGGATTCGCTTTCGCCCAGGCTGATGCTGTCGTTCAACCCTTGGCGCAGGTATTTGGCCAGCTGCGGCTGCAGGGAAATCGCCAGGTCGGTCTCGCGATCACCGCCAGCGACGTAGGCGCCGACACTGATCAGATCGCGGCTCTGCTGATAACGCGACCACAGCTGTTTGAAATACTGGGCGCGGGCCATGTGTTCCGGCGACACCACCGACGGCATGACCCGGCTGATCGACGCTTCGATGTCGATGGCCGGGTAATGCCCTTCCTCAGCCAGACGTCGGGACAGGACGATGTGCCCGTCAAGCACACCCCGCGCCGAGTCGGCGATCGGATCCTGCTGGTCATCGCCTTCGGACAACACGGTATAAAACGCGGTGATCGAACCGCCGCCCTTTTCAGCGTTACCCGCCCGCTCCACCAGTTTCGGCAACTTGGCGAACACCGATGGCGGATAACCCTTGGTCGCCGGCGGCTCGCCAATGGCCAGGGCGATTTCCCGCTGGGCCTGGGCGAAGCGAGTCAGCGAGTCCATCAGCAACAGGACATTCTTGCCCTTGTCGCGGAAATACTCGGCGATCCGCGTGCAATACATCGCGGCGCGCAGACGCATCAGCGGCGCATCGTCCGCCGGGGACGCCACGACCACCGAACGCTTGAGCCCTTCTTCACCGAGGATGTGCTCGATGAACTCCTTAACTTCTCGACCCCGTTCACCGATCAGCCCGACGACGATAATGTCGGCCTCGGTGAAGCGGGTCATCATGCCCAGCAGCACACTCTTGCCGACACCGGTACCGGCGAACAGCCCGAGCCGCTGACCGCGACCGACCGTCAACAAACCGTTGATGGAGCGAATGCCCACGTCCAGCGGCTCGCTGATCGGGTGACGCTTGAGCGGGTTGATCGTCGGGCCGTCCATCGGCACCCAGTCTTCAGCCTTCATGCCACCCTTGCCGTCCAGCGCACGACCGGCGCCATCGAGCACCCGTCCGAGCATGCTCATGCCCATCGGCAGACGACCGGTATCGGCCAACGGCACCACACGGGCGCCGGGCGCGATGCCGGCGACACTGCCAACCGGCATCAGAAAGACTTTGCTGCCGGAGAAGCCCATGACTTCGGCTTCGACCTGCACCGGATGGTAACTGTCGTCGTTGATGACCATGCAGCGGCTGCCCATGGCGGCGCGCAAGCCTTCAGCTTCGAGGGTCAGGCCGACCATGCGCAGCAAGCGGCCTTCGAGGATCGGTGCGCCGGCCAGTTCCGTGGCCTCGGCGTAACTGCCCAGGCGCTTGGCGAAGCTGGTGCGATCAAGGCGCATCGGGAACGTCCGGCTCGGCTTCGACGGCAGGTTTGGCGTCGATCGGCAGCTCCAGGCTCAGGTCCGGCGCGGCCGGGTGCAGGGCCTGCTCGTGCAATTGATCGAACAGCTTGTCCATGACCCGGGCGATGCGCGTTTCAACGGTGGCGTCGATGCGACTGTGCTCCGTCTCGACCCGGCAACCACCAGGCAACAAGGCTTCGTCCTCGACGATGCGCCAGGTTTCTTCATGGCGTTCGCGCAGGGCTTTGACCTGTTCGAAATCCTGCGGATTGATGTACAGCCGCACATTGCCCACGCCCAGCGGCAACAGCTTGAGGGCGTCGCGCATGACGTGTTCGATCTGCGTCGAGTCGATGGCCAGTTCGCGCTGAATCACCTGTTTGGTGATGTGCTGAACGAGATCGACCAGCGACTTTTCGATCTGGGTGTCTTGCTCGGCGATAGGCTCGAACAGGTTGGCCATCAGTTGCTCAAGCGCGGCGACTTTCGGCGCCAGGACCGCCTCTGCTTCCTGACGGACCTTGAGCGTGGTGCTGTGAAAACCTTCTTTCTCGCCCGTGGCGAAGCCTTCGTTGTAGGCCTCCTGGCGAATGCTTTCGAGTTCTTCGAGGGTCAGTGGCTGGACTTCTTCCAGCGGCACTTCCTCCATTTCCGGCGGCTCGGGCTCTGGTTCCGGCTCGGGCTCCGGTGCAGGCGGGTCGAAACTGGGCAGCGACCAGGTGTCGAAACCCGCGACGTCCTTGGCGCGGATCAGGTCGGTCTGGGACTCATCATGTTTGGACGACATAGTGACCTTAGATCATCTCTTCGCCGCCCTTCCCGCCGAGAACGATTTCTCCGGCTTCGGCCATACGGCGAGCAATGGTGAGGATTTCTTTCTGTGCGGTTTCCACGTCGCTGACACGCACCGGGCCTTTGGCCTCGAGGTCGTCGCGCAACAGTTCGGCCGCCCGTTTGGACATGTTCTTGAAGATCTTTTCCTTGACGCCTTCGTCCGAGCCTTTGAGGGCCAGTACCAGTACATCGGAGGAGACTTCGCGCAGCAACGCCTGAATCCCGCGGTCGTCGACATCGGACAGGTTGTTGAACACGAACATGAGGTCTTCGATCTGACCGGACAGGTCTTCGTCGACTTCGCGGATCGAGTCCATCAGCTGACCTTCGATCGAGCTGTCGAGGAAGTTCATGATGTCGGCCGCGCGCTTGATGCCACCCAAGGTGGTGCGCGAGGCATTCGAGTTGCCGGAGAACTGCTTCTCGAGAATCTGGTTGAGCTCTTTCAGGGCGGCTGGCTGCACGGTATTCAGCGAGGAAACCCGCAGAATGATGTCCAGTCGCACCTTGTGGTCGAAGTTGCCCAGCACTTCGCCGGCCTGGTCCGGGTCGAGATACGCCACGACGATCGCCTGGATCTGCGGGTGCTCGTAACGGATCACGTCGGCGACGGCGCGCGGTTCCATCCACTTCAGGCTGTCGAGGCCACTGGTGTTGCCGCCCAGCAGGATCCGGTCGATCAGGCCGTTGGCCTTGTCCTCGCCCAGCGCCTGAGTCAGCATTTTGCGCACGTAGTCGTCGGAGCCGACGCCCAGGCTGGTCTGATCGCCGACAATGTCGACGAACTCGCTCATCACCTGCTCGACCTGCTCGCGGTGCACGTTACCCATCTGCGCCATGGCCACACCCACACGCTGGACCTCTTTGGGCCCCATGTGGCGCAACACCTGGGCGGCATCGGTAGAACCGAGAGACAGCAGCAGGATTGCGGCTTTATCGACCCGGGACAGTTTGGCGACGGCGGCTCGGTTATCACTCATCTGCGTTAATCCACTCTTTCACGACCTGGGCCACGCGACCCGGATCTTCTGCCACCAGACTCTTGATTGCGTTCAACTGTGCATCATAGCCTTCGCTCGGGCTTGGCAGCAGGATGCTGGTCGGACCGCCGAGGCTGACGCGGTCGTTGGCCAGTTCGCCGTCCAGGCCGCCCATGCCACCGAGTTCCACGTCGCCGCCAAAGCCGGCCAGCTGTTTGCCTTTGCCGCCATTGGTGATGTTGTTGAGCACCGGACGCAGCACACCGAACACCAGTATCAGGATGAACAAGACACCCAGTACTTGCTTGACGATGTCCCAGAACCACGGCTGGGAGTAGAACGGAATATCGGCAATCACTTCACCGCGCTCGGCGGAGAACGGCATGTTGATCACGCTGACGCTGTCGCCACGACTGGCGTCGAAACCGACGGCGTCCTGTACCAGACGAGTGAAGCGCGCCAATTCGTCGGCGCTCCACGGTGCACGGGTGGTTTCGCCGTTGGCTGCGTTGATCTTGACCTGATCGTCCACCACTACCGACACCGACAGGCGATTCAAACGCCCTTGCTGTTGTTTGGTGTGGCTGATGGAACGGTCGAGCTCGAAGTTCTTGGTGGATTGTTGACGCTTGTCCGCCGGGTACGGTGCCAGCATCGGCTGACCGGTGGCCGGGTCCATGATCTGCTGACCGTTGGCATCCAGCAGTGGCTGGCCTGGCTGCACCATGCCGGCCGACGCGGTAGCGCCGCCCGTGGTTTGCGGCGCCGAGGCAGGCGATGGCGGCTGGTTGCTCAGAGCACCCGGTACGCCTTGCGGGCCATTGCTGGCGGTGCGTTGCTCGTTGACCGACTGCTCGCTGCGCAACGCCGGTTGATCCGGATTGAATTGCTCGGAGGTCGACTCGACAGCACTGAAATCCACGTCCGCCGAGACTTCGGCTTTATAGCGGTCGTTGCCCAGCACCGGTTGCAGGATGTTGTGCACACGCTGAGTGAGCATACTTTCCATGCGACGGCTGTAATCGAATTGCTTGCCGGCCATGGTCAGTTCGGAGTTCTCCGCCTGATCCGAGAGCAGGTTGCCCTTCTGATCGACGACGGTGATCTGCGATTTGCTGAGTTCTGGAACGCTGGTCGCGACCAGGTTGATGATCGCCACCACCTGACCCGGCTCAAGCGAGCGACCGGAATACAGCTCTACCAGCACCGAAGCGCTCGGCTTGCGCTCGTCACGTACGAACACCGAGCTTTTCGGAATCGCCAGGTGCACGCGGGCACCCTTGACGTTGTTCAGGCTGGAGATGGTCCGGGCCAGTTCGCCTTCGAGGCCGCGACGATAACGGGTCGCTTCCATGAACTGGCTGGTGCCGAGCCCCTGGTCCTTGTCGAGAATCTCGAAACCGATATTGCCGTCGCTGGGAGTGACACCAGCGCCCGCGAGCTTCAGTCGCGCACGGGACAGGTCATCGGCCTTGACCAGCAAGGCACCGGAGTTCGGTTCAACGGTATAGGGAATGTCTGCGGCAGCCAGGGTATCCATGACTTGCTTGGCGTCCATACCGGCAAGGCTGCCGTACAGAGGCCGGTAGTCCGGCTGTTGGGACCACAACACCACGGCGAAGCCAATCGCCACGCTCGCAGCCAGGCCGACCAACAGGCCCACCTGACGCAACATGGTCATCTCGGAGAGGTTTTCCAGGAAGGACAAGCCGAACAGCGGCGGTTTGCCGTCTATCGGAGTGGCCTTGGCCGGAACATTATCGGCGACTGCTTCTGCCATGACTCAATCTCGTCCTTAAACCGGCATCTGCATGATGTCTTGGTATGCCTGAACCAGCTTGTTACGCACTTGGGTCAACGCCTGGAAAGACACGCTGGCCTTCTGCGAGGAAATCATCACGTCCGTCAGGTCGACACCACTCTTGCCGATCTCGAAGGCACTGGCCAACTGACTGGAAGCCTGCTGGGTGTCGCTCACTTTATTGACGGCCTGACCGAGCATGTCGGAAAAGCTGCTGCCGCTCAATTCAGGGACGGCGGCAGTCGATTTCGGCGCAGACATGGCATCCATTTGCATGGAACGCATGTCCAGCATCAACCGATTGAATTCAATACCTTGGCTCATGGTCTACTCTCATTGACGACCCGCAATTTTTTGACACTCACTCGGCGGGTAGTGAGGTGTTAGCAACAAGGGTGCCATCTCCGTGGCCGCCCAGAACAAAAGCCCTTTATCAGCTCACAATTTTCTATAGGAGCGAGCCTGCTCGCGATGGTCGTGAACGATAACGCGTCGCTCCTGACTCCATCGCGAGCAGGCTCGCTCCCACAAAGTAAAATCAGGTGGCGAACAGGTACGCTTCCACATCCATTCCGGCATCACGCATTTGCGCCAGTTTGTAGCGCAGGGTGCGAGGACTGATGCCCAGACGCTCTGCCGCTTCTTTGCGACGCCCCCGCTCAGAGCGCAAGGTATCGATGATCATCTGGAATTCGCGGCGACGCAGGTCGTCACCCAGCGCACCGGCAGACTCGGACTCGACTTCCACACCTCGCACCGGCACGGCGGCCAATGCCGGCAACGGCGCACAGGCAACCGGCCCGGCCAGGCAGAAATCCTGCGGCTGGATCACACCGCCCTGCTGCAGGATCAATGCACGCTGAATCGCGTTATCCAGCTCCCGCACATTGCCCGGCCACGGATAGCCGATCAGGCACGCCTGCGCCTCGGGCGACAGTCGCGCCGCCGCGTGCTTCATTTTATTGACGTGCTTGGTCAGCAGCCGCTCGGCCAGCGGCAGGATGTCGGCGGTGCGTTCGCGCAACGGACGCCAGGCCAAAGGAAATACGGACAGGCGATAGTAAAGGTCTTCGCGGAAACGCCCTGCTGCCACTTCACCGGCAAGGTCACGGTTGGTGGTGGCGACGACCCGAATATCCAGCGTGATCGGTTTGCGCGCGCCGACCCGCTCAACTTCGCGCTCCTGTAACACGCGCAGCAACTTGGCTTGAAGACCCAGGGGCATTTCGGAAATTTCGTCGAGCAGAATGGTTCCGCCGTCGGCCTGCTCGAACTTGCCGGCCTGCGCCGCGATGGCGCCAGTGAACGAACCCTTTTCGTGACCGAACAGCGTTGCCTCGAGCATGTTGTCGGGAATCGCCGCGCAATTGATCGCAATGAACGGCTGGCTGGCGCGATGAGAATGCTGATGGATGTAACGCGCCAGCACTTCTTTACCGGTCCCGGACTCACCGGAGATCAACACCGTCGAATCACTGCGCGCCACCCGTGCGGCCAATTCCAGCAACTGCGCACTGGCCGGCTCGAACGCTACAGGCCCCTCACTGTCGGCAGCGCCGAGGCTGCCCAGCGCATGCCGCGCAACCAGATCCAGCAAAGCCTTGGGCTCGAACGGCTTGACCAGATAATCCGCCGCGCCCTGACGCATCGCATCCACCGCGCGCTCTACGGCGCCGTGCGCCGTCATCAGCAGCACCGGCAACTGCGGCTGGCGAGCGCGCAGCAATCCGAGCAGTTGATGGCCGTCCATGCCCGGCATGTTGACGTCACTGAGCACCAGGTTGAACGCCTCGGCTTCAACGGCGTCCAGCGCTTCTTCGGCCGACCCCACGGCTGTGTAGTCATGCCCTGCGAGCAACAGCGTATCGGTCAGTGCTTCGCGTAATGCGCGGTCATCCTCGACCAGTAAAACCTTGATCCCCATGTCGTTCACTCCACTCCCCGGGCACTGCGCTTCTCATCAGAAAACAGCGGCAGAATCACCTGCGCGCAGGTGCCGCGACCCAACCGCGAGTGCAGCTGCAATTCTCCCTGATGGGCACGAGCCACGGCCTTGACCACGGTCAGGCCAAGGCCGGTCCCGGTGGTTTTAGTGGTAAAAAATGGCTCACCCAAACGCGCCAGCACTTTCGTATCGATGCCGCTGCCGCTGTCACTGACGCAGACACGCAGGTTGTTGTCGCGGGTGTAGAGATGGACTTTCAAGCGAACGTCGCCGGCACTGGCCTGGATCGCGTTCTCGATCAGATTGAGAATCGCCCCGACCAACGTGTCGCGATTGCAAAGCAACTCACCCGCATGGCTGTCGCACTGCCAGCGAACCGGCAAATCCTGCACATGGGTCAGCGCCGCTGCCTGCAAGGATTGCATCAGCATTTTCGGCGTAACGCGATCGGTCAGCGGCAGCTCGCCACGAGCGAACACCAGCATGTCGCGCACTTGATGCTCCAGCTCATGCAAACGCTCTTTAAGGCGCCCGGCAAAACGTTGCTGCGTGGCAACCGGCAGTTCTTGCTCGGTCAAATGACTGGCGTAAAGCAATGCGGCGGACAACGGCGTACGAATCTGGTGAGCCAGCGACGCGACCATTCGACCGAGGGAAGACAGGCGTTCGTGGCGAGCCAGTTGATCTTGCAGATGACGGGTTTCGGTCAGGTCGTTTAGCAACACCAACTGGCCGGGCTCGGCATCCAGCGAGCGGGTGGCAATCGACAGACGCCGACCGTCCTTGAGCGAGATTTCGTGACCGTCGTCTTCGCGCGGCGCGAAGCATCGGGCGATGACATGACGCCACAGCTCGCCCTCGAGAGGCAGGCCGAGCAACTCATAAGCAGCGGGGTTGGCTTCACGCACGATGCCCTGGGCGTCGATGACGATAACGCCGCCGGGCAATAGATCGAGGAGGTTTTGCAGGCGGTTGGCCAGGCGTTCTTTTTCCGCCAGTTCCTGCATGCGCTGAGCACTGACCACCGCCAGCTCGCCCTTGAGCTCGGTGACCCGGGCTTCGAGCATGCTGTAGGAGTCGGTCAACTGGCTGGACATCTGGTTGAACAACGCGAAAGCCTGCTCAAGGCCAAGCCGGCTTGCCTGCTCTACGGACGACGTTTGTCCCGAAGCATCAGGGACAGGAGACATCTGGGCGGCTTGGGGCATCGGGCTCTCTCGCTTGGCTGACCGTCAGTTAAACGGAACGTTGCGAGGGATGTAGCAATACCCGTGCCTAAAAAAAACCGCCTACAAATGAACGACTTGAAAAACAGGCGTCAATCATCCGCCTGTTCATCACCGTCGCGACGGCTCATGCCGTACTTGCGCATCTTCTCTACCAGCGTGGTACGACGGATCCGCAACCGCTCGGCAGCACGCGCCACGATGCCATTGGCATCATCCAGCGCCTGCTGGATCAGGCCCTGCTCCAGACCACCAAGGTAGTCTTTCAGGTCCAGGCCTTCCGGCGGCAGCATGGCGTTGGCGGTGAAGTCCGGAGTGTGACCGTTGATGGCCACGCGCTCTTCAAGATCGCTGCGCAAGCTATCGACCAGTTGCTCGTCTTCGTCATCGACGTAACGGAATTTCTTCGGCAACTCGACCACACCGATCACCCCGTACGGGTGCATGATCGCCATGCGCTCCACCAGGTTGGCCAGTTCGCGAACGTTGCCCGGCCAGCCGTGACGGCACAGCGACATGATCGCTGCGGAGTTGAAACGGATCGAACCGCGCTTCTCGTGCTCCATGCGCGAGATCAACTCGTTCATCAGCAGCGGAATGTCTTCGACACGTTCGCGCAGCGGTGCCATCTCGATCGGGAACACGTTCAGGCGGTAGTACAAGTCTTCGCGGAAAGTGCCGATCTCGATCATGCTTTCGAGATTCTTGTGAGTCGCCGCGATGATGCGCACATCGACGCTTTGGGTCTTGTTGCTGCCCACGCGCTCGAAAGTGCGTTCCTGCAGCACGCGCAACAGCTTGACCTGCATCGGCAGCGGCATGTCGCCGATTTCGTCGAGGAACAGCGTACCGCCGTTGGCCAGCTCAAAGCGCCCGGCGCGACTGGTGATCGCCCCGGTGAAGGCGCCTTTCTCATGACCGAACAATTCGCTTTCCAGCAACTCGGCCGGGATCGCCCCGCAGTTGACCGGGACGAACGGCGCGTCACGACGCTTGGAATGGTAGTGCAGGTTGCGCGCGACCACTTCCTTGCCAGTCCCCGACTCGCCAAGGATCAGCACGCTGGCGTCGGTGTCGGCAACTTGCTGCATCATCTGACGGACGTGTTGAATCGCCCGGCTGGTGCCGACAAGACTGCGGAAAAGGTTGGGCTCGCGATGACGACCGCGCTCGCGGGCCTGGTCGTACATCTCGCGATAGACCTGGGCACGGTGCAGCGAATCGAGCAGTTTGCTGTAGCTGGGTGGCATTTCGAGGGTCGAAAGCACTCGACGACGCTGGTCTTCTGGCAAGTCAACGGAAGAATTATCGCCCATTAACAAAACCGGAAGGAACTCATCCCAGGTAGAGAGTGTCTTTAACAAGCCCGGAAGTGCACCAGGAGCATTGACCGTCCCGATGAGGACACAGATCACTTCACGACTTGATGACAAAGAGCCGACAGCCTGCTGCCAGTCATGGCTACCGCAGGGTAAATTTTCTTCGCCAAGAAAATTTAAAATCACCGCCAGGTCGCGGCGGCGGACGCTATCGTCATCAATCAGCAGAATTTTGGTTTCACGCCACATGCAATAGCAACTTCCCTAGTCAACTCAATGCCCGAAATGATGGGGCAAGCTAGACGCTTGCAGACACGTTATGCCTGTAGACGCCTGAAATCTGGAACCAGCCACTAGTTAAGTCAAAAAACCGTGCACAGTCAAATTTATGGCGCACTATGTTTGGATTAACTGAGGATTAATTAACCAAACAGATGGTAAACCTTTGCAGCGTTCTGTGCTTGATGGATCTGCGACATCTCATCAACTATTGCTTGTCGCTCCCCTGTCGCCGCCTCCAGAAGCTGCTTATACACCCCCAGCAACTCTTCAAGATTGTCACGCAAGGCGGCCTCGTCTACCGAAGCTTCACTCAAGACGTCTTCCATGCAGGAACGACAAGCCAGATCCAACTCACCGATGGCTTCCCAATTGCGCTCGGCCAAGGCACCGACGAGGGCATCACGGGTGTGTTCGATACGCTGCAATACAAGACTCATGGTGATCTCCTTAAAACTGCGGACCCGGCGCGGCGATAGCATCCCAGCCTTCTTTGACTGTGCGAAGCAAATCGGCGACTTCGTCGAGAATCTTTGGATCGGTTTTGACGTTGGCTTCTGCCAGGCGCTTCATCATGTAGGTGTACAGCTTGTCCAGCTCACCTACAGACTCAATCGAATTTTCCAGGTCCAGGCCTTCACGCAAGCCACCGACGATCGCGATCGCCTTGCCGATGAAAATGCCTTTGTTGGGAATATCCTTGCGCTCCATGGCACCCTTGGCCTGAGCGATGCGATCCAGCCCACCTTCCATGAGCATTTGCACCAGGCGATGGGGGCTGGCTTCGGAAGTCTGGGCCTGAGCACCAATCTTCTGGTACTGCCGAAGGGCTAACATCGGGTTCATGCTGTACCTCATCAAAACTTTGTGATTCGTATAGCCAGTGTATCGACACCGCGTCAAAAATCTTTAGATCGAAACAAAAAAAGCCCGACAAGCGGAATTCGCTGCCGGGCTTTTGGCGCCTACGCGCTATCAGCCTTTTTTCTGTGCGTTCATCGCCTCAAACATCGAGGTAATGTTGCTCGCCGTTGCCTTGAGCTTGCCGACAAGAGTGTCCATGTCGTTGTACTTCTTGGTCAGCACGGTTGTCAGAGTCGCGACCCGACGATCCAGTGCTTCCTGCTGGCTGGCCAGGTTGGTTTTAACCTTCGCCAGGCTGGCCGAACGCGCATCAAGGATGCCTTCGTTGCCAGTAACGGTATAAGGCGTAATCGCCGAATTCATTCGCTCCAGCAGCCCCTTGGCCGCATCGCCGGTCGCCGCTGGATCACCCAGGAACAGCTTCTGAATTTCACCACCCAGTTTCTGCGTATCCATCGCCGCAGAGAACTTGGTGCTGTCAAAATCGAGCGCACCGGTTTTCTGGTTAGTGGTAATACCCAACTGCGAAAGCACGGTCAGTTTGTCGCCAGCACCGGTACTTGCCAACGGCTCACGGATCGACGCCAGAACACTGCGACCCAGCGAGTCACCGGTCAATGCCGCGGGAATGGTTGGCTTGCCATCTTTATCCAGGGAAGGCTTGCTCAGCGTACTGACAGTGCTGACCACCTGGTTGAAAGCGTCGACAAAAGCCTGGATCGATTTTTTCAAACCGTCACTGTTCGGCCCGACCGTCACAGTGGAAGTACCCGTCGTCACCAGATTCAGCGTCAGGCCGGAAATGGCGCCATCCACGGTGTTGGATTTGCTGGAGATAGCCAGCCCGTCAACCGTGAAGCTGGCATTCGCAGCGAGTTCGCCGATGGCACCCGCCGAAGTCCCATCAGGCGTGGGACCCATTTTCTGGCCCGCGGTAATTTCCAGGCCAGGAATACCACTGAGCGTGATATCGGAATTCAAACCGGTCGCGGTAGAGCCCAGGACCAGACGCGAACCGAAGGAGTCAGTGACAATGTTGGCACTGAAGCCATTGGCGCCTTGCTGGGTGTTGATCGCATCCCGCACCGTCTGCAACGTAGCACCAGGAGGAATGGTGACCGGTCGGGCAATGCCATTTTGAGTGATATTGAGCGTACCGTCCTGAATGGCACTGGTAGGGCCAAGGGGAAACGCAGCGGTCGCCACCTTGGATGAAGTCGCAAGGGAGTTGACCTTGATGACATACGTGCCGTTGACCGCCGAGTTGCTGGCGACAGAGGTCAGCACTTTGGGATCGGAACTCGTGGCGTTGTAACCCAGGAACTGCGGGGTCTTGGTATCACCAAGGTTTTTGATCGCGGCCTGGAAATTCGCCAACACACTCTTGAGGGTCCCGACACCGGAAATCTGCGATGTATTGGTGTTCGTCTGCCGGTTGATCTGGGTTTGCTTGGCCGATTTATCAGCATCAACCAAAGCTTTAACGATAGCCGTGGTGTCAAGGCCGGAGCCTAACCCCAGACCCGGTAGAATTGGACTTGCCATGTGGGACTCCCTTCAGTGTGTCGCCGGCCTTTTGACCATTACAACGCCCAAAAGAACATAGCAACAAAATTCGTGCCAGCTGTCAGACTTTAGCGCTGAACAACAGGCTGCTTGCATCATTCAAACTATTGGCCAGTTTGAGCACTTCTTCGTTGGGGATCTGGCGAACCACTTCACCCGACTCACTGGCGATCACTTTAACGATAACCTTGCCTGAAGGTTCATCGATCGAGAACTCCAGATTGCGCTTGATCGATTGAACGAACTTTTCGATTTCCTGAACGGCCATCTTCAGTTTGTCCTGCTCGCTTTGCGCGTCTTTTGATTCATCCTTGACCGTTGCCACGGTGGCAGCATCGGCTCGAGGCTTTTCCACCGATTGTTCAGCAACAGTCGTCGCCGGCTTCGCGGCAGGATAAGACAAGTTCAGCTTCACGCTCATATCCATGTCCATCACCTCTTAAATTGAAAAAGCGAGAGAGCGCGCGTGCGCACTCCCCCGCCAAAACTTACCCAGCTATTACTGAAGCAGTTTCAGTACAGCGGATGGCAGTTGGTTGGCCTGGGCCAGAACCGAAGTGGAAGCTTGTTGCAGGGTGTTTTGCTTGGTCAGCTGTGCAGTTTCAGCAGCGAAGTCGGTATCTTGTACGCGGCTCAGTGCAGCACTGGCGTTTTCGTTGATGTTCTGCAGGTTGGAGATCGTGGTGGAGAAACGGTTCTGAGCAGCACCGAGGTCAGCACGAGTGGAGTTGATTTTGTCCAGGGCAATGTTGATGGCCGAGATCGCGGACAATACAGAGTTGTGGTTACCCGAGTTGGAAGTACCGGAGATGGTAGTACCGGTCATGCCCAGGGCGCTGGCGTCGAAGCTGGTCGACAGGGTCAGAGTGATCTGGTTGTCGGAAGTAGTGTTCGAACCTACCTGGAATTCCATCGCGCCAGCAGTACCGTCGATCAGCGCTTTGCCGTTCAGGTTGGTGGACTGAGCAATACGGGTCAGTTCTGCAACCGACTGTTGGTATTCTTTGTCCAGAGCGGTACGGTCAGCAGTGCCGTTGGAGTCGTTTCGCGATTGCAGTGCAATTTCACGCATACGTTGCAGAATGTTGGTCGACTCTTGCAGAGCGCCTTCAGCGGTCTGAGCGATCGAAACACCGTCGTTGGCGTTTTTGATAGCCATGGTCTGACCACGGATCTGCGAGGTCATACGGTTAGCGATTTGCAGGCCGGCGGCGTCGTCTTTGGCGCTGTTGATTTTCAGGCCGGAAGACAGGCGAGTCATCGAAGTCGAAAGCGCGTCGGAAGCACGGTTCAGGTTCTTCTGAACGTTCAGCGACGTAGTGTTGGTGTTTACTGTCAAAGCCATGACGAATTCCTCGTTGGTTGGGTACTGCGGCTTCCGGCCCTGGCAACCGCCGGGTATGGCCTAGAGAACCTTCGTAATAGTTATCGTCGCGAATGCAGGTTGCTTTAGGCCATTTTGAAAAAAATTTGCCATCACACTGCCACCCCCCATAAAACAAGGGCTTGGCGGCAAGCCAATCCAAAAAAGTGACGTCAGGGAAATGCCGGTAACGGGACAGCGAGGACTCGCCTGTACCGGCACATTGTCAAAAGCCTTGACCGGCCGTGGCCGCTTCCAGCAATTGGGGCAACTCATAATCAAGATAGTCGGCCAGCGCCAACCAGTCCTGCGCCTCCTGACAGGCCTGCATGTCGGAGAGCAACGCCGTCCAGCGGGATTGGACCTCGACAGTCTCGTGCCCCATTGCGGATTGCACATCACTGCAAATCTGGACCATGAGCAGCGCCGCTTCGACATCTCGCCCCAGACGGAACAAAACAGAACACTGCAGCGCCTCGGCAATCAGGGAGGATTCAGTCATCGCGTGAGCTCCGGATGAAACGTCGTGCCGACGATCATCGCCCCTGCCCGACTGCTGTTATAGAAAGCCATCTGAGGATGCCCGGCGATGTACCGTTCCAGCTCGCACAAGTAACTGCGGAAATTGAGCTGCGTCTTGACTCGCTGACCGTGGCCATCGAGCACCCAGTGCCGGGCGGCGCCCACGTTTGGCCCAAGGTCACCGTCATTCCAGCCGGCGTGGGTCTTGTTGTTCGGAAAAGCAAAATCGGCGCCGAACAGCGTGATCTGGCTGGCCCCCATGTGTACCGCCAGGTCCACCGCCGGGTGAATCACACTGCCACCGACAAACAGTTGGGCCTTGGGCAACTGCTCGCGCATGTCCCTATAGACAGGGCTGGCGGAATAGGCCACGTAACGCTTGCCCTGCCAACCTCCCAAGACCTCTGGATCAACCATGGGCATGTAGACCAGCGTGATATCGCGCGAGGCATCGCAAGGCAAATGTCGCGTCGAGATGCGCTGATCAATCGTGACCACCACATCCGGCTTGATCCCATGCTCGATAAGCGGTCGGTAGGCCGTATCGACGCAAATGAACAACGGCCGCTGCGCCTGTTCGCGTACCGCGCGCAGCGTGTCGAAGTGCTGTTCCAGGCTGGGTCCGGTGGCAATGACAAACACTTCCCTGCCGGAACAGGTGGCAAACAGCTCCGCAGCATCGGCATCGGCGCGAACACGCTCGACACTCGCCTGCAAACGCTCGGCAATCTCCGGATTGTCGGCATTGAATTCGCGATTGTTGAAGGTCAAATGGGTTTCGCTGATCAGCCGGTCGCGGATCTTGGCGTTGTAGTCGTCCGCCAGCACCAGCTCCGAAGGCAGCGCGAAGTACGGCAACTGGATTTCCGCCAGATCGCCGGCGTACAGCAGCACCACTCGTGAATCGGCGAGCCACGACTGTTGATCGAGCAGTTGCAGCACCAGGGAAAACACCGCGCCGTTCAGAATGTGCACGTACAACCGTTCAAGCCCGGTTCGCTCCAGCAATTGCAGCTGCAAATCCCCCAGCCCGGTGCCATAGACATGCACCACCGGACTGTCGACGGGCAGGCTGCCGGCCTGAAGCAACGCTTCGCGAGTGCGGTCATGGCGACTGGTCAACTGAATGCCATTGATGCTCAATGTCGAGCCCTGGCCGTCCACCAGATCAGCGCGCAACTCGGTGCTGTTCTCCACCGACAGTCGATGCCAGACCTTGGGCCAACGCCGCTGAATCAACTCGCCGTTGCGCTCAAACAACTCGCTCATGGAGCCTCGCTTTTCATTCGGGCAAAAAAAAAATAGCGCTCAAGGTTACACCTTGAACGCTATTTTTATGCCTGGCTTTTGAAGGATCAAGGGCGATAGATAATCGCCGAGCCCCATGACAAACCAACGCCGAAACCGCTCAACGCCACACGTTTCCAGGTGGAGTCCAGTACGTGTTTCTCCAGCAGCAACGGGATACTCGACGAAACGGTGTTGCCGGTCTCGACCATGTCCTTGATGAACTTCTCCGGCTCGCCTTCGAAGCGTCGAGCCACAGCGTCGACAATCGCGGCACTGCCCTGGTGAATGCAGAACGCATCGATATCATCAGCGGTCAGCTGCGAATCGGTCAGCAGTTCGTGCAAGTGCGCCGGGACTTTCAGCAGCGCGAAGTTGAACACCTGACGGCCGTTCATGAAGAACACCCCGTCGGTCACCTTCAGGTGCGGCGCACCGGAACCGTCGGTGCCGAACTTGGCCTTGCCCAGTTGCCATGGCGCGTTTTCGCCCATCCAGGTTGCAGTGGCGGCATCGCCAAACAGCATGGTGGTGTTGCGGTCTTCCGGGTCGACGATCTTCGAGTACGGATCTGCGGTGATCAGCAGGCCATTCTTCAAGCCTGCGGCTTCCATGAAACCCTTGATGGCGTAGATGCCGTAGACGTAGCCCGAGCAGCCCAGGGAAATATCGAACGCGGCGACGGTGGTCGGCAGGCCCAGTTTGTCCTGAACGATGGCGGCGGTGTGCGGCAGGCCTTCTTCGTCGCCGTTCTGCGTGACGACGATCAGTACGTCGATGTCTTCACGTTTCAAGTCCGGATTGTTGGCGAACAGCGCATTGGCTGCTTCGACACACAGGTCCGAGGTTTCCTGACCAGCGTCTTTGCGCGGCAGGAAGGCCGAACCGATCTTGCCCAGGATGAATTCTTCATCCTTTTCGAATTTTGCACCTTGTGCGTAATTGTCCACGCCGGCTACAGGAACGTAGCTCGCAATGCTTTTTATGCCAATCATTACGGCTTCCCAATAATAAACAGCCCAATACCACCGCTCGTAATGATTCGAGGGGCGCCGACAAACGGAGAAAAACGCCGCCTCATTGAGGCGACAGCGGGAAGAATAAAAGGCTATCACTGGGCCAAAAACAGGCCAGGCGCCACCTTCCCGATTAATACAATACAGTGAAGATGCGCGTTATGACTCGCAGGTCACTCTATTTTGCCGAATCGGCACCATAAGGGGTTATTCGACCAACGACCAGTCCAGCGGCGTTCCGCGCGGGATAGCCTTACGGGCACGGCGGCCCAGAAGGGTTTCCGCGTGTTTTGGAGCCAACCCCAGCCCCGGACGAATGGCTCGCAGATTAGCGACAGAAAAGGGCTCGCCGGCAGCCATGTCCTGAGTCACATAGAGCGAGCGGCGGTACATCAGAGACTTGCGCTCGGCGTCCGTCACACCGTAATGCACATGCCCCATGGCCTGCCACGCGCGCTCGGTTTCTATCACCAGGCTGGCGAGCTCCGCCGGCTCCAGCGAAAAACTGGCGTCCACGCCACCGGCGCTGCGGTCGAGGGTGAAGTGCTTTTCCACCACCGTCGCCCCGAGAGCCACCGCGGCCACAGACACACCGACGCCCATCGAGTGGTCAGACAGCCCGACTTCACAGCCAAACAATTCGCGCAAATGAGGAATCGTCCGCACGTTGCTGTTGGCGGGCGTCGCCGGGTAGGTGCTGGTGCACTTGAGCAACACCAGATCCTTGCAACCGGCTTCGCGGGCGGCACGTACGGTTTCGTCGAGCTCAGCGATGCTGGCCATGCCGGTAGAAATAATCAATGGCTTGCCGGTCGCAGCGACCCGACGAATCAATGGCAGGTCCGTATTCTCGAAACTGGCGATCTTGTAGGCCGGCACGTCGAGACTTTCGAGGAAGTCCACTGCGGTGTCATCAAACGGCGTGGAGAACGCGAGCATGCCCAGCGCCTTGGCGCGGGCGAAAATCGGCGCGTGCCACTCCCACGGCGTATGCGCTTTTTCGTAGAGCGCGTACAAGGACGATCCGGCCCACAGACTGTTCGGGTCCTTGATGAAGAACTCGCCCTCGGACAGGTCCAGGGTCATGGTGTCGGCTGTGTAGGTTTGCAGCTTCAAGGCGTGCGCACCCGCCTTGGCTGCGGCATCGACGATTTGCAGGGCCATGTCCAATGACTGGTTATGGTTGCCACTCATCTCGGCGATGATGAACGGCGGCGCATCGGCCCCGATCAAGCGGTCGCCAATTTTGAAGCTAGTCATTGCAGTGATCCTTTAATACGCGCGTGAACGCGCAAGCATTCTGAGTGAAACCGGCTTCGCGAAATACCTTCAGCGACGGCTGGTTCTCTGGCACCACTTGAGCGGTGATAGTCCGCAGTTGCGGCCAATGGGTGGTCACGAAGGCCTCGCCCCGAGCCAGCAGCGCCCTGCCCCAGCCCAGGCCGATGCGATCTTCAAACAGATAAATCGAGACTTCAGCTTCAAATTCGCACAAGTCATAACGCAACACGCCCACCGGGCCGTCATCAGCCTCGGCGATCAGCAGCAGACGCTGTGCATTGTTCAAACTGGCGGCCAGCCAGTTTTGATGCGACGACCATTCGATCAGCCCGGTCTCCCGCGACCAGCGCCGTACCGCTTCGGCATTACGCCCGTCGAACAGAAGCTGCGCATCGTCTGCGGTCGCGGGGCGGATCAGCAACACCGCGCCGGCCAGGGCGGCGGCCACCCGCTGTGCGCCCCGACCATCCACCAACTGGCGCGAATGCTCGGCCAGACTCTGGCGTATCCCAGGATTGCCCGCGACAAAACCGATGGCCTGACGCAATTGTTCGACGCTCACCTGCTCACGGGGTCCCAGGTACACATGGGCGCCCGAGGTGGCCATGACCTCGCCGTTGGCCTGCTGATTATTCGAGACCGCAATGCAAATCGTCGGCAACCCCAGGGCCGCCCGCTCCCAACTGGTTCCCCCACCGGCGCCGACGAACAGGTCAGCCTCGATCATCAGGCGGTAGAAGTCGCTGACAAAACTGTGCAAGCGCCAGTTGGGATGACTCGCCGCCATGGCCATCATCTTGTCCCATGCCGGGTTATCGGCACCGGCCACGAAATCAACTTCCAGCGCATGGAAATCGGCCATCGCCAACATCGCGTGATAAGTCTGCATCGCCGCATCGAAACCGCCGAAATTGACCAGCACCCGTTTTACCTGGGGCTTGATCGCAATTGCCGGGCAGCAGAACTCATCGCGTAGCATCGCGAATCGCGGGCCGAACAACGTCTGGCAACCGGGCTCAAGCAGCGAACCATAAGCGTCTGGTGTACCCGACAGGTTCTGGTTGAGCAGCAGGTCGACGGCGTACCGGCGAGTGGCGAGATCGTCCACCGCGGCGATCCGTGGCGCCCAGCGCCGGGCCGCCGTCTGCCAGTGATGATCGAGCCCATAGTGGTCGACGATGATCCAGTCGAATGCCGGATGGTTTTCCAAGGCGTGCGCCAGCGCGTCGATGTCCGCCTGCCACGGCAGCATGGATTCGATGGCTTGTTGCGGGTCTTCGTCGGGATAACGATCGGGCAGCGCAAAGGTTTCGAAACCTTCGGCTGCCAGCATGTCCAGCCGATGCCCCGGCAGTTGGCGGCATGCAAAAGCAACATGCGAGCCCTGTTTGCGCAAAACCCTGGCCAACGGCAACAATCGAGCGATGTGCCCGCTGCCAATGGTGGGCGACGCGTCGGAGCGAATCAGCACTCTCATTGCAACTCACCACCAGCCTTCAGCGCAGCGTACAAGTATTCGGCGCGCGTCCAGTCTTCGAGGGTGTCGATGTCCTGCACCAGATGCCGCGGCAGGATCACCGGCAGGCTCACCGGGGAAAACAACACGTCGCCGCGCAACCAGGCCTCGCTGCGTCCCCAGTAGAACTGGCCGGCGTCCTGAAAGGCTGCGGCCAGATCCTGCGACCGCGTATTGCGGAATTCCGGGTACAACGATGTCAGCGCGCCCTGCTCGTCGAGGGTCAAGGCGCGCTGCACGGGAAAGCCGAAATCGGTCACGGAAAACGCGAAGGATTTTTCCGGATGCTGCTCCAGCAGTTCAAGTCCCTGACGCAGAAACCGTACCTGCAACAGCGGTGCGGTTGCGTAGATGCAGCAGGCATAGTCGAACGCTGGTAATTGATTCAAGGCATGAACGATCACCGCGGCGGTGCCGGTGAAATCGTCGGCCAACGACGCCGGACGCAAGAACGGCACCTGAGCCCCGTGATCACGCGCGACCTCGGCGATTTCTTCATCGTCAGTGCTGACGACAACCTGGTCGAACAGTTGCGACTCCAGCGCCGTGCGAATCGAACGAACGATCATTGGCACGCCGTCGAACGGCTTGAGGTTCTTGCGCGGGATTCGCTTGCTGCCGCCGCGGGCCGGAATGATCGCAACGCTGCTCACAACACTACTCCTCAAGAACCAGGCGCCGCAGTTGCGCCACCACATAGTCCTGCTGCTCATCGCTCAGCAAAGGAAACATCGGCAGGCTGATGGCCTCGGCGTAATAACGTTCGGCCTGCGGGAAGTCACCTTCGGCAAACCCCAGGTCGCGATAGTACGGCTGCAAATGCACCGGTATGTAGTGCAGGTTCACACCGACACCGGCCGCTCGCAAGCCTTCGAACACCTGGCGATGACTGAGGTTGATCCGGTCGGTGTGCAACCGCACCACGTACAGATGCCACGCCGATTCGGCCTCCGGCTGCGCGCCGGGCAAGGTCAGCGGCAAGTACGCCAGCGATCGCTCATAACGCGCCGCCAGTTCACGGCGACGCGCGATGAAGCCATCGAGCTTGTCCAGCTGCGACAGACCGAGTGCCGCCTGCAGATCGGTGATCCGATAATTGAAGCCCAGTTCCACCTGCTGGTAGTACCAGGGGCCGTGACTGGCTTCGGTCATCTGTTGCGGATCGCGGGTCATGCCGTGGCTGCGCAGACGCTGCAAGCGCTCGGCCAGTTCAGGGCGGTTGGTCAACACCATGCCCCCTTCGGCGCTGGTGATGATTTTCACCGGGTGAAAACTGAACACAGTCATCGCCGCAAATTCGCCGCAGCCCACCGGGCGTCCGGCATAGGAAGCACCGACCGCGTGGGACGCATCCTCGATCACCGTAAAACCGTAACGTTCGGCCAGCCCGGCGATCATGCGCATGTCGCAGCTCTGCCCGGAAAACGCTACGGCCACCAGCACCTTCGGCAGCGTGCCAGCGCGCTCGGCGGCCTCAAGCTTCGATGCCAGTGCGTAAGCGTCGAGATTCCACGTCAGTGGATCGATGTCGACAAAATCCACCTCGGCGCCGCAATAGCGACCACAGTTGGCCGAAGCCAGAAACGTATTCGGCGTAGTCCATAGCCGATCGCCCGGGCCGAGTCCGGCCGCGAGGCAGGCAATGTGCAACGCCGCCGTGGCATTGCACACCGCCACCGCGAAATCAGCCTGGCAACGTTGCGCCAATGCCTGTTCGAAGCGTTCGATGGTCGGCCCTTGAGTGAGCCAGTCCGACTGCAGCACGGCGACCACCGCATCGATATCTGCCTGATCGAGGCTCTGCCGACCGTAGGGAATCATGCCGGCAGTTTCGCGTGCAGATCAGCGATCTGGCCAACCGACAGGTAGTGCGGATTGGTGTCGGAACGGTACTCGAAGTCTTCACTGACAGGCCGGCCCTGCTCGCCCAGTTTGTCGACGGCAAAATCCACGTCGACGCTGGTGAAACGAATCGAGGGTTGAATGGTGTAGTGATCGGCAAACTCCAGGGTCATCCGCGCGTCGTCCAGCGGCACCATCAACTCATGGAGTTTTTCTCCCGGACGAATGCCGACGTTCTTGTGCGGCAAATGTTCAGCCATGCCCAGTGCCAGATCGACGATACGAATCGACGGGATCTTGGGCACAAACACTTCACCACCGTGCATGCGGGCGAAGCTGTCGAGCACAAACTGCACACCGTGATCGAGGGTGATCCAGAAACGCGTCATGCGCTCATCGGTGATCGGCAGCTCCGTGGCGCCCTCGGCGATCAGCTTGCTGAAAAACGGCACCACCGAGCCACGCGAACCGGCAACGTTGCCGTAACGGACCACCGAAAAACGGGTGTTCTGGTCGCCGGCAATATTGTTCGCGGCGACGAACAATTTGTCCGACAGCAGCTTGGTCGCGCCGTACAGGTTGATCGGGCTGGCAGCCTTGTCGGTGGACAGCGCGACGACTTTTTTCACGCCGTTGTCGATGGCCGCTGCAATAATATTTTCCGCGCCGTTGACGTTGGTGCGGATGCATTCGGTCGGGTTGTACTCCGCCGCCGGCACTTGTTTCAGTGCCGCGGCATGCACCACGTAATCGATGCCACGCATGGCCTGGCGCAGACGATCGGCATCGCGCACATCACCGAGGAAGTAACGCATGCACGGCGCGTTGAACGTCTGCTGCATCTCGTACTGTTTGAGCTCATCGCGCGAGAACACCACCACCCGCTTCGGCTGATATTGCTCCAGCAGCCGGCGGATGAAATTGCGCCCGAACGAGCCGGTGCCGCCAGAGATGAAAATCGATTTACCGTTGAACATGCCTTGAGTCCTTGTACCTGTCAGTCAGGCTTATGCGAGCAACTGCGCCCAGTTCACCGGAGCCGGTTCACTCAGGGCAAAGCCCTTACCGGTCAAGGCCAGGTTGTTGTTGTAAGCCTCGTCGTGCGCGAAACGCGCCTGCCACTTGTCGCGCAGGGCCGCCACTGCCTGGGGAGCGTCCGGCAAGGTGCCCGGGTGGGTAACTTGCACTTGCGGCGTCCACACCGTGAGCAACCCGGCGTCGGCGACTTTCAGGCACAGATCTACATCGGCGTACACGTCATCGAAATGCTCCCGATCCAGACCGCCGAGTGCGTCGAATACTTCCTTGCGAATCATCAGGCATGCACCGCTGACGGCCGCGTAATTCTGCTCGACGAGCAGTCTGCGCATGTAGCCCGACGCGTCCTTCTTCTCACCGATGAAGGGCGAAGCAATCCCGCCGTTGAGCCCCAGAATCAACCCGGCACCGGTCACGCTGCCTTCGCGGTCCACCAGCTTGGCACCGACCACGCCGACTTCGGGACGCTGGGCCTGATTGAGTAGCGCCTCGATCCAGTTGGCGTTGACCACTTCGGCGTCCGCCGCCAGCAGCACCAGGTATTCGCCTTGAGCCTCGCCGACTGCGAGGTTGATCAGGGCCGACGTGCTGAGACGCTGTTCAGCCTTGACCAGACGAATCCGGCCCCGTCCGTTTCGTTCCAGGCTGTCCAGCCAGGTGTGAAGCTCGGCGGACTGGCTGTGGTTATCGGCAATGATAACTTCGTTGTTTTGATAGCGCGTGCGCTGCAAGACACTGACCAGGCAGCGCTGCAAGTGCTCCAGGTTGTCCTGGCTATGGATGATGACCGATACCTTCGGACGCCCCGCATGGCGGTATTCGATACGCAAACCAGCCGATGCTTCGGCACTGACCTGGGCTTGATAACCGCGGGTCACCAGATGACGGACCAGCGTCTGACGCTCGTGTTCGTTGGCTGTCGGCTCAGGAGCGGCGGTGATCAGCAACGGCTCGGCCAAATGGGCAAGGCCGGCCAGGCCACCGGTTTCGATCAGGCGCAGCAGCAGGTCGAACTCGAGCGCCGAGGCGAACTCGCGGGCAAAACCGCCGACTTCCACCAGCGCTTCGCGGCGAATCAGCCAGTGCCGTGCGATGAGTGACGGCAGGCTCTGCAACAGGTCGAGGTTGAAGGCTGGCCGGAACACATCGACCAGCGTGCCATTCTCCTGGCGATGAATTTCGTCCATCGCCACCGCACGGCAACCCTCGGCGTCTTGCAACTCGAGGCTGGCACGCAGGAAGCCGGCAGCGGTGAACTCGTCCCCCGCCTCGGCCAGCAGCAACCAGTCCGAAGTCGACTGACGAGCGATCTGGTTCAGCTTGTCGACGTAATTGGCCGCCGTGACCTTGACGAAATGCAGGGTGTTTTGTGCCGTGGTGACTGCCGGCAAGTCGCCCGTGGTGAAGATCACCACCTTGAACGCCCGGAACGCACTTTCCATGAGGCTGTCCAGGGTGACCTGAAGCTTGTCCATGTCTGCGTCCAGATCGAGCAGCAGAATGCCGAACTGAGGGCCCCCTTCGTTGGCCGCCAGGTGCTGGTTGATTTTGCGCACCGCGGTATCGTTCGGTTGCCGGGCCTGCAGCCAGTTTTGCAAACGTCCCGACGGCATTGTGTCGAGCAACTGACGGCTGTCGAAGGTTGGCACGCTGTCCAGACGCTCAACCCAGTCGGTCAGTATCCGGGCATCAGCGGCTTCATCCATATCCAACAGCTGCTGCGCCAGTTTCTGCATCACCCGACGGTTGAACGCTCCCAGGCCAACGGCTTCAATCAGACGGGTCTGGATGGTCGCCGGAGTGTCATTGGAATAGGTGCGCTGCAACGCTTCCTGCTTGAGCAACGCGCCTTCCATTTCTTCGAGTTGCAAGCGCCCCGCCGGCATCGAATGAAGCAGGAATTCGCACTGCGTCAGTTGGTCGAAGAAGGCACTGTTATAGAACGGCATTTCAACGTATTGCTGAGGGCCGAAGACCCGCTTCGGCCCTATCGTCGGATCCGTCCAGTAAGACTCGAAAATCGGCTCGATGGTCAGCGCGTTGCGTTTCGTCAGGCTCTCGGCGAGGGCGGCAAAACTTTGCAGCGCGACCTGCGCGGTCTGGTGTTCATCCAGACCTTTGATGCCGGTCGGCAGCGATGCCAGGAAGCCGGCAAAACGCTCACGGTCGGCGACAGACCGGGCGTCCTTGAGGGCCAGGGTCGTCATGATCTCGGTGTTGTGATCCGAGCGGCCATAGTTGACCTCACGCACCACGTAAGGAATTGGAAGAATCCGCGCCTTGGCCCGGGCGAGCATGTAGTAGACATGCCCGATCTCCTGCCACTGGAAGATCGTTCCTTCAGGCATCGCGGCATACCAGTCACGCAGCAGCGAAGTCCGATGGACCGCATAGAACGGCGGAATGTACTGGCTCACGTAATCGAGTACACGATCCTGACCGAGCTCGGCGTTGTAGTCCTCGTTTACTTTCTTGTCACGAAGGTAGTACTGCACATAGTTGGAGTGGGTCAGGTACATCAGGCAATAGCCATGGCACAGACCGTAGTCGGGGTTGGCTTCGAGGAAGTTCACCGACTCGGTGAGGCCACCGTGCATCAGGAAATCATCGTCGGAAGCGAAGACCATGTAAGGCGTGGTGACCTGCTCGACGCCGTACACCAGTTTGGCCTGGATTCCCCAGTAGCCGAATTGCGGCAAATGCCGATAGTCGATGGTGTCCGCAACCGTCGCCGCGCCCTCGAGCGCGATGGCCGACGAATCGAGAACCAGGATCTTGCAAGGCAACGTGCTGTAGTACTGCAATGCCCTGCGCAGGAACGTCGGGCGATTGTGTGTAATCAGCACCAGAGTGAACAGTTCACTCAAGGGCTGCATGTTTTCAGAACCGTAAATGCCTTGCATATCCTTCCCCACCACAGGCCGATTGCCTGATTAACGCTTGAATAGAGGTGTCGCTTAACGTACTCGGCGCAGGTAGCCATCCGGCGCGACAGTGATCAGCAGCTTGCTGTGAATGGCCTGGTCGATCTCGAAATCACGGTTCTCTTCCAGGTAGGCCCAGACCGCGGTTTTCGGGTTGTCACCCTTGCCCCATGGACGGTCCGGGAACGCATCTTCCGGCATGTCTTCGACCACGGTGTCCATGACCACGCAATAGCTGCCCACCGAGACCATCGGTGCATACAGGCGCAGCTCTTCGAGCACGTGTTCGTGGGTGTGATTGGAGTCCAGTACCACCAGCACTTTCTTGCCCTGGATGCGCTCGCGCACCTGGTCGACGATGGCCGTGTCGATGCTCGAACCCTGGATCATCTGGATGCGTTTGCTCATCGGGTGAGCTTCGATCGCTTCGCGGTTGTGCTGGCGGATATCGATGTCGACACCCAGCACTTCGCCATGGCCCATCAGTTCCAGGATCGAGGCGTAAAACACCAGCGAACCGCCGTGGGCGATGCCGGTTTCAACGATCACGTCCGGACGCAGGTTCCAGATGATTTCCTGCATGGCGACCATGTCCTGCGGGAACTGAATGATTGGCCGGCCCATCCAGCTGAAGTTGTAGGTGTACTTGTGTTTGGCCGTGGTGCCGACCCAGTCCAGCGACTCGGCTTGCAGCGCCTTGTCCTTCTTCAGGCCTTCGATGTTGTCTTTTACTTCTTCGCGAAACTGCTCATGGGGATTCATTGAAACGCTCCAAAAAAAATAGGCAAACGGGTTAGTTGAAGACCTTACCGTCGGGGTAAGGCACCACGTTGGTCTTGATGATCCTGGCGGGATTGCCCGCCACGACTGAATAATCCGGGACATCTTTGGTGACGACGGCGCCGGCGCCGATGGTCACCCAGCGTCCGATACGCAAGCGCGGAAGAATGGTGGCGTTGGTGCCGATGAACGTGCCGTCGCCGATCTCCACGCAACCGGCGATGCACACGCCGGGCGCCATGAACACCGAGTGGCCGATTTGCCCTTCATGCCCCACCACGCTGCCGGCGCTGATGCTGGTGTTGTCGCCCAGCGTCACCTCGGCCTGCATGATTACGCCTTCCTGCAGATAACTGCCCTGCCCCATGCGAATCATGGTCAGGTCAATGCCGGGGTGGATGAACTGGCCCAGCGTTGCACCGGCCTCGACCAGTTGGCGGGTGGTCTCGTAGCGCAGTTGGGTGCTGCCGGTGATCAGGTTGACGAAACGTACGTCCGGCCCCTTGAGCTCACTGACCAACGCCGAACCGCCAATGACCGGAACACCAAAAAACGGTGTCCCGTGTTTGTTCGGGTCATTGTCCAGAAACGCAAACTCGACGTTCGGTGTGCTGCGTTTCACCGCGTGCAGCATGCGCACCGCTTCCGGGTTGGCCGCGCCCAGCAAGTACATCTTCACAGTGATTGCCTTTTTGCCAGCAGTGTACGCACCACATCCACCACCCGTGCCTGATCGGCGTCAGTCATGTCGTGATAACTCGGCAGGTTGAACGCACGCTCCGGCAAGGCAAACGAAACCGGTGTGTCGACCACGTGCTCACTGAACATGGGCAACGACGACAGTGGCCAGAAGAACACCCGGGCGTCGATATCGGCGGCCTGGAACGCGGCGATCATTTCGTCGCGATGGATCCCGGTCCCGGCATCGAATACCACCGTGGGCATCCAGTAACCGTTGCGCGCATGGGCAGGTTCGGGGTTCAGCGAAACCCCCGGCAGCGATGACAGCGCGCGGGCGTAATTGGCGAATATCGCGCGTTTGCGTTCGATCAGCTCTTCGATCCGCTCAACCTGGGCGCAGCCGACGGCCGCCTGCAAGTTGCTCATCTTGTATTTGAAGCCAATGAACTCTGGCCAGAATTGTTTGGTGCTGCCCGCGACACGACCATGGTTGGACAACGTCAGGACGCGCTCATACAAGGCTTTATCCGAGGTGACGAAAATGCCGCCCTCGCCGGTGGTCATGGTTTTGGTGCCATGGAATGAAAACGCACCGAACGCCCCCATCGAGCCGGCAGCCTTGCCGCGCCACTGCGAGCCGATGGCTTCGGCGGCGTCTTCGATGACCGGGATACCGTGTTCGCGACCGATCGCCAGCAATGCGTCCATGTCACACAGGTTGCCGTAAAGATGGACCGCGAGAATGGCTTTGGTCTTCGGGGTAATTGCCTGCCTGACGAGCTCCGGATCCAGGCACCAGCTATCCGGCAGAACATCGACAAACACCGGCGTAGCGCCCAGATAGGTGATCGGTGCTGCCGAAGCGATCCAGTTGGTGTTGCCCAGGATCACTTCATCACCCGCGCCGATGTCCAGTGCAGCCATCCCCATGTGCAGCGCGCCGGTGCAGCTCGACGTCGCGATGGCATAGGTCGCACCAAGGTGCTCGGCAAACCCGTGCTCAAAACGCGTCAGGTATTCGTAGCAACGCGCGCCCCAACCGTTCTGCACGGCATCCAGGGCATACCGGGCTTCCAGTTCGCCGACACTCGGTTTGGTGTAGTGAATTCTGCTCATTGAATACTCAACTCCGGAACGGCAACGACAAACTGTGCGCCCCACTCTTTGACCGAGGCGAATTGCTGGGTGATTTCAGGCAACAGGTTCCATGGCAGAACCAGGATGTAGTCGGGTTGTTCGAGGGCGATACGCTCGGGCGACACCACCGGAATCCGGCTGCCAGGCAAGAACTTGCCCTGTTTGTGCGGATTGGCGTCGGCGACCCAGGCCAACAGATCAGGCTTGACCCCGGCGTAGTTAAGCAACGTGTTGCCCTTGGCGGCGGCGCCGTAACCGACCACTCGTTTGCCATCGGCTTTCGCCTGCAACAAGAAGCGCAGCAATTGGTGCTTGATGCCCTCGGCGGCTGGCGCGAGGGTTGCGTAGTACTCGGGGGTTTTCACACCAGCGGCGATTTCGGCCTGCAGTTGCTGAGCAACCGCAGGCTGCACGTCACGACGAACGCCATCGGCACGCTGGACGAAAACCCGCAGCGAACCGCCGTGGGTCGACAGCTGACTGACGTCGAACACTTCCAGGCCGTTGCGTTCGCACAATGTCTGCACGGCGGTCAGGGACAGGTAGGAATAGTGCTCGTGATACAGCGTGTCGAACTGTTGCCCGGCCATCAGCGTCAGCAGCTGCGGAAACTCGAACGTCGCCACGCCGGTCGGCTTGAGCAAGGTTGCAAAGCCGCCGAGGAAATCATTGATGTCCGGCACGTGGGCCAACACGTTGTTGGCAGCCATCAGGTCCGCGGACCAGCCTTCGCTGACCAATCGCGCAGCGGTGTGACGGCCGAAGAACAACTCGCGGATCTCCAGGCCTTTTTCCCGCGCCGCTTGCGCGGTGCTGCGGGTTGGCTCAACGCCCAGGCAAGGGATGCCGCGACCGGCGACGTACTGCAACAGGTAACCGTCGTTGGCAGCGATTTCCACTACACGACTGTCGGCGGTCAGGCCGAAGCGCTCGACCATCTCGGCGACGTAGCGATCGGCATGCGCCAGCCAGGTGCTGGAGAACGAACTGAAATACGCATACTCAGCGTCGAACAGGCTGTCGGCGCTGGTGTAATCCTCGGTTTGCACCAACCAGCACTGCTGACACACCGCAACCTTGAGTGGCACCCACTGTTCAGCCTGTTCCAGCTGATCGGCACGAACGTAGGCGTTCGACGGCGGCGAGGTGCCGAGATCGATCAGCGGCAAGGCCAAAGGAGTACCGCAACCACGGCAGTTCATAGACGCACTCCAGCGAAACGTTCATCGAGCAAGGGATGGATGGCGTCCCTGGCTGACAGATTATTGACAGGCAACGGCCAGGCAATCGCCAGCCGTGGATCGTTCACCGACAAGCCGCCTTCATGCTCCGGCGCGTAATCGGCGCTGTGCAGGTAAAGCAATTCGGCGTCGTCGGTCAGGGTCTGGAAGCCGTGGGCAAAACCGGCAGGAATGAGCAGGCTGCGACCGTCGCCGGCGCGCAGGTGTTCGGCGTGCCAGTGCAGGAACGTTGCGGAGTCGGGCCGCAAGTCCACCGCCACATCCCAGACTTCACCGCGCAGGCAGGTGATCAGCTTGGCTTCCGGCGCGTTGGCATTCTGGTAATGCAGACCACGCACACTCGCGCGTGCACGGGTGCAGGAATGGTTGATCTGGCGAATGGAAAACGCTTGGCCGAAGGCGCTCAGGCTGCCCTCGCAGAACAACCGGGCGAAGTGCCCGCGATCGTCTTCGAAGCGTTTGTGCTGCACGCTGAACAAGCCCGTCAGCGGCAGCGCCTTCAACGAAAACTCGCTCACAGCGCGCCTCGGTACAGGTTCAACTGACCCAACGTGATGCCACGCATGTCGTCGCCGTTTTGCCAGGCCAGATGCCAGTCGAGTGTCTGGGTCAGGCATTGTTGCAGCGACCAGCGCGGCTGCCAGGCCAACAGTTGGCGGGCGCGGCTGCTGTCCAGGCGCAACAGGCCTGCTTCATGCAGTTCGCTCGGTTCGATGCGCAATCCGCGCGCTTGTGGCCAGCGGTTGGCAAGCAGTTCGACCACTTCGCCGACGCTGCACATGTCCGCTTCGCTCGGGCCGAAGTTCCACGCACCGGCGAACTCGGGGCCTCGCTCGTAAAGAGCGGCGGCCAGTTGCAGGTAACCGGCCAGCGGCTCCAGCGCGTGTTGCCACGGGCGGACCGCTTGCGGGTAGCGCAGGGTCACCGGCTCGTCGGCAGACCAGGCTTTCAGGACATCGGGAATCAGACGTTCAGGGGCAAAATCACCGCCGCCCAACACGTTGCCGGCTCGGGCCGTGGCCAGGGCCAGACCGTGTTCGGCATACTTCTCGGCCGGGAAAAACGATGCCGCATACGACTGCGCCAGCAACTCGCAGCAGGCTTTGCTGCTGCTGTAAGGATCGTGGCCGCCGAGGGCTTCGTTTTCACGGTACGGCCACAACCATTCCTGATTGGCGTAGACCTTGTCGGTGGTCACCAGCACGCAGGCGCGCACGCCGCCGACCTGACGGATCGCTTCAAGCAGGTTCAGGGTGCCCATGACGTTGCTGGAGTAAGTCCCCAACGGGTCGCGATAACCCTCGCGCACCAGCGGCTGGGCCGCCAGGTGCAGGACGATTTCCGGTTGGGTGTCGGCGATCAGTTCAAGCAGGGCCCCCAGGTCACGCAGGTCGCCGCGCTGATCGTTGATGCCTTCGTGGACACGTGCCAGTTCGAACAGGCTCGGCTCGGTGGACGGATCGAGGGAAAACCCGCTGACTTTCGCGCCGAGGCTTTGCAGCCACAACGTCAGCCAACTGCCTTTGAAACCGGTGTGGCCCGTCAGCAGAACTCGCTTGCCGCGCCAGAATTCCGGGCTCAGTCCCATTGCTTCCATGGGGCCTCCCCGCTCTGCCACAAATGCTCCAGATGGTTTTTATCGCGCAGGGTGTCCATCGGGTGCCAGAAACCATCGTGCTGGTAGGCAGCCAGTTGACCGCTGCTGGCCAGGCCGACCAAAGGCTCGGATTCCCAAACCGTCTCGTCGGCGGTAATCAGCGGCAGGACCTTGGGCGACAGCACAAAGAAGCCACCATTGATCCAGCCTCCGTCACCGCGCGGCTTTTCAGTAAAACCGCGGACCAGGTGACCGTCGCGTTCCAGTGCGCCGTAACGGCCAGGCGGCTGAACCGCCGTGACCGTGGCGAGCTTGCCGTGGGACAGGTGGAAGTCCACCAGGGCTCCGATGTTCAAATCGGACACGCCGTCGCCGTAGGTGAAGCAGAACGCGTCTTCGTTTTCCAGGTAGCGGCTGGCCCGACGCAAGCGCCCGCCGGTCATGGTGTCTTCACCGGTATCGATGAGCGTGACGCGCCATGGCTCGCTGTAGTTCTGGTGAACGTCCATGCGGTTATTGCACATGTCGAACGTGACGTCAGAGGTGTGCAGGAAGTAGTTGGCGAAGAAGTCCTTGATCGCGTAGCCCTTGTAGCCCAGGCAAATCACGAAGTCATGGATCCCGTGAGCGGAGTACTGCTTCATGATGTGCCAGAGAATTGGCTTGCCGCCGATTTCAATCATCGGCTTGGGTTTGAGGTGCGACTCCTCACTGATGCGCGTGCCCAGGCCGCCCGCCAAAATAACTGCCTTCATCGTCTCCCCTCTTGTTCGTCACAGGGCTCAGCCAAGCTGTATCAAGCTTTTGCAGGCCTTCTGGATAAAACCTTCAATGCCGCTCAGGGCGCTTCTGGATTCACCGGAAGTGCTCGTTTTATGGCGATATCGGGGGGGCTTGCAGGAAACGCGCCAGCTCTTTCGCTGGGGTGGGTGGGCTCTGGGCCTTGGGTGTATATCCGTTTTTGCTGTTGTGGCGGCTATTGGTTTCGCCCTTACGGCGAGTCACTTTCGAAAAGCGCGAAAGTAACCAAAGCGCTCTTGCCCCTTTCGTTCGGTGCCTCGCCTAGGCTCGGCATGCCCTCGCTCCGGTCCTGCTCC